>PMLO01000100.1:15497-15627 GCA_003158895.1 Propionibacteriaceae bacterium
CGAAGCCGGGACGGGAGGGCCGATTTTGTCCCTGCGTGGCCTGGACAACCTCACCTACTACCTGGTCGACCCGGCCGCCCACGGCAGGTATGACGACTACACCGGTACCGGGAACACGGTGAACGCCAAC
>PMLO01000262.1 GCA_003158895.1 Propionibacteriaceae bacterium
CCCTGCTACCTCGGGCGCCACAACCGCGTGTTCGACGAACCGCGCAACGTGCTCGACGCGATACCGGGCGTCAAGCAGGTCGAAATGGGGCGCTGCCGGGAGAAGGGCTTCTGCTGCGGCGCGGGCGGCGCGCGCATGTGGCTGGAGGAGAACATCGGCACGCGCGTCAACATGGACCGCGCCAACGAGGCGCTCGGCACCGGCGCGGACATCGTCTCGACGGCCTGCCCATTCTGCATGATCATGCTCGACGACGCCGTCAAGGCCAACGGCAAGGGCGACGAGGTCTCGGTGATGGACATCTCCCAGGTGGTGGAGCGATCCCTGATGGCTCCGGCGTCCGCGGGACCAGGTGGTCCCGGCACCGCGCCGTAGTTAATACGCACGAAACACTTCGCTAACGAATTAGAAACCCTTGGTTGGCACACTGGTGCGAACAACCAGAGGTCAGCGTCGCCCTCTCCTAGTTATTAAAGGAGTGGATGTGCTATTCGCAGCGACCAACATCCCGTATCCCAGTTGGCTGAATCCGGCCGACAACACCTGGCAACTCGTGGCCGCGACACTCGTCGGCTTGATGAGCCTGCCGGGACTGGCCGTTCTCTACGGAGGACTCGTGCGAAAGAAGTGGATCGTCAACACGATGTTGATGGTGTTCTCCGGCTTCTCGTTGACCCTCGTCGTGTGGATGCTCTGGGGCTACAACATGGCCTTCGGACCAATATCGCACTTCGGCTCGACCGGATCGTTCTGGAGCGGGTTCGTGGGCCACTTCACGCCGCTCTCCACCGCTGGCGCGGAGCAGGGTCAAGCCGTCTCGGGTGCCAACTCGCTGATCCCCTTCCACTACTCAACGGCGACGCTGGCGTACTTCCAGTTCGTGTTCGCCGCGATCACCCCGCTGCTCTTCCTCGGTGGACTGGTCGGACGACTGAAGTTCAAGGCGTGGCTCTTGATCGTGCCGCTGTGGATCACCCTGATCTACTGCGTGAACGCCTGCCTGCTCTGGGGCGGCGGATTCTTCGCCCAAAAGGGCGCGGTCGACTACTCGGGCGGATACGTCATTCACCTGAGCGCTGGCGTCGCCGCGTTCGTGGGTGCTGCGATCCTCGGACCACGCCGCTGGCAGGACCGTGAAAACGCGTTCCCGAGCAACCTGATGATGGTCGCGGTGGGTGCGGGAATCCTCTGGCTCGGTTGGAACGGGTTCAACGGTGGTGACCCCTTCTACGCCGGCGCCGACGCCGCGAGCGCGGTGCTCAACACCAACGTCGCGACGGCGGTTGGCGTGCTCACCTGGTTGATGATGGACATGTTCTTCTCTCGCCAGAAGAAGCCCACGTTCCTCGGTGCCATCAACGGCATGCTCTGCGGCCTGGTGGCGATCACGCCGAGCGCCGGATGGGTGAACGGCACGGGCGCCATTTGCGTCGGCCTGATCGCCTCGTCGATTGTCTGGGTGGCGTGGAACTACCTCTCGAGGATTCGTCCCTTCTCGAAGGTCGACGACGCCCTCGGTGTCGTCTACACCCACGGCATCGCCGGTCTCGTCGGCGGTCTCTTGGTTGGAATCCTTGCCGACCCCGGCATGACCGAATACGGCGTGGCTGGCGCGAAGTACAAGGGAACGGGAGGATTCTCGGTGGACGGCTGGTTCTACGGCCATTCGTTCCACCAGCTGTGGGAGCAGTTCCTCGCGGCGCTGTGGATCATTGGCTACACCGCCGTCGGCACGGCCGCTATCTTCTATCTCGTGAAGTGGATCCTCGGTGGTCTTCGTGAAAGCGATGAGGTGCTGGCTCTCGGTGACATCGCCATCCACGAGGAAGAGGCCTTCCCAGAGCCCACCTTCGGTGAGCCAGTATCCAGCCCAAGCCACACGCACAGCGACAACGTTTAAGGAGCAGATCATGAAGCTAATCACTGCGGTTGTGAAGCCGTTCAAGCTAGACGAGGTGAAGGTCGCCGTGAAGGAAGTTGGTGTCACGGGAATGACCGTGGGTCAGGTGCGAGGATTCGGACGCACCGGGGGTCACATCGAGATCTACCGCGGCAAGGAATACGAGTTCGACTTCCTCGACAAGATTCAGATCGAGATCGTCGTCACCGACGAGCAGGTTGAGCAGGTTATTGACGCGATCGTGAGCGCCGCGCGTACCGATACCGTCGGCGACGGCAAGGTGTGGGTCACCGACGTCGAGCGCGTGGTGCGGATTCGCACCAACGAGCGAGGCCCCGAAGCGGTGTAACTCATCCGGCCCAGCGTGCGGCGGTTTCGGCTGCTGCACGCTGGGCCGCCAAGGAACCAGCCATTGGTTGGCGTCTCGTTACGTGGAGTGCTCTTTGGGAGTGGGCCCGACGTGCAACTCCCGGCCAGTCGTTTCTTGGTCAGCGAATCAGCCGGCTTGGCGTGCGACCGCTTCGGCCGCCGCCGCCGCGGCCGCGGGGTCGCCCAGATACTCGGCCGTCAGGACCGTGAGTTCGTTGTCCAGTTTGATGCGGTAAGGAATACCCGTGGGAATCTCCAGGTCCGCAATCTCCTCATCGGAGATGTTCTGCAGGACCTTTCGAAGAGCGCGAATCGAGTTGCCGTGGGCCACGACAATGACCGCCCCACCCCTCACCGCTTCGCGGCGAAGGTCCTCAACGATGACCTCGCCGAAGTAGGGAGTCACGCGAGCCACCACGTCCTTGAGGCATTCGGTGGCGGGAATGAACTCAACGGGCACGTCGCGGTATCGCGGATCAGTCAGGTTGCTGCGTGGATCGCCCTCGGGCAGCGGCGGCGGCGGCACGTCGTATGAGCGTCGCCAGAGCTTCACCTGGTCGGCGCCGAACTGCTCGGCGGTCTCCTTCTTGTTCTTGCCGGTCAGGTCGCCGTAGTGGCGCTCGTTGAGCCGCCAGGTGCGCCGCACGGGCAGCCACGAGCGCCCGCACGCGTGCAGCGAGATCTCGGCGGTTCGAATGGCCCTCGTGAGCAGCGAAGTGTGCAGGATTCGAAGGTCGAGATCGGTCTCGGCGGCGAGCAGTTCGCCCGCCGTGTGCGCCTCGGCTTCGCCGGCGGCGACCAGGTCGACGTCCTCCCAGCCCGTGAAGAGGTTGAGGTCGTTCCATAGCGAACGCCCGTGGCGTAGAAGTATGAGATCTGGCACGTTTCCAGCGTACCGAATGAGGGGGGAAGCCACATCGGGGTCCTCTCAAGGGCTACCGGGATGGTGGGATCCACTGCGCACCCGCCAATCTCTTGGTCAAGAGTGGAGCGGCTCATCGGCGCGTACGCGTTCGAAAACGCGCAGCGGATCATCTGGAACACTGTGGGAAGTGAACTCCTTCGGACATCCAAGCAAGCGGCCGCCGTTTCAGTCGCCGCCTCGCGTCAAGGTCGGCGACCGCGTGGCGGTGCTCTCGCCCTCGTGGGCGGGACCCGGAGCGTTCCCCGATGTCCACGAGCGGTCCATGCGGGCTTTGCGTGATCAGCTCGGCCTCGAACCGGTCGAGTATGCGACCACCCGCGAGGTGGGGGCGTCAGCGAGGGACCGGGCCCGCGACCTGATGGCGGCGTTCAGCGACCCGAGCATCGGCGCGGTCATGGCGTCGATCGGGGGCAGCGACCAGCTCACGGTGCTGCCGTACCTGGACCCTGACGTGCTCCTCGCCAATCCGAAGAGGTTCCTTGGCTACAGCGACAACACGAACCTCCTCAACTACTTGTGGAATCTGGGGATCGTCAGCTACCACGGCGGATCGACGATGGCCCATCTCGCCCGGCCGGGAGGGACCCATCCTCTCTCACTTGATTCGTTGAAGAAGGCACTCTTCACGAACGACACGGTCCAGATCCTTCCCGTCGAGAGGTTCACCGACCTGGAAGCCGACTGGAGCGACATATCGACCTTGGAGGAGGAACTCGCCACGACACCCGATCCGGGATGGCATTGGCACAACAGTGGCACGATCGTCTCGGGGCACACCTGGGGCGGGAATCTCGAGATCCTCCACTGGAATCTCGCGGCGAATCGATGGATTCGTCCGGTCGAGGACTACGAGGGCTGCATCCTGATCCTGGAGACGTCCGAGGAGTTGCCTTCACCTCGAGACGTCTACTTCATGCTGCGCAACTTCGGCGAACGCGGGCTGCTCCAACAGTTCCCCGCGCTCGTTGTGGCCAAGGCCAAGGCCTGGAACCGGGAGAGTCGCCCGGACGAGCGCGCCCGCCAGGCGTACCGCGAGGAACAGCGCGACGCGGTCCTCAGGGCGCTCGACGAGTACAACCCTGGGGCCCTCGCCGTCTTTGGACCCGACGTCGGGCACACCGATCCCCAGTTGATCCTCCCGTACGGCGGACCGATGCTGGTGGACGGCCACTCCCAGCGGCTCGTGGTCACGTACTAGCTCGCTTCCCGATGTCCAGTTCCCTTGATACTGGGGAATTACAGCGATACAGGGGTGCACTGGTCATTATCGAGAACTATCAGAATCTTTATACGTTTTCTTGACAAGCAGAGGCTCAACTCTGTATCATTGAACTCGTAGGTTCTCGCTTCCTGGATGGTCCGGCGAGTCAGAGACGAAGAAACAGCTAAGGAGCAGTTCATGGCAAAGGCAGTCGGTATCGACCTTGGAACCACCAACTCGGTGGTCAGTGTCCTTGAAGCGGGTGAGCCCGTCGTTATCCCCAACGCCGAGGGCGGTCGCACGACCCCTTCCGTGGTTGGATTCTCCAAGACCGGCGAGGTGCTCGTTGGTGAGGTCGCGAAGCGTCAGGCGATCACCAATCCCGAGCGCACGATCCGATCGGTGAAGCGCCACATGGGCGAGAACTGGTCCGTCGACATCGACGGCACCAAGTACACGGCTCAGGAGATCTCAGCGCGAATTCTTCAGAAGCTGAAGCGCGACGCCGAGGCGTACCTAGGCGACACGGTGACCCAAGCGGTCATTACCGTGCCCGCATACTTCAACGACGCCCAGCGCACCGCGACGAAGGAAGCCGGCCAGATCGCCGGACTTGAAGTGCTGCGAATCGTGAATGAGCCGACCGCCGCGGCGCTCGCCTACGGCCTCGACAAGGTTGGCCAGGAAGAGACCGTGCTGGTCTTCGACCTCGGTGGCGGGACGTTCGACGTCTCGGTGCTCGACATCGCCGAAGGCGTGTTCGAGGTGAAGTCCACCCACGGCGACACCCACCTCGGTGGCGACGACTGGGACGACGCGGTCATGCACTGGCTGATCAAGACGTTCAAGGACACCGAGGGTGTCGACCTGTCCGCCGACAAGATGGCCGTCCAGCGTTTGAAGGAGGCGTCGGAGAAGGCGAAGATCGAGCTCTCGTCCGTGCAGGAGACCCAGGTCAACCTGCCGTTCATCACGGCGACTGCCGAAGGCCCCAAGCACCTCGATCTCAAGTTGACTCGCTCGAAGTTCAACGAGTTGACGGCCGATCTCGTGGAGCGCTGTCGCAAGCCGTTCGACCAGGCAATCAAGGACGCGGGTCTGACCCTCGACCAGATTCACCACGTGATCATGGTCGGTGGTTCGACACGAATTCCCGCCGTCCAGGAGCTGATCACCAAGGTCACGGGCAAGGAGCCCAACAAGAGCGTGAACCCCGACGAGGTCGTCGCGATCGGCGCCGCCGTGCAGGCCGGAGTGCTGAAGGGCGACGTCAAGGACATCCTGCTGCTCGACGTGACGCCGTTGTCGCTGGGCATCGAGACCAAGGGTGGCGTCATGACCAAGATCATCGAGCGCAATACCACGATCCCCACCAAGAAGTCGCAGACTTTCACGACCGCTGACGACAATCAGCCGTCGGTCGAGGTCCACGTCCTTCAGGGTGAGCGCGAGATGGCGTCGTACAACCAGACGCTGGGCAAGTTCCAGCTGGTAGGTATCCCGCCGGCGCCACGTGGCGTGCCCCAGATCGAGGTCACCTTCGACATCGACGCGAACGGCATCGTCCACGTCCATGCCAAGGATCTGGCCACGTCCAAGGAGCAGTCCATGACCGTGACCGGCGGCTCCGCGCTGGCCAGGGACGACATCGACCGGATGGTGAAGGACGCCGAGGCTCACGCCGAGGAGGACCGCAAGCGCCGCGAGGTCGTGGAGATGCGCAACGATGCGGACGCGCTCGCTTTCCGTACCGAGAAGCTCCTCGCCGAGCACGCCGAGACGCTGACCGACGAGCAGAAGAAGCCCGTCGCCGACGCTCTCGCCACGTTGCAGGCCGCCCTCAAGGGCACCGACAACGACGACGAGGTCCGTACGGCGATGAACGACCTCAACGAGAAGGCCGGAGCCATGGGGCAGGCGGTCTACCAGGCCGCCCAGCAGGCTCAGGCGTCCGAGGCACCCAGCGAGTCCTCGTCCACGAGTTCGGATGACGACGTGGTCGACGCGGAGATCGTCGACGACGACGACCACAAGAACTGACGTATGACCTTCGAGGGCGCACCGTCCGGCTAGCCGCCGGATGGATGCGCCCTCATAGGCTTGTGAGATCGATGTAGGAGAGACATGACTGATGACTTCGTGCCCGAGGGCGAGACGAACGAGGGGGCGGACGTCTCCGGCTCCGCGGACGACGCGCCTGACCTGGCTGCCGCCGTCGCCGAGCTGACGGGCGACCTGCAGCGCGTACAGGCCGAGTACGTGAACTACAAGCGCCGTGTCGACCGTGACCGCGACGTCGCGCGCCAGCGCGGCATCGAATCGGTCATCGCCGACCTGTTGCCGGTGCTCGACGGCATCGACGGCGCCAAGGCCCACGACGAGCTGACCGGCGGTCTGAAGCTGATCGCCGACGAGTTCGCGAAAGTGACCGCCAAGTACGGTCTCGAGGCGTACGGGCAGGTGGGCGACGAGTTCGACCCGCAGATCCACGAGGCGCTCATGCACGTTGAGGTCCCGGGATACTCGGTGACGACGTGTACGCAGGTGTTCCAGACCGGCTATCGCCTCGGTGGCCGCGTGATCCGGCCCGCACGAGTCGCAGTGACCGATCCGACCGAGGAGCCTGTGGGCGCCGCACCGGGGGCAGACGACTTCGTACCTGATGACCCTGGTTCCTTGACCGACTGACTCAAGAGGCGCCCGCATGAGCACGAAGGACTGGCTCGAGAAGGATTACTACAAGATCCTCGGCGTCTCCAAGGACGCCAAGCCTGACGAGATCAAGAAGGCGTTCCGCAAGCTTGCCCGCGAGAACCACCCCGACCAGCACCCCGACGACAAAGAGTCGGAGCGTCGCTTCAAGGAGATCTCCGAGGCGAACTCGGTGCTGTCGGACTCGGCGAAGCGCAAGGAGTACGACGACGCGCGGAGCATGTTCGGCAGCGGCTTCCGGTTCCCCGGCGGCGGCCAGCCTGGACGCCCCGGGCAGGGCACCGGCGTCAACCTTGAGGACCTGTTCCGCAACTCCGGCGAGGGCGGTTTCGGCGACCTTTTCGGCGGTCTCTTCGGTGGCCAGCAGCCGACGGGACGCCGGTCCGGCCGTGGCCCGAGACGAGGCGGGGACATCGAGGGCGAGGTGGCGATCCCGTTCGCCGACGCGGCCGCGGGTGTGACCGTCGGCGTACAGATGGTGTCCGAGGATGCCTGTGAGGCGTGCCGCGGTACGGGCGCGAAGGCCGGTACGGTCCCGCAGGTCTGTCCGACGTGCCAGGGCTCCGGCATGCAGTCGTCGCAGTCGGGTGGGTTCGCGGTCAGCGAGCCGTGCCGTCAGTGCCGTGGCCGCGGGCTCATCATCGAGACGCCGTGCCCGGTGTGCGCCGGTACGGGTCGGGCTCGCTCGACGAGGACGATGCAGGTACGGATCCCGGCAGGCGTCGACGACGGCCAGCGGATCCGGATCAAGGGCAAGGGCGGCGCCGGCGAGAACGGCGGCGCGCCGGGCGACCTGTACGTGTCGGTGCACGTCACGCCGCACCCGATCTTCGGCCGCAACGGCGACGCACTCACGGTGACGGTCCCCGTGACGTACTCGGAAGCAACGCTCGGCGCCGAGATCGACGTGCCGACGCTTGCTGACGGTACGGTCCGGCTGCGCGTTCCCGCGGGAACGCCCAATGGCCGTACGTTCCGGGTCAAGGGCCGTGGCGTCGGCAAGCCCGGCGACGCCGGCGACATGCTCGTCACGATCGAGGTCGAGGTCCCGAAGCACCTGTCCGAGGAGGCGAAGGCGGCGCTGACCGAGTACCAGCGGCTGGCCGCCGAGCCCAATCCGCGGACGCACCTGATGAGGAGCTGACATGGAGCACCTGCCGGATCGCATGGACCGCGAGGCGCCTCTGTTCCCGATTTCGACCGCGGCGCGACTAGCGGGGATGCACCCGCAGACCCTTCGCACGTACGACCGGCTCGGTCTCGTCGTCCCCACCCGTACGCGTGGGCGCGGCCGGCGGTACTCGCTGCGCGACGTCGCCCGGCTGCGGCTCGTCCAGTACCTGTCGCAGGACGAGGGCATCAACCTCAACGGCGTACAGCGCATCCTCGAGCTCGAGCTGCGTCTCGACGGTCTCCAGAGGAGGGTCGAGGAGTTGACCGCCGAGCTGCGGGCGGCCCATGCCGCGCCTCCCTCCTCGAGGCTGTTCACGGCGTCGACCAGCGCCGTCCACCTCGGCACCGTCGTCCGCACCCCCAGGGCCATCGGCCGCTAGACGACTCGTCGGTGTTGAGGCTGTCGGTTCCCCAAGGGCTGTAGGCATGTCGTCACATCCCGTGGCAGATGTGCCACGGGATGTGCTGGTTTCCCTACATCCCTTGTGAAACCGGCAAGCGGGCGCCGGCTCAACCCGGACGGTACGGGCTGGACGCGAAGACCGATCCCAAGGCAACCAGTTCTGCGTGGAGCGGATCCAGGCGGCGCTCGACCGGGCAGAGTAGCTGTGAGCACCCATCACGACGGCCAGGAGACACACATGACGATCGAGCTCATCGCGCGCGGGTTGGCAGCGGCCTCCGACACGTCGGTCGTCGAGGTGGGCCGAGGCGTCCTGGCCTCCACAGGGACGATCCTGCGCGATGCCCTGTTCGCCGACGGCACGCCGGCTCTGGTCGTGGCGGACGAACGTACGTGGGCGGCGGCGGGGCATGCCGTGCACGACGCCCTGGTCGCAGCGGGGGTCGAGGTCCTCGAGCCGATGATCTTCCCGGGACATCCCGTCCTGTACGCGGCGCTGGACACGTGCGACATCATCCGCGAGCGGCTCGCCGAATCCGGAGCGCTGGGCGTCGCGGTGGGCTCGGGCACGATCAACGACCTCACCAAGCTCGCGTCCGGACAGCTCGGGCAGCCGTACGGAGTCGTGGGTACAGCGGCCTCGATGGACGGCTACTCCGGCTTCGGCGCACCCATGAGCTCCGAGGGCGTCAAGGTGACGATGCCCTGCCCGGCCCCGCTGGTGGTGGTCATCGACCTCGACATCGCCGCCGCGGCTCCGCCCAGCATGGTGGCTTCTGGCTACGGCGACCTGTCCGCGAAGATCCCGGCGGGTGCGGACTGGATCCTTTCCGACGCGGTCGGCCTCGACCCCATCGACCCGCTCGCCTGGGAGCTCGTACAGAGCGGCGTCTCTGACGCGCTGTCCCGGCCGGATGCTCTCGCTGCCGGCGACGCGGACGCGTACGCAGGTCTCGTGTCGGGCCTCGTTCTGTCCGGACTGGCGATGCAGGTCTATCGCGGCACCCGGCCCGCGTCGGGAGCCGAGCACTACTTCAGCCACCTCTGGGAGCTCGACCACCTCGGCGCCGACTGGGATCCGCCCTTGTCGCACGGCCACAAGGTGGCGATCGGGACCCTCGCGATGAGCGCGTTCTACGAGCGGTTCCTGGCCCGCGACCTCGCCGGGCTCGACATCGATGCGGCAGTCGCCCGCTGGGCGCCCTGGGAGGTCGTCGAGGCGGACATCCGCTCGACGTTCACCGGCGCGCTCGCCGACCACGCGGTGAACGAGACGAAGGTGAAGTACGTCGACGGGGCGGGCCTCCGCGATCGCCTGGAGCGCTTCGTGTCCAGCTGGGCGGCCTTGCGACCAAGGATCACCGCACAGCTCGTACCGGCCAAGACCCTGCAGGAGATGCTGCGGTCAGCCGGAGCGCCAGCGACACCGGAAGACATCGGCCTGACTGCCGGGGACGTACGGGCCACGTTCCCCAAGGCGATGTACTACCGCTCGCGCTACACCGTCCTCGACCTGGCGCGCGAAGCGGGTTGGTTCGACGAGCTCGTGGACGAGGTCTTCGCCCCGGGCGGCCTGTGGAGCTAGCGACGGGCCACGAGGACCGCATCAGCTAGGCGTCACGACGAGGTGGGCAGTCCATCACGAGAGACGTCGGGGTCGACCGCGTACGCCTTGCCGGGGTTGAACCCGGCGGGCATCACTTCGTTCTCGGGGAGCTTCGTCGTGTCGATCTCGATCTCGCTGCCCTGATGGATCGCGTCCGACGGAGCATCCGCGTAGATGTCCTCGATGTCGGAATATGTGGCCATGCACGTCCTCTCGTGAACTACCAACGCTATACGGGCCTATCTAACAGCGACTCCATCTGCGCAGGACTCGCCGGACCTATGATCGAACTGTGACTGGTCCTGTGGTCGAGTGCCCATCCTGTGGCACGAGGAATCGTCTGCCCGTCGAGGCCGATGGCCTCCCCCATTGCGCGAGCTGCCAGGCCGATCTGCCGTGGCTCGTGAACGCGGGTGACAGCGATTTCGACGCCGCAGTACAGACGAAGTCCCTTGTCCTGGTGGACCTCTGGGCGCCGTGGTGCGGTCCCT
>PMLO01000282.1 GCA_003158895.1 Propionibacteriaceae bacterium
GGACTTCATCCAGATCGACACCACGAACGTGCTGTTCATCGTGGGCGGTGCGTTCTCGGGTCTCGAGGACATCATCAGCACCCGCGTCGGCAAGCGCCCGCTGGGCTTCACGAACGATGCTGTGGCCCACAAGAAGGACGACGACCCCTTCATCGACGTACGTCCCGAGGATCTCCACAAGTTCGGCCTCATCCCTGAGTTCATCGGCCGTCTGCCGATGGTCGCCTCGGTGTCGCCGCTCGACAAGGACGCGCTCGTACGGATCCTGCTCGAGCCTCGCAACGCGCTCGTGAAGCAGTTCCGCAAGCTGTTCGAGCTCGACGGCGTCGACCTCGAGCTCACGCCGGACGCCATCGACGCCATCGCCGACCTGGCCCTCAACCGCGGCACCGGGGCCCGTGGCCTGCGCGCGATCATCGAAGAGGCGCTGCTCAACGTGATGTTCGAGGTACCGAGCTCCGACGACATCGCGACCGTCGTCGTCACCGGCGAGTGCATCCGTGAGGGCGTCGAGCCGACCCTCATCATGCGCACTACGCGCCGCGAGAAGAGCGCCTGACCCGTACGTAGGGATCGGTCCCTCAAGACCGATGCGCTGGTTCGGATGTCGTTGCTAGGTTGGCCGGGTGACCGACAGCTACCTCCGCTACCCGCACATCTGGGGCGACGACATCGTGTTCGTGGCCGATGACGACCTGTGGTTGGTTCCCACTGCGGGTGGTCGAGCCTCTCGCCTGACCAGCGAGCGATCACCCGTACGGCATCCTCGCTTCTCGCCCGACGGCTCCCGGATCGCGTACACGCGCATCGTCGGCAACGTCCCCGAGGTCTTCGTGCTCGACCTGGGCACCGGAGAGGTGCGGCAGATCACGTACTGGGGAGTCCAGCTGACGTACGTGGACGGCTGGCTCGACGACTCGACGATCCTCGTCGCCTCCGCGGCTGGGCAGCCCTACCGCGTACGGATGTGGCTGCACGCCGTCGACCTCGACGGTGCCGCGACGAAGCTCCCGTACGGAACGGCCATGTCAGCGGCCGTGCGCAACGACGGGACCATCGCCGTGACGACCCCGTACTGGCGCGACCTGGCCATGTGGAAGCGCTACCGCGGCGGCACCGCGCCCCAGCTGTGGCTGGGTTCGGAGAAGGGGCCATGGACGCGGGCGCTTCCCGACGAGACAGCCGGCATCTACTCGCCGGCATGGGTGGGCGACCGGCTCCTGTTCACCTCCGACCTTGGCGCCTCGTTCCCCGGTAACGCCGACGAGCAGGCCCAGCTGTGGTCGATCGACCCGTCGGGCGGCGACCTCACCCAGCACACGCGCCACGATGCCGAGAGCGGCTACGTACGGAACCCCACGACCGACGGCACGCGGATCGTCTACCACGCACGTGGCCGGCTGTACGAGATGGCGTCGCTCGATGCGGCGCCGCGCCCCGTCGACGTACAGCTCGCTGCTCCCGTACGACCCCTCACCATCGCGCCCTCTCAGCGGCTCATGACACCGCGGCCGGACCAGGGCGGCGACCTGTCGGTGATCGAGTGGCACGGCGCGATCTACGCGCTGACGCATCGGGCCGGCCCTGCCCGCGCGCTGTCTGCCGCACCGGGGGTACGCGCACGGTTGCCGCGCCACATCGGCACGACCGGCCAGGTCGCGTACGTGACGGATCACTTCGGCGAGGACGCGATCGAGATCCGCGCGGTGGATGGCACCGGAGAGCCGCGGCGGATCGCGCGAGGGAAGATCGGCCGCGTGCTCTCGCTGGCCGCCTCTCCCGAAGGATCGGTACTGGCAGTCGTGACCGGCGACGGCCGCATCTGCACGGTGCGTGTGTCCGACGGGCGCGTGACCGAGCTGGGGACCTCACCGGAGGGTGAGGCAACAGGTCTGGCGTTCTCGCCGGACGGCCGCTATCTGGCGTGGGTGGCACCGACCGGTACCGGGATGACGACCCGCCTGTACTACGCCGACCTGCAGGCCCGCCGCGGCCGCGTCGAAGCGCTGACGTCGGGGAGGTTCCACGACACCAGCCCGGCGTTCACGCTCGACGGGCAGCACCTCGTCTTCCTCAGCGCGCGGACGTTCGATCCCCGCTACGACGAGCAGGGATTCGACCTGACGTTCATCGGGACGGTCCGGCCCTTCCTCGTGCCGCTCGCCGCCACGGCACCGGCACCGTTCGGTGCGGCCGCCGACGGCTGGCCGATCAGCAAGGTCCAGTCGGACGCGAGCCCGGCGAAGGACAAGAAGGACGAGGCCCCGAAGCAGGTCGCCTCCGTCGAGCTCGACGCCGACGGTTTCGAGGAACGGCTGGTGCCCTTCCCCGTAGCGTCCGGCGACTACCAGGACCTCCGCGCCGGCAAGGACGGCGTGCTGTGGCGCCGCGTCGTTGCTCCGGCCGGTGAGCTGGGTTCCGGTCGCGCCGGGGTCAGCAAGGAACCCGAGCCTGATGTGCTCGAGCGGTACGCGTTCGACACCCGGTCGGTCACCGTCCTCGGCCCCTGCGAGGCGTTCGAGGTGTCCGGCGACGGCGAACGGGTCGTGCTGCGGCTGAAGGACGAGCTGGTCGTCGTCCCGTCGACCACCAAGGTCGAGGACGACGATCCCGCGCGCGTCGGCGTCGATCTCTCTCGTCTTCGGCGCACCATCGACCCGCGGCCCATGTGGCGGCAGATGTTCGACGAGAACGGCCGCCTCATGCGCGACTTCTACTGGCGCGAGGACATGGACGGTACGGACTGGGGCAAGGTCCTCGACCGGCACCGGCCGAGTGTCGAGAAGGTACGGACGCCCGACGACCTGGTCGATGTCCTGTGGGAGACCGTCGGCGAGCTCAACACCTCGCACGCGTACGTACAACCGCAGCCGGCCAAGGGGAAGCCGGTCCAGGGTCTGCTCGGGGCCGACTTCGAGCCTGATGCGGACGGGGCACGGATCGTACGGATCCTGCCGGGGGAGTCCTCGGACCCTGAGGCTCGGTCTCCGCTGCGCGCTGCTGGCGTGGATGCGCAGCCCGGTGACGTCATCGTGTCCATCGACGGGCAGGCCGTGGATCGACGAGGCGTGGGTCCGTTGCTCGTCGGCGCCGCTGACACCGTCGTCGAGGTGACGCTGAGCCGTGGGGGGACGACCCGGCGGGTCGCGGTGATCCCCACGGCGAACGAGACGCCGCTGCGCTACCAGGCGTGGGTCGCGAGCCGGATCGCGTACGTGGAGGAGAAGTCCGCCGGTCGCCTGGGCTACCTCCACGTGCCCGACATGATGGCGCAGGGCTGGGCGCAGTTCCACCGCGGCCTCGACCTCGCGATGTCCCACGAGGGCCTCGTCGCGGACATGCGCTACAACGGCGGCGGCCACACGTCGCAGCTCATCATCGAACGGCTGAGCCGCAGGATCATCGGCTGGGACCTCGTACGGCACAGCGCCCCCGAGCCGTACCCCTCCGCCGGCCGTCGAGGCCCGGTCGTCTTCGTCACCAATCAGTTCGCGGGTTCTGACGGCGACATCGTCTGCGCGGCGGCGCAGGAGCTGAAGCTCGGCCCCGTGGTGGGTCAGCGGTCGTGGGGCGGCGTCATCGGCATCGACGGCCGGTTCGACCTCGTGGACGGTACGGGCGTCACGCAGCCCCGGTACTCGTTCCACTTCGACACCCACGGCTGGGACGTCGAGAACCACGGCATCGACCCTGACGTCGAGTACGTCATGTCGCCCGGCGACTGGGCCGACGAGGACGCCATGGACCCCCAGCTCGA
>PMLO01000005.1 GCA_003158895.1 Propionibacteriaceae bacterium
CTCGGCCTTCCTGGCTCCGATTGCGGAAGTCAGCGCGTCTTGCAGCACGCACTTGTTCTGGTGCCTGTCAACGATGGCGACGACGGCTTTCTCGAACGATTCCTCGCGCTCTCGACGGCCCGTTCTCCTGGTGGACGCCACGGCGATCCACGCGCCGATGATCCCTGTGATGGTCGGTACAATCCAGTGCGCGATCTCGCCGAGCAGTTTCCAGTCCACGAGTCCTCCTCACGGCGACCAGGACACGACCGCGATGTTGTCCCAATAGACCGTTGCGTCGATGTACACGCCGAGCGCGATGGCTCCCGAGCCTGTGATGTCGGAGTTGGTGAGAACCACGTCCCAGGTGCCGGGTTCCGTGCTGCCATTCCAGACCCGTATGTACATCGTCGAGTTGAACTGACGCACGCGGAAGTGCCACCATTGGGCGTTCCCGAGTGCCTTGCTGGTCTGGTTGAGCAGGGTGTCGGAACCATTGACGACCTTGTGCGTTGAGATGACGCCGTTGATGAAGTCGAACACCGTCTGGTAGCCCGTGGGCGATGCGCCTGTGCCGGTCGTGCGCCACATGACCGTCGGGTCGCACAATGTCGTCGGAACGTAGAAGTCCCCGGTGAATTCGACATTGTTGAAGTTGGCCGTGGCGTCCCATCGGGCGCGGTCGCTCTGATTGCCTCCCCCTGCCAGTCGTTGCAGCACCTTATTCGCGGTCAGCGGAGTCTCGACGGTGATGTGCGCCCCTCCGAATTGGCTCCAGCCCGTCGCCATGACGCCGGTCGAGTCGGCCTCGAAGTTGTCGGTGAACTGGACCGGGAGATCGTTGCTCCAGCCGGTGGACCCGTTGAACGTGAGCGGGTGATTGTACGAGGTCGAGTCTGCCGCCGTCGTGCCGCTTCCCTCCGCGAACCTCCAGTACCCGACGAGGCCGGACTCTGAGCCGGTCAGCCTGCTGTACATGGTGGCCTGAATCTGCTCCTGCGTCCTCGCGTAGTTCCAGATGCGGAGGTCGGTGATAGAGCCGTCAAACGGACTTTCGTATGACGGCGAGCCGTCTCCCGCACCTACTATCAGCGGCACGCCGGAGGCGGGAAGACCTTGCCCGACCAGGTAGCCCTGGTCGAGGCCGTTGTAGAAGATGCGGGAGTAGGTGCCGTCCCACGTTACGGCGATGTGCGTCCACACGCCAGCATGAGCCGTCGCATCAGTCCACAGGTTGCCGCCCTGGCCCGCGTGGAACGCGACGAACCGATTGTCGCTGTACAGCAGAAGGGTGAAGCCGCCGTTACCGTTTCCGACGCGCGTGGTGTAGATGCCCTGACGCTGATTCTCGCGGTTAGGCTTCAACCAGACCTCGATGGTACTCGCCGTCAGGTCGTTGAACTGCGACGTGGCCTGGAGGATCGAACCCGAGGAGTACGGGTACGTCGAGGAGTGCGCGGGACCGGGTGTCGGCGTCGGGGTTGCGGTGGCCGTCGCCGTCGGCGTAGCTGTCGAGGTCGGCATCGGCGTCGGAGNNAGCGTCGGCGTCGGAGACTGGAACGGAGTTGCGGTAGGCGTGGGAGTCGGCGGGATGCCCGTCTTGAAGTCGGCCTCAGTCGTGACACTCGATGCCGTCATGGTGAACTCACAGACGTTGGTGGTCGAGCTTCCCGGCCCGACCGTACCCTGGCATGGGCCTCCGGTCCACCGAAAGAACTCGAAACTGGTTCCAGGCAAAGCCGGGAGAGCATCGAGGAGCACCGCCTGTCCGCTCCTGGTCGCGTAGGTGCAGGGATAGGACCTGCTCGTGCAGAGAGGCTGGAAGCTGTCGTCCAGTCCTACGAGCACCGATCCGGCACCACCCTGGTTGAACCCGATGCGGAGCAGCGGGGGATACGGCGTCGGGGTGATCGTGGGCGTCGGCGTCGGCGTTGGCAGCGCGTAGTTCGCCGTCTGCCCGACGTCGCTCGCCGGCATGGTTCCTGAACACCCACCGCCTCCGGTGCAGAAGTACCCGGACCAGGTGGTGAAAACATAGCTCCCCTCGTTGTACGGGATGAACTGGACCGCGTCCCCGTCGGTGATCGTGTACGCGCACGGCGAGGCCGTCGACTCGCACTCTCCCACGACGTTCCCGTTGTCCTTGACCGCGACAGCCCCGAATGACCCGCTCCCGCCGGCGAGGGTGACGGTCAGCGTGTTCGTGGCTGCCATCGCCGACACCGCGGTGAGCAGCACGAGGAGCGCCGTCAGAAGTCGTTTCATGCACCCTCCCTAGCTCGGCAGTTGCGTGATCGTCGTGACTACGGTCTGCGGAACGTATGCCGCGAGCACGAAGTCGTCGACGCTGTACTCGAACAGCGACAGATCGAAGGTCCCGTGGGCGTTGTCCGTCACGGTGTCCACGATCATCGTCTTGGTCGTCGAGAAGAGACGGCTCTTGAGCTGCACGAGCATCCCTGGGTGCAGGCGAATACCGTGCTGCGCGGTGGAGCAGGCGGCGTGCCACGTCCTGCGCCCGCGGGCCAGCCAGGTGCTCAGCAGGCGCCACGCCTGGTCGCCGCTCGGGAACGGCAGGCACGAGAAGCGCAACTCGCGGAGCTGGTCGAGGCCCTCTTGAACGGTGTCCCACAGCACCTTGACCTCTGCGCGGTCCCAGGTGACCGTGTCGATGAACTCGGCGATCGCGCAGTTCGGAATTTCCGGCGAGCTGCGGGTGCCCTGCATGGTGTCCTGCACCAGCAGAATGTCAGGGTTGTCGGACTCCTGGTCCGACAGGAGCAGCGACCCGGCCGCGAGGTGGTCGAGGCTCACGCGGTACAGCCCGTCCCAGAGTCCCCAGCGACCGTTGCACACCTGTAGGATGGGCGTGACGACCTGCTCGATGG
>PMLO01000222.1:0-29571 GCA_003158895.1 Propionibacteriaceae bacterium
GCGACGACGACCTGAGCCCGCCGCGCGATTCTGCGCCTTGGGCTAGATCGGGTATCAAAACGAGGATGTTCGCCAGGAGTACTGGCTGGCCAAGCCGTGCTGGCGTCTCCGCCCCTGCTGTGTGGCACTGGGGACGAGGTTCATTGGGCCTCGCTCCGTGTCAGGGGGACCGCTGATAGTTTTGCGCCACACGACTGGAGGACCTGATGACCGACGCCGCGCTCCCGACTTTCGGCCCCGGGAGACACCTGCTCTCGGTGAGTCAGCTCGATCGCGAAGGGCTCGACAAGCTGTTCGCCCTTGCCGAGTTCGTGACGCCGATCGCGGAGCGGAAGACCGTCTGTACAGTCCTCGACGGCGCGGTGCTGTGCAGTCTCTTCTTCGAGCCCAGCACCCGTACGCGGCTGAGCTTCGAGTCGGCCTTCCTGCGCCTCGGCGGCGAGGTCACGACGACCACCGGCTTCACGTTCTCGTCCATGGCCAAGGGGGAGTCGATCGCCGACACCTCCCGGGTCGTCTCGGGCTACTCCGACGTGCTGGTCGTCCGTCACCCCGACGAGGGCTCCGTGGCCGAGTTCGCCGCAGCCTCCCTCGTCCCGGTCCTCAACGCCGGTGACGGCGCGGGGGAGCACCCGTCGCAGGCGCTGCTGGACATCTACACGATGCGCAGGGAACTGGAGGCTCGTGGCCGCGAGATCGACGGCTGCACCATCGCCATCGTCGGCGACCTGCGCTTCGGCCGTACGGTCCACTCGCTCATGAAGCTTCTGGCCATCTTCTCGGACGTCACGTTCCGGCTCTTCGCCCCGCCGAGCCTCGAGCTGCCCGACTCGATCGCTGCCTTCGTACGGGACCGCGGCCACACCGTCATCCATTGCGACTCCGCCGTCGAGGCGGTCTCTGGAGCCGACGTCGTCTACGCCACCCGCGTCCAGCGTGAGCGGATGACAGAGGAGCTGCCCCCGTCGTTGCGCGGCAGTCTGCTCGACCGCGCGATGCTGCAGCAGGCCGAAGCGACCGACATCGTGATCATGCACCCGCTGCCACGCGACTCGCGCCACGACTCGTACGACCTGTCGCCGACCGTGGACGACCTGCCGGGCCTCGCGATCTTCCACCAGACCGACAACGGCATCCCCGTACGGATGGCGCTGTTCCTCACCGCTCTGGGCGTCTCAGCGGAGGCCGTACAGATGACGCTGCGACAGCGCCCGTGGGACGCCCGACTGCGCTGGGAGAAGTGACGGGGTCGATTCTGGGCATGCTCGGCTAGCATGCTCGACATGACGTTGCCTCTTCTCGTGCCCCTGGAGTGGCCGATCCAGCACCCGTCGGCGATCGCCTACCTGGTGCTGCTGGTGCTCGGGCCCCTGGCGGTTGGCGCGGTCATCACGCTCATCGGTCTCGCGCCGACGTGGCGCCGCAGCCTGGAGAAGCCCGAGCCCGCGACCGAGGTCGTCCGCAGCGACTCCTGACGCTGGATCGGACATGGCACAGTTGTCGCCATGACGACGCTCGTTGACTTCTGGTTCGACCCGCTCTGCCCGTGGGCATGGATGAGCTCGCGATGGTTGCTCGAGGTCGAGAAGGTGCGCGACGTACACACCACCTTCCACGTGATGAGCCTCGCGGAGCTGAACTCCGGGCGCGACCTGCCCGAGGAGTACCGCCGGATGATGGACCTCGAGGGCTGGATCGGCGTGCGCGCCTCCATCGCCGTCGAGCAGAGGTACGGTTCCGAGGCGCTGCGCAACTTCTACACGGCCCTCGGAACGCGCTTCCACCTGGGCCAGGAGCCGAAGACGCCCGAGACCGTACGGGCCGCGCTCACCGAGGTCGGCCTCGATCCGGCGATCGCCGACGAGGCTCAGACTGAGAAGTACGACGAGGCGTTGCGCGCGTCCCACCACGTGGGCATGGACCCCGTGGGCATGGATGTCGGCACGCCGGTCATCCGTGTCAACGGCATGAGCCTCTTCGGCCCGATCATCTCACCGGCTCCCAAGGGGGAGGCGGCCGGCGACCTGTTCGACGGATTTGTCAAGGTGACAGCGTATCCGGGCTTCTTCGAGCTCAAGAGGACCCGTACCGTCGGGCCGATCTTCGACTGAGGTCCGGATTCACGGGCACCCGGTCGTGACGGCGCACGCAAAATGGATTATGTTGGGGTCGTAATCAATTAGGGCTGTACTCACTGAAGGAGTCCCGCATGCCCACTGCCACACACGACGACAAGTTCAGCTTCGGTCTGTGGACCGTGGGGTGGGAGGCGGCGGATCCGTTCGGCCCGACGACCCGCCCGCACCTGGACCCCATCCAGAGCGTGTACAAGCTGGCCGAGGTCGGCGCGTACGGCATCACGTTCCACGACGACGACCTCGTCCCGTACGGCACGAAGATCGCCGAGCGCGACCAGATCATCGCGGCGTTGAAGAAGGCGCTCGACGAGACCGGCCTCATCGTGCCGATGGTGACGACGAACACGTTCTCCCATCCGGTGTTCAAGGACGGCGCGTTCACGTCGAACCGTCGTGAGGTGCGCCGGTACGGGCTGCGGAAGGTCATCCGTCAGGTGGACCTGGCCGCCGAGCTGGGCGCGAAGACGTTCGTCATGTGGGGTGGCCGTGAGGGTGCTGAGTACGACGGCGCGAAGGACCACAAGGCGATGCTCGACCGCTATGCCGAGGGCATCGACACCGTTGCTGCGTACATCGTCGAGCACGGCTACGACCTGCGGATCGCGATCGAGCCCAAGCCGAACGAGCCCCGAGGCGACATCCTGCTGCCGACCGTCGGGCACGCGCTGGGCTTCATCGAACGGCTCGAGCACAAGGACATGGTTGGCCTGAACCCCGAGGTCGGCCACGAGCAGATGTCGAACCTGAACTACACCGCCGGCATCGCCCAGGCGCTGTGGGCCGGCAAGCTGTTCCACATCGACCTCAACGGCCAGCACGGCCCCAAGTTCGACCAGGACCTCGTCTTCGGCCACGGCGACCTCACGTCCGCGTTCTTCACCGTCGACCTCATCGAGAACGGCTTCCCGAACGGTGGGCCCACCTACACCGGGCCTCGCCACTTCGACTACAAGCCCTCGCGCACCGAGGACGTGGATGGGGTCTGGGACTCGGCCGCCGCGAACATCCAGATGTACCTGCTGCTCAAGGAGCGGGCGCTCGCGTTCCGCGCCGATCCTGAGGTGCAGGAGGCCATGGCGACCAGCGGTCTCTTCGAGCTAGCCCAGCCCACGCTGGCCGAGGGCGAGACGGTCGCCGACCTCATCGCGTCGGGCCCCGAGGACTTCGCCGACATCGACGTGACCGAGCTGGGTCGCAAGGGGTACGGACACGTACGCCTGAACCAGCTGGCGATCGAGCATCTGCTCAACGCCCGCTGATGCCTCTCGTCGCCGGGGTGGACACGTCCACCCAGTCCTGCAAGGTCGTCGTCTGCGATGCCGACACGGGTGCGGTGGTGCGGCAGGGCCGCGCCAGCCATCCGGACGGGACGGAGGTCGCCCCGGCGCACTGGTGGAACGCACTGCAGACCGCGATCGCCGAGGCAGGGGGTCTCGCCGACGTGGCGGCGATCGCCGTGGGTGGTCAGCAGCACGGCATGGTCGCGCTCGACGAGCAGGGTCGCGTCATCCGCGACGCGCTGCTGTGGAACGACACCCGCTCCGCACAGGCAGCGGCCGACCTCACGGCCGAGCTCGGCGCCGACCACTGGGCGAAGGCCACGGGATCGGTCCCCGTCGCTTCGTACACGGTCACCAAGCTGCGCTGGCTCCGGGATGCGGAGCCGGACAATGCCTCGCGGGTCGCTGCGGTCGCTCTACCGCACGACTGGGTCTCGTGGCGTCTGGCGGGCTATGGACCTGAGGGCGAGTCGCCGCTCGGGCCGAAGCTCGACGCGCTGGCGACCGATCGCTCGGACGCGTCGGGCACCGGGTACTTCAACGCGACGACGAACACGTACGACCGGGAGCTGCTCGTCCGCGCGCTCGGCCACGACGTCATCCTTCCTCGGGTGGCAGGACCGGACGAGGTCATCGGGACCGTGTACGGGACGTCCTGCGTCATCGGACCTGGGGCAGGTGACAACGCCGCGGCCGCGCTGGGCCTCGGGCTCGAGGTCGGCGACGTCCTGCTGTCGCTGGGCACCTCGGGCGTCGTCGCCGCTGTCACCGAGGTCCAGAGCCATGACGCGTCCGGCCTCGTCAGCGGGTTCGCCGACGCGACCGGACACTTCCTGCCGTTGGCGTGCACGCTGAACGCAGCCCGCGTCCTGGACGCGGCCGCCGAGCTGCTCGGCGTCGACCATGACCAGCTGGCCGATCTGGCACTGTCAGCGCCGTCCGGTGCCGGCGGTCTGGTCCTCGTCCCGTACCTCGAAGGGGAGCGCACCCCGAACCTGCCGAACGCCACCGGTGCCCTGCACGGCATCCGGCTGGAGACGGCCTCGCGCTCGTACCTCGCGCGCGCGTTCGTCGAAGGGATGTTGTGCGGGCAGGCCGACGGCCTCCAGGCACTCGTGGCAGAGGGACTCGTGGCCAAGCGTGTGCTGCTCGTGGGCGGCGCGGCGAGGTCGCGGGCTGTACGGGAGATCGCACCGCTCGTCCTCGGTGTCCCGGTCGTCGTCCCCCCGCTCGACGAGTACGTGGCACTCGGCGCGGCGCGCCAGGCCGCGTGGGTCCTCAGCGGAGCCGCCGAGCCTCCCGCATGGGTCCGGGCCGACGAGGAACACTACGAAGGGGACCTCGACGACGCCGCGCATGCTCGCTACGCCCAGGCGCGCGACTCGTTCCTCGCACGACCCTGAAGGGATAGCCATGCAGAAGGTGCGGATCGGCACAGGAGCCGTCACCGCGGAGATCTGGACGCTCGGTGCAGCGCTCAACGCCGTCTGGGCGCCCGACCGCGACGGCACCATCGCCCAGGTCGTCCTGGGCCATACCGACGAGGCCGAGCGGCTCGCGTCAACGGCCTACCTCGGTGAGATCGTCGGCCCGTACGGGAACCGCATCCGCGACGCGCGGTTCGCCATCGACGGCGTCTCGTACCAGCTCGAGCGCAACTTCCTCGGCAAACACTCGCTGCACTCAGGCTCCGCCGGGTTCCACCGCCAGGAGTGGGCGGTGGCTGAGGCCGACGCCGACCATGTACGGCTGACGCTCACGTGGTCCGACACCACCGGCGAGCACCCCGGGCCTATCCACGCGGCGGTCACCTATCGGGCGGAGGGCAACGCCCTCTCGTACGACATCGAGGTGAGTACGGACTCGCCGACAGTCGTCAACGTGATCAGCCATCCGTACCTCAACCTCGCCGGTCAGGGCACGGTTGCCGATGAGGTGCTCACGGTCGCGGCCGACACGTACCTCCCGGTCGACGACGAGCTGATCCCCACCGCGGACGCGCCAGCGCCTGTCGAGGGCCGGTTCGACCTCCGGAACGGGCAGACGGTCGGACAGATCATCGGCGCAGGGGGCGTTGACCATTGCTTCGTGCTGGGCGGTACGGGGCTGCGGCAGGTCGCCACACTCGTCGACCCCGCCTCGGGACGCAGGCTCGACATCGCGACCGACGAGCCGGGGCTCCAGGTCTTCGACGGCAGGGGACTGGACGAGATCGGCTACCCGGCGTATGGCGGCCTGGCCATGGAGACCCAGAACTTCCCGGACGCGCCGAACCGTCCCGACTTCCCGAGCACGCTGCTGCGTCCGGGCGAGGTGCGTACGTCGCGCACCGTATGGCGCTTCTCGACGATCTGATTCCCGATCAGGTGTGCGGGCCCAACCAGGCGCGCGCGGCGGTCACGAGTGCGGCCACACCGGCGCCCAGCGTCGGCGAGATCACCGGTGCGTACAGCGACGAGTGGTTCGAGGGGATGCCCGACATGACCCGCATCATCCCGACGGCGTCGGTGACGCCGGCGAACGCGGCCGGGTCGGCCCCGCCGAGAACCCAGTAGACGCACGGCACGCCGGCCGCGGTGGCGAACTCGCCGACGTCCTCGCTGCCGGTGACGGGTCCGGGGTCCATCACGCCGGCGGCTCCGAAGACGATGCGCATCGCCTCGGCCGTACGCGCCGAGGCCGCCGGGTCGTTGACGACCGCCGGGAACGCATCGGTGTGCTCGAAGTCGGGCTCCCGCGGCGCGCCGGAGGCGGTCGCCTCGGCGCGGACGATGCGATGGATCGCCGCGAGTACCGTCTCGCGCACCACCGGGTCGTACGAGCGGACGTTGATCTGCAGCTCGGCCGTGTCGGGGATGATGTTGACCTTGGTCCCCGCGCGGATCACCCCGACCGTGACGACGGCCGTGTCGCCACCGGCAATCTCGCGGGAGACGATCCCCTGCAGCCGCATCACGGTCGCGGCCGCCATGACGACCGGGTCGATGCAGGCCTCGGGACGCGACCCGTGGCCGCCCTTCCCGTACAGCGTCACCTTCAGCGAGTCGGTGGCCGCGTACGCGGGCCCGGGATGGATCGCGATCAGGCCGGCCGGAATCGGTCCGACGTGCTGGCCGAGCACGATGTCGGGCGTGCCGAACCGCTCGTACAGCCCGTCGGTGATCATGGCCTTGGCGCCGGAACCGACTTCTTCCGCCGGCTGACCCACGACCATCAGCGTGCCCGTCCAGGCCGGGTCGGCAGCGAGCTGTTGCGCGGCGCCGAGCAGGCAGGTCATGTGGACGTCGTGGCCGCAGGCGTGCATCACGCCGACGTCGGCACCGTCGGGGTCCACGCCTCGCGCCGTACTGGCGTACGGGAGCCCCGTGGCCTCCTCGACCGGCAGGCCGTCCATGTCCGCGCGCAGCAGGACGACAGGTCCCTCACCCCGGCGCAGGATGCCGACCACGCCGGTGCGTCCGATGCCTGTGGCGACCTCGTACCCGAGCGCCGTCAGCGACTGCGCCACGATCGCTGCGGTGGCGGTCTCCTGGAACGAGAGCTCGGGGTGCTGGTGCAGGTGCCGGTACAGGTCGGCCAGCGCGCTGGCATCGGACTGCGGCGTGATGATCGGCCCCTCCATGGGGGTTCCTTCCGACGAGACGACGAGCGCCCAGAGGCGACGCCCGTCACATTACGCGGGCTCGTCGGGGCCCACGGTCGTTCCCGGACTGTCAAGCCTGTGAAGCAGTTCTGAGTACCTGGACACGATGTTCCCGCGAGGGCCCGGTTCCTGCCAGGATGGAACCCATGCGCGTTCATATCGCTACCGACCACGCCGCCTTCGAGACCAAGCAGTTCCTCGTCGAGTCGCTGCGTGCCAAGGGCTACGAGATCGTCGACCACGGAGCCACCACGCTCGACCCTGACGACGACTACCCGGCGACCATCATTCCCTGTGCCGAAGCCGTACGAGACGACCCTGGTTCGCTCGGCATCGTCCTCGGGGGATCAGGGAACGGCGAGCAGATCTCGGCCAACAAGGTGAAGGGCATCCGGGCCGCCCTGGCGTACGACATCTCGACCGCCCAGCTCGCTCGTGAGCACAACGACGCACACATCGTCGCTCTCGGCGGCCGGATGCACACGTTGCAGGAGGCACTTGGCATCGTCCTGGTGTTCCTCGAGACCCCGTTCTCGGAGAACCCTCGCCACCAGCGCCGCATCGACCTGATCTCCGCCTACGAGGCGACCGGCGAGATCACGCCTGCGTGACGGACCGTTTCCGGCGACGGACGACCTCTGCGGCGACCTTCGCGGCGTCGGCGAGATCCTTCGGGGTCGGTTGTGAGACGTCGCGTGCGCGCATGGCCCGGCTCGCGGATACCAGGCCCGAGACCCCGTCGCGACCGAGGCGCTGCTCGGGCTCCTGACCTGCCATATTCGAGAGCGTACGTCGCTGTCGGTCTCGCAACCTAGGCTGTCGCCGGAAAGGGAGGCCTCGTGCCTGAAGGACACCACATCCACCGGCTGGCGCTCGATCTTGAACGAGCGTACGGGGGCCGTCCCGCGCGCGTCTCGAGCCCCCAGGGCCGCTTCGCCGACGCCGCAGAGCTGCTCGACGGGACCGTCATCGAGCGCGCCTATGCGGTTGGCAAGCACCTGTTCGTACAGTTCGCCGGAGACCGCGTCGTCCACATCCACCTCGGCCTGATCGGCAAGCTGCGGCCGTTCCCGTGGCCGGGTGGGCCAGGGCAGGTGCGGTTGCGGATCGGAACTCCCGACACGGGCGTACACGACCTGTCCGGACCTCAGACGTGCGAGCTCATCTCGCCGGATGAGGCGGAGGCCATCGGAGCGGCATCCGGTCCCGACCCCCTCGATCCCGACTCGGATCGCGAGCGCGCCTGGCTGAAGCTCCACCGGTCCAGCAAGACGATCGCGGCCCTGCTCATGGACCAGTCGATCTTCGCCGGGGTCGGCAACATCTATCGGGCCGAGGTGCTGTTCCGGGCGGCTGTCGACCCGTTCCTGCCGGGCAAGGACCTGCCTCGCGCCACGTTCGACGCCATGTGGTCCGACCTGGTCGCCCTGATGCCGCAGGGCGTGATCGACGACAGGATCGACACGGTCAGGCCCGAGCACAGCCCGGAGGCGATGGGCCGCGACCCGAGGGTGGACCGCCATGGCGGGGAGGTGTACGTGTACCGGCGCCACGAGCAGGGCTGCCTGGTCTGCGGCACCCCTGTACGGCTCGAGCTCCATGCCGCCCGCAACCTGTACTGGTGCCCGCGCTGCCAGCCGTCCGGTGCGGACGGTACGAAGAAGCGCAGGGCCCGTACGAAGCGCTGAGCCGCGACCGGGGGAGTCATCACACGTCAACACGTGGCCGGGCGGGCACTGACGCCTGCTGCGTGGCTACGTTGGCGTCATGACTCTTGACGCTCCGCGCCAGATCCGTACCGATCGCTCCGTCGCGGAGGTGTACGACTACGGCGCGCACGTGTGGTCCTGGGCGCTCGACGGTGAGCCTGTGCTGTGGACGAGCGCGGAATCGGTGTTCGAGCAGGGCAAGGCACTGCGTGGCGGCGTGCCGATCTGCTGGCCCTGGTTCGGCCCTGGCCGCACCGGGGACCTCACACCCGCCCATGGGTTCGCCCGGATCAGCGACTGGTCGCTCGACGGCAGGGTCGACGTCGCGGATGCGGAAGTCCTCACGTACGTCCTGGGCCCTGACGACGCGCCCGACGCGTTGCCCGGCGAGCGCTGGAGGGTCACCTATGTGGTCAGCATCGGCGACGACCTCGACCTCGCACTGACGGTGGAGAACAGGGGCGCCACCCCGTTCTCGTACGAAGTGGCGCTGCACACGTACCTCACGGTCGGCGACGTCCGGCAGGTGGCGATCGCGGGCCTTGACGGCGCCCCGTACCTCGACAAGGTCACGAGAGCGCGGGAGGTCCAGTCGGGCGACGTCACCATCACCGCGGAGACCGACCGCGTGTACGACCGAGCAGGCGAGGTCGTCGTCACCGATCCGGTGCTCGGGCGGCTGCTCCGGATCTCCACCGACGGTGCGGCAAACACGGTCGTGTGGAACCCGTGGGTCGCCAAGGCTGCAGCCATGCCCGACTTCGGAGACGGCGAGTGGTCAGGGATGCTCTGCATCGAAGCCGGGAACATGTTGGAAAGCGCTGTCACCCTCGAGCCGGGGGCCTCGAGGACCGTTCGCTACCGGCTGGCCGTCGAGGGGACGTAACCGTTTCCAGCTTTTCCGTAACGATTCATGGCCAAGTCTTGGCAAGCGCTTGCAAGACGTGGTCACAGCCGACGGAGAACTCGTACTATCGACGCGAAGGGGTACCTCGAACATCACACGGAGGATCAATGACGACCCGCAGAACCTTCCTTGCAGGAGCCGCAGCCACTGCGTCCGTCGCCGCTCTCGGCGCGTGCAGCAGCTCGAATACCGGTTCCGCTACACCGACTGCTGACGACACCAGCCCTGTCACCCTGCGCTTCGCATGGTGGGGCAACGACGTCCGCAACAAGAACACCGCTCAGGTGATCGCGGACTACATGAAGCTCCACCCCAACGTCACGATCACCGGTGAGCCCGGCGTCTGGGCGAGCTACTGGGACAAGCTGTCGACGCAGGTCGCCGGCAACAACGCCCCCGACATCATCCAGATGGACGAGCAGTACATCCGCGACTACACGAAGAAGGGGATCCTCGCTGACCTCAGCAAGCTCTCCATCGACACGAGCAAGTTCGCGAAGGGCCTCGTCGCCACCGGTACGGTCACCGGCAAGGTCACCGCGCTCTGCGCCGGCATCAACGCCCTCTCGATCGTCGCCAACCCGGCCCTGTTCACCAAGGCGGGCGTCGACCTCCCCGACGATAAGTCCTGGACCTGGGACAGCATGATGCAGCTGTCCGCCGACCTCACCTCGAAGCTGGGTTCCGGCCACTACGGCATGTCCGGCGCCCTCTTCGGCGACTCCGTGGCTCGCGCCTGGATGTTCCAGAAGGGCAAGAGCCTGTTCACTGACACCGGTTTCGGCTGGCAGCCCGCGGACATGCAGTCGTTCCTCGAGCTCATGGTGAAGTACCAGGCCGCGAAGGCGATCCCGTCCGCGGCAGAGAACGCCCAGGACTTCAGCACCGCCCTTGCCCAGCAGATGTTCGGCGTCGGCAAGGTCGCCATGGTTCTCACGTGGTCGAACCAGATCGCTGCTCAGCAGGCTGCTGTCGGCACGGACTGCAAGATCCTTCGGCTCCCGTCGCAGACCGGCGTCACCAAGGACTCCGACCTCTGGTACAAGTCGGGCCAGTTCCAGTCGATCAGCGCGAAGTCCAAGAACCAGGCCGCTGCGGCCAAGTTCCTCGACTACTACTTCAACAACCTCGACGCAGGCAAGGTCATGCTGGCCGAGCGTGGACTGCCGCCGAACACGGACGTCCTCGCCTCGATCAAGTCGTCGCTGGGCAACGCCGATCAGAAGGCTGCGACCTACATGAGCGACATCGCCGGAGAGCTCCACGACCCGCCGGTACCGCCGCCCCCCGGCGCCTCGACGTTCCAGGCCATCATGGAGCGGTACGTCGAGAACGTGCAGTTCGGCAAGATGACGCCTGCCGACGCCGCACAGAAGATGTACGACGAGGCGAAGGCTCAGCTCAAGAGTTGATCTGCGTCCCGTAAGGCATGGAGGGCGTGGGGCTTCGGCCCCACGCCCTTACGCTTTCCCCCGGGTACAGGGAGAGACGATGACGATCACAGCTGCGCATCCGGAATCGGCCGGTGACGGATCCGTACGCATCGGCGCCTCGGGCCCGACGATCGGGATCGTGCTCCCGCGACACGCCATCGGTGCAGAGGGGTCCGATGCCCTCGACTGGGTGTCGCGGACGACGACTGACGCGGATGAGGTCGAGACCGAGTACGCCTCGGGCCCGCTCCGCGCGGTCGTACAGCACGACGGCGGGGATTCGTCGTGGCGCATACGGGCCAGCCTGGCCAACTCCTCGGACGACCCGGTCTCGGTCTCGACGGCCCTGCTCGCCGTACGTCCCGGCGACGGCCAGGCGTGGGTGTGGGCGGCAGGCTCTGCCGGGCTGGTGGTGCTCGTCACCCGCGACGGCGACCTGTGGGCGTTCTCGCTGAGGCGCGGGACGCTGACGCGCCAGGCAGGCGACGTGGTCTGGCTCGAGGCCGGTACGTCGTTGGCGCCCGGACGCCGCGTCACGATCGAGCTGGTCGGTCGCAGATGCACCGGCTGGGACGAGGTCGGCTCGATGCTGCCCGCATGGCTCCCGCCCCTCGCCGTACGTGGCGGGGAGCCGATCGACCTGGCACTGCCCGACGCCGGCGTCGTCGCGCCTGGCTGCACGGTCGGCGAAAGGTCTGACGGTACGGAGATCCACGGCGAGGGCCTGCAACGGGCGAGCGTGCACGGCGCGTTCGGTGAGGTGCACCTCGACCTCGCTTTCGCGCCTGCGTTGACCGAAGCCGTCGATGCGGCGGCCAGGCAGCTCGCACGCCTGGTCAGGGAGGTTCCCGGCGCCGTGCACCAGCTGGACGACACCGGTCCGGAGGGACGCGCCCGCGGGCTGGACCGTACGGCCAGACGCCTCGTCGTGCTCCAGTCGGCGCGCAGCCACGATGCGGCCGACATCGTCCGGGGCTGGCTGTTGTCTGGTGTCACGGACCTCCTGGGGTCAGGCGGTACCGCGGGGCCGTTCACTCTCGCGGCCTTGGCGGGGGAGGCGCAGCGCCGGGACGACCCGCAGGCCCTGCAGGCGCTCCTCGACGCGTTGCCGAGCGCGGAGGCCCAGCCCGGAACGGTGCTGGCGTTGACCCGCGTCTGGGCCGTGCTCTGGGGGCTCGGACAGGATCCTGAGCCTGTACGACAGGCGCTGGCGTGGGTCTTGGCTCAGCCGGCACGTACGAGGCTGGAGGCGATCGAGCGCGCACTGGTGACGGGGAACAAGGATGCCGCCGCCGAGCTGCTGGCAGCCCTCGGGGGTGGCCTTCCCGGTGCGTCCGTGCCCGAACCCGAGGTGTGGGAGGCGGCGTACGAGGTGGCGCTGGTCTCTCTGATCCCGGACGAGGATCCAACCGCCCCCCGTGTCGTACAGGCTGCGGAGATCGCTGCTCGCCGACTCACTGCGCAGGACCCGAACGACGCGGACGTGCTCGCGTGGCTGCTGCTGGGAGAGCGCTGATCAGCTCCGGTGCCACATGTACGGCACGGTGGTCGTGATCGGGATCATCCCGCACGCCTCGAGGATGACGCGGCTCATGACGGTGCAGTCCGCGTACAGGTAGCGGGCGCCATATGCCTTGGCCTCGCGGGCGCGCGCCTGGGTGAGCGCCCTGTACACACCGTGGCGACGCCAGTCCTCGCGGATAGCGCCGCCCCAGAGGCCGGCGAAGTCCGTACCAGGGACGCGGTCGAGGCGGCCGCTGCCGATGACCTCGCCGCCGGCTTCGGCGAACCACAGGTCCACGTACGGGTTGTCGAGGCGGCGCAGCGTCATCTCGACCATGCGCGGGATCGGGCCGAACACGCCGTTCTGGAAGTCGACGACGCGCTCGACATCGGTCCGGATGTCACCGCCGTCGCCGACCCGATGCAGTTCGACACCGTCCGGGACCGGATCGTCGCCCGCGAGGCCCTCGATGAGCCCGGCCATCACGGTCTCGCGCTCCTGCGGGCGGAGCCCGTGGTCGGCGAGCAGCGTGCCGAGGTTGCGTGGGTCGTCGTGGTCGCGCGTCTTCCACTCGAACTCGGTGATCTGGGGATCCGAGGCGAAGCTCGCGACGGTACGGGTGATGAGGGCGTCGAGCTCGATCGATGTCAGGGCGCCCAGACTCCGGTACGTGACGAACCCCCGGCTCGGCATCCGCGCGATCCACAGCGGGCCGTCCGTGCGCACGTCGTCGAAGTCCGAGACCTCGACCGACTCGCGCAACTGGGCGTCATACGCCGCGAGGAGACCGTGCCGCATGAGGCGAACTCTAGCCAATCCGAGGGATGGCACCGTTGCTCCTTGTCGATCCGGTGCTGGTGGGTCGATGGAGCCCCTCGTGTGACGAACGATCTCAGGCCCCGATCGAACCGCCGGTGGACCCGTCGAAGCGACGTCCCAGGACCATCGTGTCCTGCTCCTCGTAACCGAGCGCACGGTAGAAACCGACGACGGCCGTGTTGGTCCGGCGGATCATGACGTGCACCTTCGGCATCCCGCGGTCGATGATCCATTCCTCGGCGGCAGTCATGAGCGCGTGGCCGATGCCCTCACCGCGGTGATCGGGGGCGGACGCGACGTAGTAGACCCAGCCTCGGTGACCGTCCACGCCGACCATGGCGGTACCGATGAGAGCACCGCCCTCGTCGTACGTGCCGAGCACGGCCGACGACGGCCCCTCGACGGCGCGCGAGAAGTCGGCGTACGGGTCGTTCCAGGGCCTGGTGAGGCCGCACTTCTGCCACAGGGCGATGGCGTTGTCGGCGGCTTGCTGGTCGAGCTCCACGATCTCCACGAACCGCAGAGTAGCGATCGAGCACTGGAGCGGATGACGGGAATCGAACCCGCATGATCAGCTTGGAAGGCTGAAGCTCTGCCATTGAGCTACATCCGCGTGGCCTCGGGGGCCGCAATGATGCTACCGGACCGAGGGCGTGGGCAACCACAGCGCTGGTCGCTGACATGGTCGTTCGGTACGAACACTGGGCGCGCACCGTCTGAGTAGGGTTCCGCACATGGTGCAGGGGAACGCGTTGGTGCTTGGGGGCGGCGGGGTCACGGGAGTCGCGTGGGAGACGGGGATACTCGCGGGGCTCAGCGAGGCGGGCCTCGATCTGTCGGACGCGGACCTGCTCGTCGGTACGTCGGCTGGGGCGGCTGTGGCAGCACAGCTGGGGAGCGGTACGCCGCTCTCGGAGCTGTTGGAGGCCCAACGGGCGGGTGCGGCCCGCGAGATCGCCGCGACGATCGGCCCGGCGGTTCTGGCCCGCTACGTCTGGACGATGCTCACCACACGTGACCCGGGGGCGTACGGACGGGCCATGGGTCGGTTGGCCCTGGGCGCCAGGACGGTCAGCGAAGCAGACCGTCGATCGGTCATCGCCTCCCGGTTGCCGTCGCACGACTGGCCAGAGCGCGCCGTCACGATCACGTCGGTCAATGCTCGTACGGGCGTGTTCCGGGTGTTCACACGGGACGACGGGGTCGCTCTCGTCGATGCGGTCGCCGCGAGCTGTGCGGTGCCGGGCGTGTGGCCGCCGGTGAGCATCGACGGCGAGAGGTGGATCGACGGCGGCATGCGATCCGCCGTCAACGCGAACCTCGCGACGGGTTGTGCCCGCGTGGTGATCCTCGCACCGATCACCTCAGGATTCGGCGCCGTACAGTCCGTGGGGCAGCAGGCCGCGGCGCTCCGAACCGCGGGTTCAGAGGTCGTGGTGGTCAGCCCGACTCGACAGGCCAAGCAACGGATGGGGCGCAACTCGCTCGACCCTTCCCAGCGGGCTGCAGCCGCCGAGGCCGGCCATCGCCAGGCCGCCCAGGAGGTCGACCGAGTCGCCGCCGTCTGGCGCTGACGCGACGCTCGAGATCGTTGAGTTCTCGCTAGGCCGGGTCCTCGTTCTCCGGCTCTTCGACGAGCAGGTCGATGTGGATGCCCAGCAGTGTGCCGTCCGCGGCGTAGCTGGCGAGCACGGGGTAGAAGCCGTCGCCCCATCCCGAGTGGGACAGTACGACGTTCTCCCCGTTGGTCGCCAAGGGCATCTCGACGTTGGCGGCTCCCGGGATGAGGTGATCGCGCGAGTCCATCAGCGCGAACCAGGAGTGGTCCTCGCCGCTGTCGTACACGTCCTCGTACCAGTCGCCCTCCGGCATCGCGGTCGGGATCGCCGCGGCGTCGGCGAAGCCCACGGTTCCGGCGTCGACGCCGATCCCGAAGTACTCACCGGCTGCGCCGGCGTCGAGCCACTCCTGGTCGGTGACGCCCTCGGGCCGTACGTTCTCGACGACGACCGGATCGCCGTCGTGGATGATGACGCTGAGGTAGGACTCCCTCAGGTGGCTGCCGTCAGCCTCGTCGCTGACGTCGGCGATCGTCACCTTGACCGGGTACGTGCCCGGCGGGATCGCAACCACCAACCCGTTCCCTAGCATGACGAACGGGTCGCTGGCCTCCAGCCTGCCGCTCGGCACGCGAAGCAGACCTAGATCGTGCACGGTGCGTACATGCTTCCAGCCGGGTACGCGGCCGGCCCTGAGCGCCAGGAACTCCCGAGTCTCCATAGGACGAAGCGTACGAGCGGGCACTGACACTGTGCAGGGGGCAGCCGCGATTGGTCGCGACTTCTACCCATCCGCTCCACTGAGACTTACCGGACCTGCTCGGCCTTCGCCTTGGAGTCTTGAGGAACACCCGTCTGATCAGCGGGGAGCAGCAATCCCGTCATTCAGCGACCTCTCAGGATGACCTTGCCATTCTTCGATCATGGACTCTGCTGAGCGATCAACCCGGCGACGTCGGTTTCGTCTACGTGCTGCCGTCTCGGCGTTGGTGCTGGCCGCAATCCTGGGCGGCGTGTCGGTGCCGTTGGCGTTGGCGGGTGAGGGGCCGAACAGTCCTGCTGCGGCTGTCGCGGAGTGGGCGAGGATGCATGGGCTGGGCGGTGTTGTCACCCTCATGGAACGGGTGGCTTACGCGTTGAACCCGCCGCGATCAGGCGGGACAGTGGCTGGCGGGATCGAGTCCCCGACCCCGGTGAGCGTCGCCACTCCGACTGGCGCTCCTGCGTCAGCGTCCGCCCCTGCTGGGCCAGCGGCGCCTGATCCCCTGACGCTTCCGGCCGGACTGACCCCCTTGCCGGGTGAGGGCCAATGGAGGTCACTGGCGATGGTCAGCGGGAAGACGGCCGCGCAGGTGGCGCAGATGAGACCCGACGCCGTACACACCTCGTATGTCGTCTCGGTGGTCTGGATGGATCCGTCGCTGCTGACGTTCGCGTTGCACCCGGGGACGCAGGTGCCCGGTGCTGTGCCGGGCGCGGCTTCTCAGCTCATCGGCGCTGAGCGGTCGGCGGTCTGGGCGACGTTCAACTCCGGCTTCCAGATGAAGGATGCCCAGGGCGGCTATTGGCAGAACGGTCTGGCTGTGGTGCCTTTGAGCGTGGGAGCGGCGTCGATGGTGTTGACGTCGGACGGTCGCCTGTCGGTGATGGCGTGGCCGGGCGGCGCGCCCCAGGCCGGTGTGGTGGCGGTCCGCCAGAACCTTTCGCTGTTGATCGATCACGGGGTGACTGCGCCGTCGGTCAACAGCAAGGTGACGTCTGACTGGGGAAAGACCGTCGGAAACGCCGCGTACGTGTGGCGCTCCGCGGTCGGCGTCCGCGCGGACGGCACCGTCGTGGTGGCGTGTGGTCCTGCGCTGTCGGTGGCGACTCTGGCGGGCGCGCTGCAGGCGGCGGGCGCGCAGACTGCGATGGAGCTCGACATCAACAAGGACTGGACCAGCTTCATCACCTATCAACAGCCCGGTGCTGTCCCGCACCGTCTCACCGCCGATCAGATACCTTCGGCGAACCGATACCTCACGCCCTCACCGCGCGACTTTGTGGCGGTCTCTCCGCGGGGGACTGGAGTGTGAGCATGAAAGAGCTCCAGGTCAGCGCGATCACCTTCGGCAGCCGAGCTCCTGTCGCGAGGTTCCTGGCAGCCGGGGCGGGCTTGACGCTCGCCGCCTGGGGGCTTGGACTCGCGGTGACTCGCTTCGGAGCGCCTGCAACCGGGGAGCTCTCGGTGGATCTGTTCCTGGCGCAGCATCGGAGCGTGGCGCTCTCGCAGGTCGCGTTGGTGATCGACGTGCTCCTGGGCGTTTCTGTCGCACCGATAGTGCTCGTGGCACTCGCCGGGCTCGTAGCGAAAGTCTGGCACTGGGTCGCCGGTGTGATCGTGCTTGTGGTGACCGGAGCGGGATGGGTCGCCGCGGCCATTGGCAAGTTGCTCGTGCACCGTTCCCGACCGCCCGGTGGTGTGTTGCATGCGCTGGTGTCTGAGACCGGTATGGATAGCTACCCATCGGGCCACACCGCGTTCGCGGCCGGGCTTTTGGCCAGTGCCGTTCTGATCACATACATCTACGGCCGCTCCGCGGTAGGCACTGCCGTCCTCGGACTACCGGCACTGTTGGTCGTCGGCGTCTCCCGGATGTACCTCGGCGTCCACTACGTGGCTGACGTCCTGGGCTCTTGCCTGGTCGCCAGCGCATCAACCCTGGTGCTCATCGGCACGTACAATGCGGGGTGGCGACTGCTCAGGTGGCGGTCCCGTTCCGTCTCCTTGTCTGGTGACCCTGTTGAGGCTGCTGGTGGTCTGCCAGCGTTACCCGCCGAGAGCGAAGTCTTCAGCCGACCGGCCGGGGTCGAAGGTGACCTGCGTCACCCGGTGTCGGTCGAGGCTTCCTCGGGACAGGTCGGAACGCTGATGGACATGCTGGGGGGCCACGATGCGGATACTCGTCGTTGAGGATGATCCGGGCATCGGCGAAGCTCTGCGGCGTGGTCTCGTACGTGACGGTCATGTGGTGGATGTCGAGACGGACGGCCGCGGGGGTCTGTACGCGGCGACCGAGAATCCCTATGACGTGGTGGTCCTCGACATCATGCTGCCCGGGTTGAACGGCTACGACGTGCTGAAGGGGATTCGGGCACGTGACAACTGGGTCCCGATCCTGATGCTCAGCTCCAAGGATGGCGAGTACGACCAGGAAGACGCTCTGGATCTCGGGGCCGACGACTACCTGGTCAAACCGTTCAGCATGGTCGTCGTCACGGCCCACCTCCGTGCGCTGGCGCGCCGGGTCCCGACGGAACGCCCGGCCAGCCTCACGCTGGGAGACCTCGTGGTCGACTCCGGTGCGCACCGCGTCACCCAAGGCGGAGCCGAGCTGCATCTGACCGCCCGGGAGTTCGCCCTGCTTCGGTATTTGGTGGCCAACCCGAACACGGCGCTGAGCAGGCACATGATCTTGGAGAACGTGTGGGAGTCGTTCTACGACGGGGACCCGAACGTGGTCGAGGTGTACGTGGGATACCTGCGGCGCAAACTGCTTGCGTCCCCCAACTCCCCGCAGATAGAAACACTGCGTGGCGTGGGCTACCGGATCGTCGAGGCCTCCGCGCTGGGATGAGCACAAGGGAGCTCGACGACAAGCCGTGCCCCACCAAGTCCCACAGATGAATCCACCGTGACTGTTCCGCCGTGAGCAGCAACGACGTCACGTACGATCGCCAACCCGAGACCGGAGCCGCCCGTATCCCGAGCGCGGCTCTCGTCGAGACGTACGAAGCGTTCGAAGACTCGATCCCGATCAGCCTCACGCACGCCCGAACCGTCGTCCTCGACAACCCACAGCGCAGAAGCGCCCACAGGGGTGGCTGTGATCTTGACGGTCGTCCGGGCGTGACGGGCCGCGTTGTCGCACAGGTTCCGCAGGACCTGGGACAACGCCATCCTGTCCCCGATCACCCGCGTCGCCGTGATGTCCGTGATCACGGTCAGTGCGGTTGAGGCACGAAGCCTCCCGACCTCTTCCCACGCAAGGTCGTCCAGGTCGACATCCTGCCGGGCCGCGGCCACCCGCCCTCCATCCACACGGGAGAGGAGTAGGAGGTTCTGCACGACGTCCGACATCTGGCGGGCTTCGGTCGTCAGCATCGGTTCCAGCTCGCGCCAGGTCTGCAGCGAGTCGTCGGTACGTGCCACCTCCAGCAAGCTCGACAGGCCAGTCAGCGGTGAGCGGAGCTCATGACTGGCGTCGGCGATGAACCTCAGTTGCGCCGATCGCGCGGCCGACAGTCGGGCCAGCATCTGGTTCATCGTCACAGCCAACGCGGCCACCTCGTCGTGCGTGTCCGGGACAGGGACCGGATCGTCCAGCCGCGTGGCGGTCAGGCGAGCGACCTGGTCACGGATCGCCTCGACCGGCCGAAGGGCACGACCAACCAGCCACCACGTGATACCACCGACCAGTACCAGAATGAGCGGCGACAGCGCCACCATGATGATGGCCGTCGTCGAGACGGCCTCATGGGTGGGGGCCTGGGCAGAACTCACCAGGACCACGTAGTCCTGACCGCCATACCGAACGCCCCGCGCAGAGACGAGCCTCGGAATCTGGTCTCCGAACGGCACCCACCAGTACTGGGCTCCTGCTTGGATCGCTTCGCCGGCCGCTGGGTGCAGGTCCGACATCGCCACAGAAGCGGGAAAGCTGCTGAAGACGACCTCCCCGGAGGCTGTCACCACCTGGACCCTCAAGAGTTCGCTGAAGTCCTGAGCTTGAACGCCGGAGGGGCCTCCCGCGGCAAGAGCGTCCGCGGCAACCTCAGCAGCGGCGTCGGTCGAGGTCCCCAGGTGCGCCACCAGAGAGCGGTTGAGAAGGTTCGCGAAGGTGAGTATGCCTAGAGCCAGCGCCACGGCAACACCCAGCACTGAGACAGCAACCAACCGCTCCTTGACCCCTCCGCGTCGCCAACCGCGCCCCATCCTGGTCCCACCACCCTCGGTGTCGCCATCGGTGAGGACGGCCACTGATCGATCTGACGGTCGCAACCTTCCCGAAGGCCACGGATCGAGCCTAGACCGCGACTTGGCCAGCAGGTTGCGCGTATGTGGGAAGGTCAGAGAGGCATCTTCCCTGCTCTGGTGAGGCTGCGAGCCCGATCATGAGGATCGCTAGGAGTCACACGGGAGCCACTCCTGGCCAGAGTCTCGGTCGTGCGAGCTGTCGAGGGGCGTACGGGTACGCCTTCCAGGGCGCGCCGAGAACCTGTTGACTCGACACGGATCGCAGACGAGAGGACGACGGCACCACCTCGTACAACGAGGAGATGGTCGGTGAGGCAATCAGGTCCGTACGCGACGATGTCGTCATCGCCACCAAGTTCGGCGACGTTGATGGCGAGGGCCTCTGGGGCAGAGGCCTTGGCCGACGGATGGTCCAGGACGCGTGGACCTAGCCGGTGTTGCGATCGGTGAAGTCCGCCGTTGCCCCCGTGCCTGCCTCTGACGCGAAGGGCCCTTTCGCGTCAGAGGCTGTTGTGGTCCTTACCAGTACCTCTAGGCGATTGCTGGTGCTGCGTCGGCGTCGATGACAGGTTCGTCCCTGCGTGGTGTGGGCGCCCCGGGGAGGGCCAGGGTGGCGAGCAGTCCGAGGAGGATGACCCCGGCGGCGGTCAGGACGGTCTCCCGGGTCGCCGTGACCATGGATGATTCGGCAACGGCTTGCAGGCCGGGCTGGCCGGTGATGCTGCCGAGCTGGGGTATGACGGCGCCGGCGGAGTTCTGCACGACGGACACGACACTGGCCTGTTGCGACGTGGTCAGCGACGAGTGCGTGGCAAGGCTCGACGACAGGGTTGTGGCGAGGGTGGAGATGAAGAGGGTGCCGAGCAGGGCGACGCCGAGTGCGGAGCCGAGTTGGCGGACGGTGCTCTGCAGCCCGGATGCCTGGCCGCTCTCGTTGATGGGGACGTCGGCGAGGATGACGCCGGTGAGCTGCGCGGTTGCCATCCCGACGCCCATGCCGTAGACGAACAGCCACCCGGCAATGGCCCACGCGTTGATGCTCAGTCCGACGCTGAGGCCGAGCCCGAGGATGGCCAGGGCCTCGGCGAGCAGGCCGACCCTGACCACGCCGCGTGCTCCGATGCGGTTGGTGAGCTGCGGTGTGACCCCGGAGCTGAGGAAGGTACCGATCGCGAGGGCGAGGATGACCAGACCCGTCTTCAGAGCCGTATATCCCAGCGAGCCCTGCAGGAACAGGGGCAGGGCGAACAGCATCCCGAACTCACCAAGGGCAACGACGAGGGCTGCGATGGAGCCGTAGCGGAAGCTCCGGATCGCGAACAATCGCAGGTCGACGAGAGCCGGCTTTCCGGCCTTGATGCGTGATCGCTCGTGGAGCACGAACAGCAGGGTGCCGCCTACGCCGACCAGGAACGCGACCGGTACGGGGGAGATGTCCCAGTTCCATTGCAGTGTTCCGAGGCTGAGACGGTTGGAGGTTGATGTCCACCATCCGAAGCGCTGTCCTTCGATCAGGCCGAAGACGATGGTGCTGAGGCCGACGACCGACAGGACGATTCCGAGGGTGTCGGCGCCGCGGGTGGCGTGCTCGTCCTTGGTCTCGGGCACCCAGGCCAGCGCGCCGATGAGTACGACGATCACGACCGGGATGTTGATCAGGAAGGCCCACTGCCAGGTGTACGCGGTGGTCAGCCATCCGCCGACGACGGGTCCGACGGCGGCCATGCCGCCGATGGTTGATCCCCAGATCGCGAACGCGATCCCGCGCTCGCGGCCGGTGAACAGCGCGTTCACTGTTGACAGGGTGGCGGGCAGGATCGCGGCACCTCCGATCCCTTGCACGAGGCGTGCGGCGAGGAGGGCGGGGGCTCCGGTTGCGAGGGCGGCCAGGATGCTTCCGGCGCCGAAGAGCAGGATTCCGATGATGAGCAGCCGCCGGCGTCCGTACCGGTCGCCGAGGCGACCGGTGGTGATGAGTAGTGCGGCGAAGACCAGGGCGTAGATCGAGTTGACCCATTCCGCGTCCGCTGAGGTCAAGCTCAGGTCGCGGATCAGTACAGGCAGGACGACGTTGACGACGGTGGCGTCCATGATGACGATCGAGACGGTCAGAGCCACGATCGGCATCGCCCACCATCGCCGCGGGTTCAGCGCCGGTACCACGGTTGCGGCCGTCATCGCTTGACGACCGGTGCGATGAACGCGGCGATGGCGACGACGCAGCCGATGGCCATCATGAACGACGAACCGGGGTCTCCGTTGGTGCTCAGGAAGGCTGACCCCCCGCCGAGAGCCACGACGACTCCGAGCAGGCCGACGACGGTGGAGATGATCCAGACCCCTGCGTGGGAGCGGATCGCATCAACCAGCATCCAGAGGGCGAGCAAGGTGATCGCGGTGCCCAGGAGCAGGTGCGCGTTCAGAAGCATCAGCGGCGCCGACTCCGCCCAGGCGTTCCCGGTCTTGGGAACGTCCAGCCACAGCGCATCGGCCATACCGACGACCACTTGGAGGAGGAGGGCCACGAGCATGGCCATTCCCAGCACCGGCAGGCGGCGGCGCGTCCGGTCTNNCGGTCTGGGCGGTGGAGGTTGGCGAGCTCATGTGTAAAGTGATCCTTGCTCTCGATCTTGCTGACAGATGTGTCGGTATCTTACAGAGAACAGCCCAGCGGTCAAAACCGGACGCAAAGGACCCGACGGAAGGGGAGATGCCAATGCCGAAGATCTCCGCGCCCACGGTCGCCGAACACCGGTCACGGCAACGCGCAGCGCTGTTGCGATCCGCGACGGAGATCCTGGCGACCCAGGGGATGGGCGCCGTCACCCCCGCTGCCGTCGGAGCTGCCGCAGGTCTCGCTCGGCCCAGCGTCTACCAGTACTTCTCCTCGGGAGGGGCCATCATTGCCGCGATCATCGAGGATGTGTTCCCCCGAGCGAACCAGATTCTCGCGGAGTCTCTCGCGGCCGCGGTCACGCCGAGCGAGCGCCTCGACGCCTACATTCGCGAAACCCTCCGTCTCGCCGCCGAGGGATACCACCGCCCCGCATCTGCCCTTGCCGGCGCGACCCTTCCTCCGGAATGCCTGACCCGCTTGACCGAGCTCCATCGAGAGCAGGCCGCACCGTTCATCCAGGTGCTGTCCGAACTCGGCGTGCCCGACCTGCCCGTCACCGGGCCACTGCTCGCGGGAATGATCGAGGTCGGCATGACCATGGTGGAAGGGGGACAGTCGCTCGCGGTCGTCACCGAGCGGACCAGGACCCTCATTCACGCCGCGATCACGCTCCCCGAGGGCGAGAGCCCTCCGTAGGGATCAGGGGCTGTCCCTCGGAACCCGTGTCAGAGAAGGCGATGAACTCGGTCTGTTGGCCGTTAGGGTGTGGCCTCATGTGGTGCACAGAGGCACCATCTTGGGATACCTGAGGAGTAGACATGGCTACGGATTGGGCCGCAGACATCAAGAAGTACGCACCGGACGCGGATGACGCCGTCATCGCGAAACTACTGTCGACCTACCGGCTGGCACTGGGAAACAAGGACTCAGCGTACGTTGCCGCCAGCGACCCTGCTGAGCTCGAGACGGTGCGCAAGAACTTCCTCAAGGGCAAGCTGGGCCTGACCGACGACGACGCAGCCCTCGACGCCGCCATCAAGGACGTCACCACTCTCATGAAGGCAGATCGCCTCAAGAGCCGTGCCACCGTCTACTACCTGCTGGCGGCGAAGTTCGGCAAGCTCGACGTCTTCAAGTGACCCCCGGGCCCGGTCCCCGGGAGGGGCCGGGCCTTGGGTCCTGCCCAGTCTTTGAGGGGGGAGAGAAGCTGGTCCGACGGATCCTTGTCGTCCCTGGAAGCCTTGCACCTTTGCGGTGTGCAGTTGCTCATCTTCGAGGAATCCCCGTACCCCCGGAGAGTAAAATCGGGACTCGCGTTGGGGGACGCGTTGACGCCGGGACCAATGCCGAGGCGAGCACTGGCCCTTTGTGCGTCGCAACCGGGCAGAGACACCACGGCGTCCTGTCCGGCGCCCAGACGCGGTCATCAGGCCAAACGTGTGGTGGTTGGTTTAGTGCCAGATTCCGAAGATCTGTTGGTGGTGGGCAGGGGCTTCGAACTCACGGAACACCGCCAGCGCGACATCGGCTGGATGGATCGACTTCATCCCGCCTGGGAAGGTGTCTGCGGTCGTGTAGGTTCCGAGCCCGGGACCGTCCTTGATCCACGGGCAGCCGACCAGCGCCCAGTCCAGGGAGCTGCTCGCCACGATGTCGAGGGCGCCGTCGTGATCGCGGATCCCGTGGCCGACCGGCGTTCGACGCATGATGAAGAGTGTGATTCCGCCGATCCTCGTGTGGGGCATCTCGGCGGTACCGCTGATCGCCAGGTACCTCGACGTCTGCGTCTCGTGGCAGAGCGCGACGAGGGCGCGTGCCGCGTCGGTCACCACTGTTGAGGGCTTGAGGGGGTCGGTGCCGATCAGGTTGACCACCGCGTCCCAGGTGCCCGAGCGGAAGGACGATCTCAGGGCGTCATCGTCGTAGATGTCACCAGTGAACAGCATCAACGATGGCGACGCGGCAACCTTCGACGGGTCCCGGACCAAGGCTGACACCGTGTGCCCAGCGGCCAGTGCCAGCTGGAGGAACTCTTTCCCGACCCGACCGGTCGCGCCCAGCAGGAAGATATTCACGCCAACACAATAGGCAAGACAGTCGTGATCGACGTCGAAGCCAACAGGCTGGTAATGTGTGTGAGTGCTCACTTACATACGGGGATGTCCATGGGTGTGATCCGAACCGATCGGCTGACCCGCCGGTTCGGTGACCTGGTCGCCGTTGACGATCTGTCGGTGGAGGTTCCCCGCGGTGGAGTCACGGGCCTGGTAGGGCCCAACGGCTCAGGGAAGTCGACACTGATCCGGATGCTGCTTGGTCTGATCCGCCCATCGAGCGGCACAGCGGACGTGCTGGGCCATCCGATCTCCCGCCCTGAGGTGTATGCGAGCCAAGTGGGCGCCCTGGTCGAGGCGCCAGCGTTCGTGCCAGGGCTGTCGGCCCGGGCGAACCTGAGGTCCTTGGCCCGACTGCGTGGCCTGCCGGATGTGCGGGTGGAGGACGTGCTGATGACTGTGGGATTGATGGGTCGGGAGCAGGAGCCGGTGAAGAGGTTTTCGCTGGGCATGAAACAGCGCTTGGGCATCGCGGCCGCGATGCTGCCCGACCCGCAGGTGTTGGTGCTCGACGAGCCGACCAACGGGCTCGACCCCGCCGGCATCGTCGAGATCCGCGGGCTGCTCCAGAGGCTGGGGGAGTCCGGACGCAGTGTCATTGTGTCCTCGCACCTGCTGGCGGAGATCCAGAGTGTCTGCGATCACCTGCTGGTCTTGCGGTTCGGGGTCCTGATGTACGCGGGCCCCATGGCAGATCTGCTGCAGCGGGCAGAGAGCCACATCGACGTCCAACCAGAATTCGACTCTGACCTGGAGCGGCTGCATCAAGTACTTGTGGACGCCGGTTGGACCGTGACCACCGACTCGTCAGGCCAGCTGCGTGTGCTCGCTCCACTGGCGGCGGCCGCCCAAGTGAATCGGGACGCTGGGTCCGGCGGGGTGACGCTGCGCGCCATTCACGCCAGGCAAGACGACCTGGAGAGGATCTTCCTGGAGATGACCGGCACGAACGACGATGAACTCGCCGCTTCGCGCGCGGCGGCTCTGCGTCCTCCGCACGATCCGGGGGCCACCAGCAATGAGGCGGACCGATGAGCGGCCGGCACGCGGTTGCGGATCGTATGGGCAACCACCGTCCAGGACTGCTCAATGTTGTGTCCAGTGAGTTGCTGCGACTCCGCCGGCGCGGGATCGCTCTGGGCTGGCTCGGGCTGACCACGGCGATGGCCGTGCTGATCAATGTCGTGATGTTCCAGATCGTCAAGAACGGCAGCCCCCCGCCACTCAACGGCCCTGGCATCAACTTCCCAACCGCCACCACGCTCCTCAGCGACAAGGGCATCGTCGCGGGGCTGCCCGCGGCGTCGTCGATGTTTGGCGTGGTGGCGCTGTCCTTCTGGGCTCTGGCGACCTCGACGGACTACAGCACCGGCCTGGTCCGCGTCCTGGTGTCCGCCCAGCCCCGCCGTTGGCGTCTGGTCATGGGCAAGTGGATGGCGCTGGCCCTAGCCACTGCACTGACCACCGTTGTGGCGCTCGTGGTGAGCCTCATGGTCGCACCGATCGCGGCCCGAGCGGCAGGCTTCACTCCGACCGCGTGGGGCACCAACCTGGGCCCGGACTTGGCAAGCGCGACAGTGAACCTGTTCTGCGCCCTGCTCGTCTGGGGCACTATCGGGCTCGCGCTGGCGACTCTGACACGCTCGTCCGGGATCGCTATCGGCGTCGGGATCGGCTACGTCCTCCTCCTCGAGACGGTCATCAAGGCCGCCGTCAGCAGCGCCGGCCGATGGCTACCAGGCACCACGATCGCGGCGTTGGCCAACGGCGGAACCCCGGACCTGACATACGGAAGGGCCCTCGCGCTAGGCCTCGTCTACGTCGTCGTGGCCCTGGGGGCGGCATTGGTCGTCTTTACCCGGCGAGACGTCACGGACTGAAACCCACCTACGATGCCCATGACCGTGATCCGATGACGACAAGGGGTGGAGTTCGCCGTGACTGCGCGAGGTGACCACACCAAGGCCAAGCTGATCCATGCGACAACCTCACTCGTTGCTCAGGTCGGCTACCACGGAGCGACGACACGTGCCATCGCCGATGCGGCAGGCGTTTCCGAAGGCACGATCTACCGGCACTTCCCCGACAAACGGGCGCTGTTCTTCGCCGCCATCCTCGAGACTCAGGAAGAGCTCGTGCACTGGATGAGCTCCCTTCCTGGCCAGGCAGGTACTGGAGATCTGACCGAGATCCTTGCCGAGTGCCTCCTTCGTCTGTCAGCGCTGCGACAAACGGTCTTGCCCCTCGAGCTCGCGCTGGCGGCTGACCCCCAACTCGCAACGCAAGGCCACGTCATCGACCTCGGAGGAGCTGTCGCCGCCCTGGGAGGACCTCCAGACCAACTCGCTCGGTACCTGGCCGCCGAACAACGGCTCGGTCGGATACGTCCCGACGTCGACCCGGTCAAGGTCGCCATCATCTTGCTCGCCGCTCTGTTCGCCCTGGCGGTCAGCCCGATCGCCGACAGCGAAGTCACGGCGGCTGACGTCGTCAAGGTCCTCGTAGAGGGAATCACGTAGGCGCGCCGGTCATGGCTGACGTAGTCGTTCTCGACCGAATCCGCGACAAGGCTTAAGGCGTGCTCTGGCTCTATCGCCGACCCGCGGCCTCGGCCAACGGAACATCCCGGTCCAGGAATCCAGGCTTACCAGGGCTCTTTCACACCAGGAAGAGCCTCGCGCCGCATATCCCCGCTGGTAGTCGCCGTGATTCGGGACCATTGGTCGTCACTGTTGCCGGCCGATCCAGGAACTGTTGTTCAGGAATGGGGGTTGTCGTCGTTCCAGTGAAGGTCGGGGGTCGGGGGAAGGGGCCGTGCGGTGAGCGCGTGCGCATCGGCGGCGTCGAGGCCGAGGAGACACAGCAGTCTGGTGGCGAGGGCGTCGGTGGCGCGATCAGGACCGGGGAGCGTCCCGGAGCTGATGAGTCGGACGAGGCCCAACAGTGCGCCGCCGACTGCGACGAGGAGGATTTCGGGGTCCTCGTCGATGAATCGTCCGGTCGCGATGCCGGCACGGATGTCAGCGAGGGCGGCTTGGCGCAGTCCGCGTTCCATGAACATGACCTCGGTCCCAGCGTTGAGGATGGGGGCGAAGAGGTCGGCGCGTCGTACGGCGAGTCGGCCGGTAAGTCGGAAGCTGCGCGCGAAGGACTCGGCGGGATCCTGCAGCTCAGAGGTGACATTCCGCAGCCACGTGGCGTAGCTGTCCAGCAGTCCAAGAACGGCTTCCTCGAAGAGCTGTTCCTTGGTGTCGAAGTGGTTGTAGAACGTTCCGAAGCCCACGCCGGCCCGGCGGGTGATCTCCTCGATCGAGGCCGACGTCCGGCCTTCGGCCATGAGCTGCGCGGCCGCGTCCAGGAAGGCCTGGTGGGTCCGCTGGCGTCTCCTCGCCTGGCCGTTGGGCGGGGGAGCGCAGGGCGGTTCGGGCATGGTCACGCCTCGTTACCCCCAATCTGAGGATTCCATCATATTCACCTTGACGAGCCCTCGCCAGAACCTGATACTTGCATCACATTGCGGATCGGCGTGTGAGACTTTCGCGATCGACAGACGACGGATGGCAGGTGACCAGGTGAGCGGACCTCGCCGCATCGACGTCCACCATCACGTCATCCCCCCTGACTATGCCCGGCATCTTCGGGACAAAGGGTTGACGCCGGGTGGGATTCCGCTGCCATCGTGGGCCGCGCCCTTGGCGGCGAAGCTGATGGCCAAGAACGGGATCGAGACCGCGATCTTGTCGGTGTCGACTCCAGGGGTGTGGTTCGGTGACGTCGCCGAGGCTCGGGTGTGGGCGAGGCGGGTGAATGAGTTCGCGGCGAGCGTCGTCGGGGCAGACCCCGCGCGGTTCGGCTTCTTCGCCACTCTCACCCTGCCCGATGTCGACGGGGCGATCGCCGAGGCGGCCTATGCCCTGGACACGCTGCATGCCGACGGGGTGATCCTGTTGGCCAACGCCGCGGGCCAGTACCTCGGCGATCCCGCGTTCGACCGGCTGCTCGGCTTCCTGCACGAGCGGCGCACGGTCGTGTTCGTCCACCCCGGGGAACTGCCCGCCGTCCCTGTGCCCGGGATCCCGAGCTTCACCGCCGACTTCTTGCTCGACACGACAAGGACTGCGATCAGCCTGATCCTGAGCGGAGCCTTGGACAGGTACCCCGGCATCCGGTTCATCCTCGCTCACGCCGGCGGTTTCGTGCCCTACATCTCTCACCGCATCCTGTTGACGATGCTCCGCTCGGAATCGCCGTGGAAACGCGTCGGCGCAGCCCTCGACCACAAGCGCACAGTGGCGGCCGGCATGAGTGTGTTTCGGCGGTTCTACTACGACGTGGCCCTGTCATCGACCCCGGCGACCATGCCGAGCCTGCTCGCTGTCGCGGACCCGACACGCATCCTGTACGGGTCGGACTTCCCCTTCGCGCCACCCGCCGCCGTCACATACATGCGCACCGAGTACGAAGCCGTGAAGCTGCCGACCAAGGTCCGCGCCGGCATAGACCACCGCAACGCCGAAGCACTGTTCCCCCGCCTCGCGCGGGCGTGACCCGGCATGCTCGATGCTCGTACCGCTTGTCCTGCTGGCCCTTCGCGTCCTCCTCTCCCTAGGCCGGTTCGTCGCGGTCCCGTTCAGCTGAATCGCCTCGTCGCGCACCGGCGTGGGACACCGTTCCGGAGTATTTCCGAGCCTGGGCGTACGCGTAGCACAGTGCCTTCTCCGACATCGGGGAGATTCCGTCATGGCCAGGGAAGAGGTAACCGTCCCGCCCGGTGACGGGGAGGCTCGCCACGTACGTGGCCAGGTGTGGGAGAAGGTGCGGCGGGATGCCC
>PMLO01000222.1:29624-30128 GCA_003158895.1 Propionibacteriaceae bacterium
GTCAGGTTGCCCTCGACGTCGACGGTCGGGTCGTACAGCCACTGCATCTGAAGTCCGTCGAGGGCTGACGCGATCAGTGCTGCAGCCGCAGCGGGGTCGCCCTCGGCAGGGAACTCTCCGCGGGACTGCAGCACGGTCAACACCGACGCGGTGATCTCACGCATGATGTCGTATCGGCTGCGCATGTAGTCGTGGCCCGGGTGAGCGATCTCGCTCGCAGCCGTCGTGAGGTTCAGGATGAGCCGAGTCATGCCGGCCCTGTCGATGTTGTCCGAGGCGGCCCGCAGGATTCGGCCCGCGAAGTCAGCGGTGAAGTCCGTGTGCTCAGGATCGACCGCTTGGGCGACGGCAGCCTCGTGGTGACGCACGACCTCGACGAACAGCGAGTCCTTCGACCCGAAGTAGTGGAGCAGCCCGTTCTGGCTCAGGCCCACCGCATCCGCAAGCTCCTTACCGGTTGCGCCCGTGTAGCCGTGCTCCTCGATCACCTCGAGCGCGATGTCC
>PMLO01000257.1 GCA_003158895.1 Propionibacteriaceae bacterium
GAGTTCATGGTCCGCAACACCTACATCTACCCGCCGACCCCGAGCATGCGGATCATCTCCGACATCTTCGCGTTCACGAGCGCGAACATGCCGAAGTTCAACTCGATCTCGATCTCCGGCTACCACATGCAGGAGGCGGGAGCGACCGCCGACATCGAGATGGCGTACACGCTGGCTGACGGCATCGAGTACATCCGGGCCGGTCAGGCCGTCGGTCTCGATGTCGACCTGTTCGCGCCGCGGCTGAGCTTCTTCTGGGCGATCGGCATGAACTTCTTCATGGAGGTCGCGAAACTGCGCGCCGCCCGTTTGCTGTGGGCGCGACTTGTTCGCGACTCCGGCGCCAAGAACGCCAAGTCGATGAGCCTGCGTACGCACTCGCAGACCTCAGGGTGGTCGCTGACGGCGCAGGACGTGTACAACAACATCACGCGTACCTGCCTCGAGGCCATGGCCGCGACCCAGGGCCACACGCAGTCGCTGCACACGAACGCGCTCGACGAGGCCATCGCCCTGCCGACCGACTTCTCCGCCCGCATCGCCCGCAACACCCAGCTGTTCATCCAGCAGGAGTCGGGCACGTGCCGGGTCGTGGACCCGTGGGGCGGCTCGGCGTACGTCGAGAAGCTCACGAGCGAGCTCGCCCAGAAGGCGTGGGCGCTCATCAGTGAGGTCGAGGCCGCCGGCGGCATGGCCAAGGCCATCGAGGCAGGCATCCCGAAGATGCGCATCGAGGAGGCTGCGGCACGTACGCAGGCCCGTATCGACTCCGGCAGGCAGCCGCTGATCGGCGTCAACAAGTACCAGGTCTCGGACGACCACCCGCCAGAGGTGCTGAAGATCGACAACGGTTCCGTACGGGACCAGCAGATCGCGAAGCTCCAGCAGCTTCGTGGCGAGCGTGACCAGGCGGCGACCGACGCGGCTCTCGAGAAGCTGACGTGGGCCGCGGGCAACCCCGACTCCACCGACCCGGAGCGCAACCTGCTCAAGCTCGGGATCGACGCGGCGCGCGCCAAGGCGACCGTCGGCGAGATCAGCGACGCGCTGGAGAAGGTCTTCGGGCGCTACACGGCCCAGATCCGTACGATCTCCGGTGTGTACCAGTCCGAATCCGGCTCCACGGAGTCGACCTCTCACGCTCGCGAGTTGGTCGAGGCGTTCGCCGAGAAGGCCGGACGCCGTCCGCGCATCCTCGTCGCGAAGATGGGCCAGGACGGCCACGACCGCGGCCAGAAGGTGATCTCGACAGCCTTCGCCGATCTGGGCATGGACGTCGACGTCGGCCCGCTCTTCCAGACGCCGGAGGAGGTCGCCCGTCAGGCGATCGACGCCGACGTACACGTCGTAGGCGTCTCCTCGCTCGCGGCCGGTCACCTCACGTTGGTGCCGGCGCTACGGGCCGAGCTCGACAAGGCCGGCGCCAAGGACATCCTCATCGTCGTCGGCGGCGTGATCCCGCGCCAGGACTTCGAAGAGCTGTACGCGAACGGCGCCGACGCGATCTACCCGCCAGGCACGGTCATCCCGGAGGCGGCCATCAGCCTCCTCGAGAAGCTCACCGCGACCCTCGTCTAGTGGCTGATCTCGCCCCGCTCGTCGAGGGTGTCCTGAGCGGTGACCGGCGGTTGCTGGCGCGCGCGATCACCCTCGTCGAGTCGAGCCGCCCCGACGACCATGCCCGCTCGCGGGAGCTGCTGCGGGAGCTGCGATCCCACAGTGGCAAGGCTGTACGGGTGGGCGTCACGGGCGTCCCCGGGGCCGGCAAGTCGACGCTCATCGACGCGCTCGGGGTCAAGCTGATCGCGGCCGGCCACAAGGTGGCGGTACTGGCAGTGGACCCATCCAGCACGCGTACGGGCGGGTCGATCCTCGGAGACCGGACGCGCATGTCGGCACTCGCCGTCAGCGATCAGGCGTTCATCCGGCCGTCGCCGAGCGGCGGCCATCTGGGTGGGGTCGCGCGGGCGACGCGGGAGTCGATGCTCCTCGTCGAGGCGGCAGGGTACGACGTGGTGATCGTCGAGACCGTCGGCGTCGGCCAGTCCGAGGTCGCGGTCGCGGGCATGGTCGACACGTTCCTGCTGGTGACGTTGGCGCGAGCCGGCGACCAGCTGCAGGGCATCAAGCGCGGCATCCTCGAGATGTCCGACGTCATCACGGTCAACAAGGCGGACGGGGATGGGCTCGGCCCGGCACGCGTGGCCGCTCGGGACCTCGCGACGGCGATGAAGCTCATCACGTCCGACCCGCACGCGCGGCGTCCGCCGGTGCTGACCTGCAGCGCGCACACGGGTGACGGGTTGGACGCCCTGTGGCAGGCGGTGCTCGACCATCGCACGTACGTCGAGGAGCACGGGGGTCTCGGAGCCCGCCGCAACGCCCAGCAGCTCGAGTGGCTCTGGGCCCTCGTGGCCGGCGAGCTCGAGGACGCGCTGCACAAGTCGCCGTCTGTACGGGGGATCAAGAAGGCGCTCGAGCACCAGGTCGGCTCCGGCGACCTGTCCGCGCTGGAGGCCAGCACCCAGATCCTCGTGGCGTTCGCGAAGGACACCGAGAACCTGTTCGGCTCTCACTGAGAGGTGC
>PMLO01000096.1 GCA_003158895.1 Propionibacteriaceae bacterium
GGGGTCCGTGGCGTCGCCGGAATGGCTCGTTTCGGTGCGGCGGCCCGAGGGAACTGGTGGGGACTCCATTGCTTTGACCGGCCCCGGCAGGTGGTTCAAAACCCGGCGGTCAGACTACGCAGCCACAGGACACCCCGGAGGTCCGCCAGCGCCCATGGACCAGGAGCCGCCCAGCATGCAGCAGGTGCGTCGGTCTTCGCCTTTTGGGCTACGTCAGGATTGGGCGTCGGTCGGGCGGGTCGGCGGAGGGTGTTCGGCGGCGGCAGATGGCTCCGGAGTTGGGGGTCGGCCGTTCGACGGTGGATCGGGCGTTGGCAGCGGAGGGGCCCCCGAAGTACGAGCGCCAGCTGCCGGTGGCGACGTCGTCTTCGCCGTTTGAGGCGTTGGGGCGGGCGTTGCTGGTGGAGCGTCCGGAGTTGCCCGCGACGGTGATCGCGGCGCGGGTCGGCGGGTGCGGGTCGATTACTGTTCCGCGACGACGGGCGTCGAATGCGGCCGGAGCATCGACGTCTGGATCCGGCGGACCGGCTGACGTGGGCGCCGGTGGCGCGGGCGCAGTGCGATCTGTGGTTCCCGCCGGCCCAGATCCCGATCGAGGACGGGACACGTGTCTCTCCGCCGGTGCTGCTGCTGGTGGTGGGTTGCTGCGCGTTTGAGGTTCGTGACCGCGGCGATGATCCCGACTCGCAAGTCCGAGGATCTCCTGCTCGGGTCGTGGGAACTGATCCGGCGCCTGGGCCGGGTCCCGCGGCGGCCGATCTGGGACAACGAGGCCGGGATCGGGTGGCGGGGTCGGCTCGCGCAGGGAGTGGGCCGCGTTCGCGGGGACGTTGGCGACCAGGGTGGTGCAATTGCGGCCGGATGACTCAGGATTCGAAAGGGATCGTGAGCGGCGCAACGGCTGGCTCGAGAGGGTACATTGGGCTGAACACCTATTGCTGATACCGTCCCGACCTAAGGTGGTGTCGCCCCAACCGGGGTGTCGACGCCGCTGGTGCTGCAACAGCTGATTCGGTTGTAGCACCAGTCTTTGTTCTTGTATGCCATCCTCCAGGAGAATATAGACAAGGATGTTGCGTCTAGTCGCGGGACATTTGCGTTCGAGCTGGGGAAGGGCTCTGACGCTCCTTCTCACCGTGATGGTTGCGACTGCGAGCTTTTCGCTACTGAGCAACAGCGTCGGGACCACCCGACTTCGAGTCCTGGGCACTGTGTCTGAGAGTTTTCGCTCCACGTATGACCTGCTCGTGCGGCCAGTCGCTGACCGTTCGGCGATCGAGGAGCGCAGTGGATCCGTGCGACCGAACTACCAGTCGGGGATCTTCGGAGGGATCACGTCCGCACAACTCGCCACGATCAGGTCTCTGCCGGGAGTTGAGATCGCGGCTCCAACCGGCAACATCGGATACGTCGTCCTTCCGGGGAGACTGGATATCGATCTCGACCCGTTCTTGGACGACTCTGCGCAGCAACTGTTCCGAGTGACCCCGACCTGGTCCATGGATAATGGGCTGACAAGAATCGTCGGGAGCCCCGTATATGTCTACTTCTCCCGCAATCCCGTCGCACCCGCCGGGCCTACCCCAACGACACGCAACGCGCCGAGTGCTGCAGGCACTGCGACCGTTGTAGAGATGCTTCCTGATGGGCGGAGCATGAGTGCCTGCCGCAATGTCAGCATTGACCAAGAAGCCACCGTCAGATCGGACAGCGCGGATCACGCTAGCCCCTTCACCGCACAGGACCCCTACCGAACGTCATTCACGTGTGTGTACACCCAAGTTGACGACAACGAACAAGCTCACCCCGGTATCACCAACGCGGCCCAAGGCGTCCACGCGATCATCTATCTCAACATCCCAGTGCTTCTTACGGCGATCGACCCCGACGCCGAGCAAGCTCTGGCGGGGCTGCGCAGCGCCGTCGTCAGCGGGCGGGCACTCACAGCTGACGATGCGGCCAAGGAAACCACACTCGGTCAGGCGATCCCGGTCCTCAGTTCGTCATTGCCCGCCATCGGCGCCGAAGTCGCGGCTCAGGTGTCGCGGGTCGCAGCATCAGGCAGACAGCTCAGCGACACTCTCTCCTCTAACGACGGAGTCGTGGGGCGCCTTCAGGCACTCCCGGCCACTGGCGTCGGGTCCAGTGCGACGCTCACGGCATCGCACGTGTACGCCACCGCCTTGTCCACCGGCTACTCCTCGGTGATGAGGTACTGGAGGGTCGGCTCCACCGCCTACTCGGGTACCTCTCCGTTGATGGTCGACTCGGTCACGCTCAGCCAGGACGCGTACGCCAAAAAGGGCAGCGTCACCGCCGAGGTGCCAGAGGGCGGCGCGGATCGCGCTGTTCGGGACATCTCCTCCTACACCTTCAACCTCACCGACACCAGTCTTCCGCCCATCGTCTCCGTGGTCGGTACGTTCGATCCCTCCAAGCTCGTCGGCAACTCCACGACGTCCGGCTTGGGATCAAGTGACTACCAGGCGACGCCCCTGTCCGGAGCTGATGCGGCTTCTGAAGCTGCGCTGGGCAGCGCTCCGTGGCTGGCGTCCTCGAACCTGGGTGGATATCCAGCCCAGCCTCCATCTCTCCTGACTACCTTCGCGGGGGCCGCCCCGTTGCTGTCCTCCAAGGACTACCCAGGAGCCAGCTCTGAAGCACCGATCAGCGTCGTGCGCGTCCGGGTGGCCGGGGTCATTGGGACCGATCCGGTGTCGAGGGAGCGTCTCAACCAAGCCGCGCTGGCGATCAGCGAGGCCACCGGTCTGGTGGTCGACATCGTTGCCGGCGCTTCGGGACAGACCGTCGCTGTCCTCGTCCCAGCGGGCGCGTTTGGGAGGCCTGAACTCGTGGTGAACGAGGAGTGGGCGAGGCAAGGGGTGGCCTACGAGATCGTGGACGCCGTCGATCAGAAGAGCGTCGCCCTCCTGCTCATGATCTTGA
>PMLO01000269.1:0-2496 GCA_003158895.1 Propionibacteriaceae bacterium
GGCGACTCGCCGATCATCGACGCGCTCATCGAGGCCGCGCAGGCGGGCAAGCAGGTGCTGGCGCTGGTCGAGATCAAGGCCCGCTTCGACGAGCAGGCCAACATCGCGTGGGCGCGCAAGCTGGAGAAGGCCGGCGTACACGTCGTGTACGGCATGGTCGGCCTCAAGACCCACTGCAAGCTGTCGCTCGTCGTGCGCGACGAGGGCGAGACGCTGCGCCGCTACGCCCACATCGGCACGGGCAACTACAACCCGAAGACCGCCCGCCTGTACGAGGACATGGGGTTGCTCACGTCGAACGCCGTGATCACCGAGGACGTCGCCCGGCTGTTCAACCACCTGTCCGGCATCACGCAGGAGATCAACTACCGGCGCCTGCTGGTCGCCCCCCACGGCATCCGCCGCGGCCTGCTCGAGATGATCGACAACGAGATCGAGAACCACCGCGCAGGGATCCCGGCCGGCGTACGGATCAAGGTGAACTCGATCGTCGACGAAGGCGTCATCGATGCTCTGTACAGGGCGTCGAACGCGGGCGTACCGGTGGACCTGTGGATCCGTGGCATCTGCGGGTTGAAGGCCGGCGTGCCCGGCCTGAGCGAGAACCTGCGCGTGCGCAGCATCCTCGGCCGGTTCCTCGAGCACAGCCGACTGTTCTGGTTCGCGAACGGCGGCAAGCCGCACGTCGGGATCGGCTCGAGCGATCTCATGCACCGCAACCTCGACCGGCGCGTCGAGGTCCTCGTACAGCTCACCAACGAGCCGCACATCGCCCAGATCGAAGAGCTGTTCCGGCTCGCGTTCGACGAGGGCACGGCGTCGTGGGTGCTCGGTCCCGGGGGATGGGAGAAGAAGACCACCGACGCGGACGGGCGGCCCCTGCTCGACATGCAGGCCCACCTCATCTCGGTCATGAGCCAGCGCCGCGGACAAATATGAAAGCGAAGACCATCCGGCCCATCAGGTCCGCCGGCGCAGTCGTGCTGCGCGGCCAGGGAGTCCGACGGTCCGTGGCGCTCGTGCACCGGCCGGCGTACAACGACTGGTCCCTGCCGAAGGGCAAGCTCGAGAAGCGCGAACCGGCGTACTCGGCGGCGGTGCGTGAGGTCGAGGAGGAGACCGGCGTACGGATCCGGCTCGGCGCGCCCCTGTCGGACATCTCGTACATGGTGATCAAGGGCCCGAAGATCGTGCACTTCTGGGTGGGGTACGCGGTGTCCGAGACCGCGCGCCGGCCCGATCACGAGGTAGACGAGGTCGAGTGGGTGCCGATCGCGCAGGCGCGCGAGCGGTTGACGTACCTCGACGAGGCGGCGGTGCTCGATGAGGCGCTCGCGATGCCGGAGACGACCCCGTTCGTCGTCCTGCGCCACGCGAAGGCGACGCTGCGGAAGGACTGGTCCGGCGACGATCGCAAGCGACCGATCGACGCCAAGGGCAAGGCGCAGGCGTCCAACCTCGTCGACCTGCTCGACTCGTACGGGATCGGNNGAGGAGCACATCGCGGGAGTGCAGCGATATGTACGCAAGCTGATGGTGAAGTCAGGCGCGACCGGGGTGGGTACAGCGGTCTGCGGTCACCGCCCCGTGCTGCCCGCGATGATCGCCGGCGTCGAGCTCGAGTCGCGCCCCATGACCCCCGCCACGGCCCTCGTGGTGCATGTCGATGACGAAGGCCTCGTCGTCGCCCACGAGTGGCACGACCCACGCCCGGCCTGACGTCAGCGGTCGACGCGGGCTGAGCCGCCTCCGGCGAGCTTGAGGACCTCGGCCTTCGTGGCCATCGAGGTGTCGCCGGGGGTCGTCATCGCGAGCGCACCGTGGGCAGCGCCGAGATTGACGGCTCGCTCCAGCGGTTCGCCGGACAACAGCCCGTACACAAGGCCCGATGCGAACGAGTCGCCGCCACCGACGCGGTCGAGGATCTCCAGGCCGTCGCGCTGTACGGACGAGACGAGCCCGCTCTCGGCCGACCACGCGAGCGCGCCCCAGTCGTTGACGGTCGCGGACCGTACGCCGCGCATCGTCGTGGCGATCACCTGGAAGTTGGGGTACGCCTGCGAGACCCGCTCGATCATCGCGCCGAACTGCTCCACCGGTAGCTGCGTGAGGCCCTCGTCGACACCCTCGACCTCGAAGCCGAGCGCCGCTGTGAAGTCCTCCTCATTGCCGATCATGACGTCGACGTAGCCCGCGATGGCCTTGTTGACCTCCTGGGCCTTCGGCTGTCCGCCGATCGCCTTCCAGAGGCTGGGTCGGTAGTTGAGGTCGTACGAGACGATCGTGCCGTGCTTCCGGGCCGCCGTCACGGCCTCGATCGCGACCTCGGCGGCCGACTCGGACAGTGCCGCGAAGATGCCGCCGGTATGGAGCCAGCGCACGCCGAGCTCGCCGAAGAGGTGGTCGAAGTCGACGTCGCCGGGCTTCAGCTGGCTGATCGCCGTGTGGCCGCGATCGGAGACGCCGACCGCCCCGCGCACGCCGAAGCCGCGCTCG
>PMLO01000269.1:2514-5557 GCA_003158895.1 Propionibacteriaceae bacterium
CCTTCCCATGCCTGGAAGGTCCGCGTTGTACGGATGCGGCCCTCGCCGGGATCGAGCCTCAGCATCACCTCGCCGAGCGCGACGGCGTCGTACGCGCACTCGCTGGCAGGGCGCAGCTCCATGGCCGACCTCACTTCCCCACGGCGGCAGCGGCCGCGACCGCATCTCGACAGAGTTCGGTGACCGACGTGAACGCGCCCTCGCGGATCGCGTCGACGGGCACCATCCAGGAGCCGCCGACGGCCGGTACGCAGCCGAGGCTGAGGTAGTCGGAGATGTTCGAGGCCGAGACGCCACCGGTCGGTACGAACCGCATCCCGCCGAAGGGGGCCGACAGCGCCTTGATCGCCGCGGCACCTCCGTACACGTTCGCCGGGAAGAACTTCACCGTGTCGAGCCCGAGCTCCTGGGCGGCCATGATCTCGGAGGGCGTCACCGCGCCGGGCAGCACCGGGACGCCCGCAGCCTGCGCCGCAAGGACGACATCGTGTCGAAGCCCGGGGCTGACGATGAACTGCGCGCCGGCGCTGACGGCCTGCTCGACCTGTGCGGGGTTGAGGACCGTCCCAGCCCCCACGATCAGGCCTTCGATCGCCGCCATGGCCCGGATCGAGTCGGCTGCCGCCGCGGTACGGAACGTCACCTCGGCGACCGGAAGTCCGCCGGCCATGAGCGCCCGCCCCAGCGGTTCGGCGTCGTGAGCGTCGTGGAGGACGACCACAGGCACGATGCGTACAGAGAACATCTCGTCTGACACAACCACTCCGTTGTTTCGGTTTCCTACGCTCGGCAAGCGATTTCCGAGCGTGTTCAGCATACGACATCTCACCGGCGGGTCCACGAATGGCAACCGGTTGCCACGACACGTCACACCTGTGCAGAGGCTAGCGCGCCGCCGACGGTACAGTCACCGTGTGGTGACTCTCAGCGATGTGGCCAAGGCAGCAGGCGTCTCGCTCTCAACCGCTTCCCGAGCCATCAACGGCAGCAAGGACCGTACGGTCAACGCGGAGCTGCGCGACCGCGTGCTCGCTGCCGCGGCGGAGATGAGATACACACCGAACGCCGCTGCCCAGGCCATCGCGCGCGGCCGTTCCACGACCCTGTCGCTGATCGTCCACGACATCACCGACCCATACTTCAGCTCGATCGCCGCCGGCGTCTCCCGCGCGGCGCGGGCGGCCGGCTCGACCGTGATCCTCGGCATCGCCGACCACGATCTCGCGCAGACGATGAGCCTCGTCGAGGCTGCGCGCGGCCACCGCTCACAGGGACTCGTGATCGTCGGCGGGCTCCGGGCCGATACCGAGCTGCTGTCGGCGTTGCAGTCGGTGATCGACGACTACCGCCGCTCGACGGGCGCAGGCGTCGCGATCGTCGGCCAGGCCGTGCTCGACGTGGCATCCGTCGCTCCCGCCAACCGCGAAGGAGCTGCCGCGCTCGCGCGGGCACTCGCTGCACGGGGTCACGGTACGTACGCCATCCTCACCGGTCCGAGCGACCACCTCACGGCGCGCGACCGTGCCGAGGGCTTCGCCGAAGGTCTTGCCGATTCAGGGGAGATCATCGCCCGCATCGAGGGCGACTTCACGCGAGATGGCGGGTACGCGGCGATGACGGAGCTCCTCGCCGACGGTGTCCGGCCCGATGTGGTGTTCGCCGTCAATGACGTGATGGCCGTCGGCGCCCTGGCCGCGGCGCGAGATGCCGGCGTGGCCGTACCTGGCGATGTACGGGTCGCCGGTTTCGACGACATCCCCACGCTGCGTGACATCGTTCCGTCGCTCACGACTGTACGAGTGCCGCTCGAGCGCATCGGCGAGTTCGCCGTCAGTCTCGCCCTCGGCGCGGACTCGTCCGACGAGTCCGCCACCCAGGAGTACGAGGTCGTCCTCCGCGATTCAACGAACTGACCCCTGCTCGGGGAGAGGACCTATCCGCCCGAGGAGAGGAAGCATCCCTCTCCGAGAGACCCTGCACCGCCCTCCGAGAGACCCTGAACCGTTCGAGGAGAGGACCCTGTCACCCCGCTTGACGAGCGGAAGCACACGCCCCTACGCTGGAAAGCGCATTCCATTGACGAAGGAGTCAGCCTTGACCAGAACCCTGCGGATCGCCATGAACGGGATCACAGGCCGTATGGGCTACCGGCAGCATCTCGTACGGTCGATCCTCCCGATTCGCGACCAAGGGGGCGTGACGCTGGAGGACGGCACCGTCGTACAGGTCGAGCCTGTCCTCGTGGGACGCAACGAAGCGCGGCTGCGTGAGATCGCGGGGGAACACGGGATCGAGCACTTCTCGACCGACACCGATGGCTGCATGACCGCCGATGACATCGACATCTACTTCGACGCCCAGGCCACCTCCCGCCGCTTCACGGCTCTGAGCACCGCCATCGGCGCCGGCAAGCACATCTTCACCGAGAAGCCGACCGCCGAGACGCTGGAGCAGGCCATCGAGCTCGCCCGCCTCGCGAAGCAGGCCGGCATCATCGACGGAGTCGTGCACGACAAGTTGTACCTGCCCGGCCTCGTCAAGCTCCGCCGACTCATCGACGAGGGCTTCTTCGGACGCATCCTCTCGATGCGTGGCGAGTTCGGCTACTGGGTCTGGGAAGGCACCGACGTGCCGGCGCAGCGCCCCAGCTGGAACTACCGCGCCGAGGACGGCGGCGGCATGACGACCGACATGTACCCGCACTGGAACTACGTGATCGAGGGCCTTCTCGGCCAGGTCAAGACGGTCTACAGCCAGACCGTCACGCACATCCCGGAGCGCATCGACGAGAACGGCGCCCCCTACAAGGCCACCGCCGACGACGCCGCGTACGGCATCTTCCAGGTCACCTCCCCCGAGGGCGACGACGTCCTCGTACAGATCAACTCGAGCTGGNNTGACGCAGGCGCGCAAGGACACCCCGACGCCCACGTGGAACCCGGACCTTCCCGACCCCAACGACTACATGTCGCAGTGGGTGGACGGCACCGACACCGACATGGAGAACGGCTTCAAGCTTCAGTGGGAGGAGTTCATCCGCGAC
>PMLO01000041.1 GCA_003158895.1 Propionibacteriaceae bacterium
ATCAGATGTCCTTGCGGGACTCCGGAGTGACGATCTCAGCGTCGACAGGCTTGGAGAGATCCTCGGGCTCAGCGGTCTTCGGGGCCTCGATGCCCGTCGGAGTCTTGATTTCTTCCTTGAACTCGCGGATGGCGCGGCCCGCGCCCTTGCCCATCCCCGCGAGACGGGTGCCGCCGAAGAGCAGCAGGGCGACAACGAGCAGGATGACCCACTCCATGCCGCCGGGAAGACCGGCGATCAACGCAGTCATGTGAGACTCCTTCAGTCCGAACGGGCCCATCCTAGGCCCGAGTATCAAGATTCATGCCATGGCGCGGGCTCACGGGGCCGGCGACCGCAGGAGCGGCGCCAACCCGGCTGAGCTCGAACCCTAGGTTCGCAGAGGTGGTCCCCAAAGCGTGGATCTCAGCGATGAACTCCCGGACGGCGCGCCAGATGCGCCGGCTGAGGACGACGTGGACGACCAACGAGACGACGATGATCGCCACACAGATCCAGATCCACACGGCCGTGACCCTACACCGGCCCTTCCCCGGGGACCACGTCGCCCGCCCCTGACCAGGTCGTATACCGGGCCACGGCCTCTCGCGCGGCCAGTACGGCCTCGTCCTGGGCAGCGAGCGGATCGACGACCTCCGCCTCGGCGCCTAGACGCAGCACCAGCTGTCGGAGCCAGGCCGGGTCGACGACCTGCAGCGTCACGAGGTCTCCCGCTGTCGCCGACGTCGGGTAGTTCTCCGTGATCCACCACGCAGAATCCTGGACACGCAACGTGACCTCTGAGGCAGCGTCGGACAACCAGTCGTCGCGCAGCGGGGGCCGACCGTGGTCTTCCCCCTTCTCCCCCGTGACGTCGACGGCGATGATCCGGTCGAGACGGTACGAGCGCCACCCCCTGCGGTCTGTCGCCCACGCCTCCAGGTACGCGAAGCCGTCGCGGACCACGAGCGCCGCAGGATCGACGACCGGCGTGGTGGTGTCGCCCCGCGCGCCGCCCTCGTACGTGAGCCTGACCCGCCGCTGCCCCTCGAGCGCGTCGACGAGCGACTGTCGTACGGACTCGTCGCCCGTGACCATCGACACGACCGCCATCGGGCCGTCCTGCCACGACATGGTGGCCAGCTTGGCGCTCGCCGAGTCGATGGCGGCGTACGACTCCGGCGCGGCGATCTCTCGTACAGCCTGCAGCGCCAGCCGGAGCGTGCCCACCTCGTGCGGCGCGAGCCGCAGCGGCTTGGACAGGATGTCGGCGTTGCTCAGCCGGATGACCCCCTCGCCCTCGACGGCATCCATGTCGACCTCGATGAGGTCGCCGGGCATGCCGCCGGGCAGGCCGCACATGAACGCGATCCAGAGGTCGGCCATGAGCTGCTTCTGCGAGAGCGAGAACGCGGCTGCCGCGTCGGCGAGCGTGATGCCGGGACGCGCCTGGAGGTACGGGATGAGCGCCAGCAGCCGGGCGACCTGATCCGCACTGGTGCTCATGCGAGTTCCGTCGAGAGCGGGCGCGCGGCGACGGCGCGCAGCCTGTGGAGCGTGGCGTCGCGGACCTCGTCCGGGCCGAGCACCAGCACGTCCGGTGCGGCGCCCGCGGCCTGGTCGGCGATCTCCTGGACCGAGCCGTACGGGACGGCATATGCGGTGTAGCCCTCGGGCGCCGGGACGCTGGCGAGCGAGCCTCGGCGCCGCAGTCCAGGGGCTGCCGTACCCCGGATGGCGACGACGGCGGTGTCCGTGACCGCGGTCGGTTCGAGCGAGGCGGCGGCGGCCTCGACGACGCTCCTGTCGGGCAGTTCGTACGCCTCGGCGGGCTCCAGCGCCTCGACCGTTCCTGCGACCCGCGAGAGCCGGAACATGCGCGGCGCCTCACGATCGAGATCGAGCCCGTACACGTACCAGACGCCCCTGCGGACGAGCACGCCCCACGCCTCCACCCGTCGGGTCAGGCCGGGCTCGCGGTAGTCGAACCGGATCCGGCGCCTACCGGCGATCGCCTCCCACACGACGCTGACGGCCTCGTCGTCGCCACCCAGCCGTGGCTGTACAAAACCGGTCGTCGACAGCTCGACACCGGCCGCCTGAAGCTTCCCGAGCGCCGAGCTCGCCTGCGGCGCGAGGGCCGCCCCGTCGAAGACGTGGGCGGCGATCCCGAGGACGACTTGCTCAGCCTGAGTGAACTCGACCGGGGGCAGCTCGAAGTCGCCGGGCAGGATCCGATACCCCTGCTCATCGTCGAAGTACGAGTCGTTGGAGCCGGTCTCGATGGGGATGCCCAGATCGCGGAGATCGTCCTTGTCGCGCTCGAACATCCGCTGGAACGCGGCGTCCGACAAGCCCTGGTAACCCTCGACGGAGTCGCGGATCTTCTCCCGCGTCAGGTACCGGCGGGCGGCCAGCAGGCAGATCACCAGGTTGAGCTGACGTTCGGTCTTGCGTGGCGCCATGCCCCTCCTCTCATAGGCTTGGTTCAGTCTTTCATCGGTGACGCCGGAACGCCCGCGCCACCCCGACCGGAGGAGGTCCCGTGGCCGGCCGGTTCGCCCCCTCGCCGACGTCGGACCTCCACCTGGGCAACCTCCGTACAGCGCTGCTCGCGTGGCTCTTCGCGAGGTCGACCGGCCGTGACTTCCTGCTGCGGATCGAGGACCTCGACCAGGTCCGGGTCGCCGCCGCCGCAGGGCTTGCTGAGCGCCAGCTGCGGGATCTGGCCGCGCTCGGGATCGACCACGACGGCGAGGTCGTGCGCCAGTCGGACCGGCTGGCGCTGTACGAGTCGGCGCTGGCGAAGCTCGACGTGTACGAGTGCTACTGCTCGCGGCGAGAGATCGCCGAGTCGGCCCAGGCGCCGCACGGCGACGGCCACCGACCGTACCCGGGCACATGCCGCGAACTCACCGAGGCCGATCGCGCGGCGAAGCGGGTAGAGAGGCCTGCAGCCCTGCGCGTCCGTGCGGGCGGGGTCACGTGGACCGCCACCGATGCGCTGTACGGACCGGTGACCGGTGTGGTCGACGACTTCGTGCTGCGACGGGGCGATGGCACGTTCGCGTACAACCTGGCCGTCGTCGTCGATGACGGCGCCCAGGGGGTCGACCAGGTGGTCCGTGGCGACGATCTGCGCTCGAGCGTCCCGCGCCAGGCCTGGCTCGCGCATCGACTCGGGTTGACGCCGCCGACGTACGCGCACGTGCCGTTGGCGGTCGGTCCTGATGGCCGGCGGCTGGCCAAGCGTGACGGTGCGGTGACGATGACCGACCTCGCGGGGCTCGGTGTGACGCCGACGGAGGTCCTCACGACGCTGGCTGCCTCGCTCGGTCTCGCGCGACCCGGCGAGAGGGTCACCCCCGCAGGCCTCCTCGACCGCTTCGACCCGGCCGCGCTATCGCGCGCACCCTGGGTCGTGACGCCCAACCGGGTTCAGCCCTCGTAGGAGAACAGGATGTCGATGACGTACACCATGGTCTCGCCGACCTTGACGTTGATGCGCGGGTTACCCGACGGGTACGCCTGAGCCGGCGGGACGATGAGCAGCACCCGACTGCCGACCGTCTGCCCGACGAGGCCGGTCTGCCAGCCAGGGATGGTCGTACTCAGCGCGCCGTCGAGCGGCGCATAGCCGTACGTCTGTTTGACGAGCTGGCCGGTGCTCCACGCGTACTCCGCGTAGTCCACACGGATCGTCGACGCGGCCGTCACGGCCTTCCCTGTGCCCTTGATGAGCGGCTGTACCGTCAGCGTGCTCGGCGGGGTGGCCTTGGTGTCGATCGTGATGACGGGCGCCTTGAGGTCACTGGATACCGTTGGCAGGCCGGCGGGCGGAGTCACCGTGGCACCGGATGGGCCTGTGGCCGAGACCGAGATGATGTCGACGACGAAGACGAGGCAGTCACCGACATCGATGCCGATGTTCGCGTTGCCACCGCTGGAGTCGTACCCGTCGGGGCCGGTGATGCCGATGAGGACCCTGCTACCGACCTTCTGGCCGATGACGCCGGTCTGGAAGCCTGTGATGAATCCGCTCACCGCGTACGAGATCGGCTTGTTCGCGCTGAAGCTCTCGTCGAACACAGCGCCCGTGTACCCGTTCGCGCCCCAGTAGTTGACCTCGATCATCGAGCTCGCGGTCACCGCGTCGCCCGTGCCCTGGATGAGGGTCTTCGACTGCGTCTTGTCGATCCCCCACGGCGCCGGGATCTTAACGGTCGGGAGCTTGCCGAAGTCACCCGTCACCGAGATTCCGTCGAGCGTGGTCTGCGGCGTGATCGACGGATGCGTGGAGGCACTCGCGGACGCGCTGTCGGACGCGCTCGCCGATGCGGTGGGAACGAACTGGGTGGACGTGGGCGACGAACTGGACGTGGCGCTGCCGGAATGGCAGGCGGCCAGGAAAAGGGTCAGCAGCGCGACGACCAGGCCGCCCACGCGGCGGCGGCTAAACATATGCACCCGGGAAGGGTACCGGAGTCCGCTGAGAGCCCTGCCCACGACAGGCGATGTCAGAGCTTGACGGCGTCGAGCAGTGCGCCGAGCTCAGCCGAGGTCAACTCCCGCGACGCGCCCTGGGCGAGCTGTCCCAGCCGTACAGGGCCGATCCGGATGCGCGAGAGGCGCCGTACCGGATGCCCGACAGCGTCGAACATACGACGGACGATGTGGTTACGTCCCTCGTGCAGCGTGACCTCGACGAGGGACTTGTCCGCGCCGCGGCTCTTCACCGTGACCTTGTCGGGCTGTACGGGGCCGTCCTCGAGCATCAGCCCGCCACGCATCCTCTTGAGCGTGGCAGCGTCGACGATCCCCTCGACCTCGGCCAGGTACGTCTTCTCGACCTCGTACGACGGGTGGGCCAGCCGGTGCGCGAACTCGCCATGGTTCGTGAGGATGATCAGGCCCTCGGTGTCGGNNGCCTTCGGGGTCGGACAGCGTCGAGACCACACCGCGCGGCTTGTTGACGACGAGGTACACATGGCGCCGCGGCGGCGGGATCCTCGCGCCGTCGACGCGGATCACGTCCCGATCGGGGTCGACACGTACGCCCTGTTCCCTGACGGTCTGTCCGTTCACCTCGACGCGACCGCGGTCGATCAAGATCTCGCTGGCCCGACGTGACGCCACGCCCGCCGCGGCGAGGACCTTCTGCAGCCGGATTCCTTCCGTCTCCGTGGGCTCGCGGTCTGCGGGATGGTCCTGGTACTCGTCGTCGTACGAGTCGTCGTCGCCCGGCGGCCGTCCAGCTCCTGGGTTATGCGTTGTCGGGGTCATGAGGCTCCTCAGGAGAGATGGATGAAGACATCGGTTGTGTGGCCGCGAGCAGCTCGGCCTCCAGAGTCGTGGCGTCCGGCAGGTGCGGCGCCAGCGGTGGCAGGTCGTCGAGCGACGTGAGGCCCATGCGCTCCAGGAAGTACGGAGTCGTCGTGAACAGGACTGCGCCAGAGATCGGGTCGCGTCCAGTCTCGGTGATGAGGTCGCGTGCCAGCAACGTACGGACCACGCCGTCGACGTTGACGCCACGTACGGCGGAGATGCGGCTCCTGCTCGCCGGCTGCAGGTACGCGATCACCGCGAGCGTCTCGAGGGCCGCCTGCGACAGGCGGCCGTGCTGGCCCTCGAGCACGTACGCGGAGATCACCGGCGCGTGCTCCGGACGGGTCGCGTAGCGCCAGCCACCACCGGCGTGGCGCAGCTCGAAGCCGCGCTTCGTCTCGATGTAGAAGCGGACGAGGTTCGCCAGCGTCGCCTCGACCCTGGTCACCGGCGCCTTGAGCGCCTGCGCCAGCTCGACGGCCGGCATCGGCTCGGTGGCCATCAGCAGCAACGCCTCGATCGCGCCCGACAGGGCGTCGTCGTCGAGCTCTGCGACCTCGATCTGTTCCGTCATGTCACTCCTCGCTCACCGGCGCCCGCGGTTCGTCGAACTCGTCGGACACCTCGACGTCGCCGCTCGTGGTGCCGGTCCAACGGACAACGATCTCACCCAGTGGCGTCATCTGCTCGAACTGGACCGACCCGCTGCGGAACAACTCGAGGAGCGCCAAGAACCGTGCGACGACGGTGAGCTTGTCAGGAGCGTCGGAGATCAGGGCCCGGAACGTCGCGGAACCAGCGCGCCGGAGCCGTTCTGCCACGACCACCGCTTGATCGGCGACGCTCACCCGCACCTGATAGATGTGCGACACGGAGACCTCGGCGACCGTCCGCGGCTCCATGGCTCGCGCGGCAAGAGCGGCGAAACCGTCCGGTGTCAGGTCGAACTCGACGTCCGGCAGCAACACGGAGAACTGCGGCTCGAGGCCACCCGGCCTCACGTAGTGCTGCCCCTCGGTGGCCAGCGTCTCGTCGATCCACGCGGCAACCTGCCTGAAGGCCCGGTACTGCAGGAGTCGCGCGAACAGCAGGTCGCGGGCTTCCAGCAGCGCCAGGTCCTCGGGGTCCTCGACCTCGCCCTGCGGCAGCAGCCGCGCGGTCTTGAGGTCCAGGAGTGTCGACGCGACGACGAGGAACTGGCTCGTCTGCTCGAGATCCCAGCTGGTCCCCTGGGCGCGGATGTGGGCGATGAACTCGTCGGTGACCGCAGCGAGCGCGATCTCCGTGACGTCGAGCTTGTGACGCGAGATGAGCTGGAGCAGAAGGTCGAACGGTCCGGTGAAGTTGTCCAGATGGACCGAGAACTGCTCCGCCCTGATTCCGACGATCGCTTCGGACATCAGTCTCCGAATCGGGAGATCACGTCCGCCGCGTCGCCGTTCTCCTCCAGGTCGGCCAACGCTGCGGCGATGGCGGCACGTACGAACCGGCCCCGGTCGACGGCGATGCCTTGGGCACGCAGCGTGAGGCGTGCCTGCTCGAGCTTGATGAGCTCGTCGGCGGACACGTACACAGTGATCTTCTCGTCGTGACGGATCCGGCCCGAGGCCGTACCGGCCTGGGTCGTCTCCGCGGAGTCCTGGCCGCCGCGGAAGAGCTCGCTCGCTCCGGGAAGGCTTACGCGTCTGGGCATCGTGCCAGCACCTCTCGAGCCAGGGTTCGGTACTGGTCGGCGCCGCTCGACGTCGGCGCGTACGTGGTGATCGGCTCGCCCGCGACCGTCGTCTCGGGGAACTTGATCGTGCGGCGGATGACCGTGTGGAAGACCGTTTCGCCGAACGCCTGTACGACCCGATCGAGCACCTCGCGGCCGTGCAGCGTGCGCGAGTCGAACATCGTCCCGAGGATGCCGAGCATCTCGAGATCGGGGTTGAGGCGGTCCTTGACCTTGTTGACGGTGTCGGTGAGAAGCGCGATGCCGCGCAGCGCGAAGAACTCGCACTCCAACGGCGTGATCACCTTGTCAGCCGCGGTGAGCGCGTTGACGGTCAGCAGACCGAGTGAGGGCGCGCAGTCGATGATGATCATGTCGTAGTCGCCGCGCAGCCGGTCGAGCACCCGCTTGAGGGTCTGCTCCCTGGCCACCTCGCTGACGAGCTGGAGCTCGGCCGCTGACAGGTCGATGTTCGCCGGCAGGATGTCCATGTTCTCCACACCCGTGGGCACGATGATGTCGGCGGCATCGATCGTACGGCTGAGCAGGAGGTTGTAGATCGTGCGTTCGAGCGTGTGCGGGTTCACGCCGAGGCCGACGGATGCCGAGCCCTGAGGGTCGAAGTCGACAAGAAGGATCTTGCGACCGGTCTCCGCGAGCGCGGCACCCAGGTTGATCGTGGTCGTCGTCTTACCGACGCCACCCTTCTGGTTGCACATCGCGATGACGAGCCCGTGCATCTTCCCTTGCCGCGGNNGTCGGACCCACCATCCCGGCCGACAGTTCCTCCTGCTCGCCTCTGGCCAACGGAGCTCCTCGTAGTGATTTGTCGCCTTTGCAACAACCCTAGTGCTGACCCTGTACGACAGCGGGACATCGACGCGCGCGCCGCCAGGCGTGTCGCCGCTCAGCGTCAGTCGACGCGAGCGCGATGTCGATCAGCATCTCTGGCTCGCGGGTGTGCCTCCTGATAGACGTCGCGCAGGTGGTCCACGGTCACCAGCGTGTAGATCTGCGTCGTCGTGACCGATGCATGGCCCAGTAGCTCCTGGACCACACGCACGTCAGCGCCGCCGTCGAGGAGGTGCGTGGCGTACGAGTGCCGCAGGCTGTGTGGCGACACCTCGGCGGCGATCCCGGCCCGCATAGCCGCGGCCCGGATCCGGTTGAACGCGCTCTGCCGGGTGAGCCGTCCGCCGCGCTCGTTGAGCAGCAGCGCCGGGGTCGCCCGTACAGCACGGCCCGCAAGTGCTGGCCGGCCCCGTACGAGCCAGGCCTCCACGGCGGCCCGCGCGTACGACCCGAGCGGGACCAACCGCTCCTTGTCGCCCTTGCCGATCAGCCGCAGCCCCATCGTGGGGTCGCTCAGCGCTCGCTCGAGGTCGTCGACGTCGAGCGCCACGATCTCGCTGATCCGCGCGCCCGTGCCGTACAGCAGCTCCGTGAGCGCCACGTCGCAGAGCTGCGAGGACGTGGTCAGTGGCGAGTCGCTGTCAGCCCCTGCCGCCGCGATGAGGCGCTGCACCTCGTCGACGGACAGTGCCTTCGGCAACCTCCGCGTCGCCTTCGGTGGCGTGACGTACCGGGCGAGGTCGTCCGTCGTCACGTGCTCGATCGCCCAGAAACGGTGAAGCCCCCGTACCGCCGCCAACATCCGCGCGATGCTGGCCGGAGCCAGAATCGGCTCGCCTGGCCCAGGGCTCCTCAACGACGTGGCGTACGCCTCCAGCGTGTCGCCGGTGATCGCCTGCGGGTCGTCGACCCCCCGTGACCGGAGCCAGGCCCCGTACCGCTGAAGGTCCCGTCCGTACGCAGCGAGCGTGTTCGCGCTCAGGCCCCGTTCGACGCGCAGGTGGTCGACGTAGGCGGACACCTCACGCCCCAACGCGTCACTCGCCACGAACGTCACTGTGCCATCGGGAGTGTGCCGGTGCAACGAGCCGTACGGTGCCGGAACGCACCGAGGGGCGCCACTCACGCGAGTGGCGCCCCTCGATGTGTGGTGAAGACGGTCAGATCTTGCGACCGCGTGCGTTGAACCTCGACGCACCCAGCAGGATCACACCGGCTGCGATTATCCCGACGGCTCCGAGAAGCCACGTCAGCGGGATGGTCGTGCCCGTGTTGGGCAGGGTGAGGACGATGCCCTCGACCTGCGGAGCCAGGACGTCGATGGCAGCCTGTGCGTCATTGTCCGTCACGCTCGTGGACGTGTCCGTCGCCAGCGTCGGGATAACGAGCGGGTTCGTCTCCGGGACATCTCCCTTCGCAGGCGAGACATACGCCACGTTCTTCAACGTGCCGGGCTGCTCGTCTTGCAGGATCTGGGCAACAACCGTGATCGGCGTGCCAGTGGCGCCTGCTGCCAGTGCCTTGGAGCTGGTACAGATCAGGCTGGTGTCGCACGTGTAGCCGTCACCGGAGATCGACACCAGCGTCATGCCGACCGGCAGGATGTCTGTCACACTCCAACCCGCGAGAGCATTCCCAGGGCCGTCATTGCGCGGGGTCAGCTGGTAGGTGACCTGGCTCCCTGGGTAGTACGGACCGTCGGAAATGACCGTCTTCGTGAGCGTCAGGTTCATGGTGCAGGCCTTCAGCTGATCAGCCGTCAGAGCCAAAGGCTCCGTAGCCGTCTCCGAACCGGTCTTGACTGCCGTTCCGGGAACCCACGCGCCCTGGACCCACGAGTACACCGCAGCGAACACGTCGCGGGTCTGGTAGATGGGGGTGTTGTCACACGTAGGAGCACCCATCCAGTCGCCGTAGGTGATCAAGGCCTTTGGCTGATCTACCGTGCACTGGGTCAGGTCAGCCGCACCGATGGTCACAGCGAAGGAGACCGTGCCATCCTCATTCGCGGTCCAGCCTGTAGGGAGAGTCCCCCACGAACTGTTGGCCGCATCAATCAGGCTGGCGACAACTACGTAGGTTGTACCAGGAAGCAGACCAGTCAGATCGGACACCACAGCGCCGTCCTTCTTCACCGTGGTGGACACGCCCTCGGAGGTTCCGAGAACGATCTGTCCGCCTGTGAGACTCGGCTGGCCCTGGTCACCCACCGTGCAGGTCTGGCTTCCAACCGTGACCGTCGGAGGCAACATCGGATGGCAGGCCTTGACCTGATCAGCAGTCAGGGCATGAGCCTGCGTTACCGGATCAGTTGTCACTGTCGTGGTGGCCTTCTCGTCCCACACCCGGGTCTTCGTGTTCCACACGTAGGCGTACGTGGTCGTAGTGATGGTCCGGGTCCAGACGACTGAAGGAGTCGTGCAGGTAGGAGTCGCACCGCCGTACTCACCATAAACAACGAGCGGATCCTTCGTCGGCCGATCTACCGTGCACTTAGCCAGGTCAGCCGTACCGATGGTCACGGAGAAGGAGACGGTGCCATCTTTCAAAGTCCAGCCTGTAGGGAGAGTCCCCCACGAACTGTTGGCCGCATCAATCAGGCTGGCGACAACTACGTAGGTACCAGGAAGCAGACCAGTCAGAGAGGACACCTCAACGTTGTCCTTCATCACCTTCGTGGACACGCCCTCGGCGGTTCCGAGAACGATCTGTCCGCCTGTGAGACTCGGCTGGCCCTGGTCGCCAACGGTGCAGGTCTGACTTCCAAACGTGACCGTCGGAGGCAACTTCGGATGGCAGGCCTTCACCTGATCAGCACTCAGAGCCGTGGGCTTCGTGGCCGTCTCGGAACCGGTCTTGACCGGCGTTCCGAGCACCCACCCCCCCTTGATCCATGAATACACCGCAGTGAACACGTCGCGGGTCTGGTAGATCGAAGGATTCTGACACGTAGGAGTACCCGTCCAGTCTCCGTAGGTGATCTTGGGACCGGGATTCACTGCGCAACCGTCGGCAGCCTTGATGACCACCGTGTAGGTAGCGACTGTCTTGGCCTGGTTCAGCACCCACCCAGTACTTGGAGCGAGGACGGATGTCCCTTGCGCCGTAGCCGTCACCGTGTAGGAGTGCGGTGCCAGACCGGTGGTCTTACCCCCGGAGATCGTGTACTTGATACTGGAGGTGTCGGCAGGAAGCGTGACGCTACCTCCGGTGAACGCCTGACCAGTCTCGGTGGGCGTGCAGGTCTGCGGTGCCGCGGTGGGCGTGCCCGGAGCAACGGGAACCACAGGAGCCGTGCACTTCCCATCCAGGGTGATGTCTCCGCCGTCCGACCCCAGCGCGTAGTTGTCAGTCCAGGTCGTGTAGGCGTAGGCCCACGGAGCGCTCTTCGCGTTGCCGGGCACGGTCGTCGTCCCGAGAATGATGGTCCCCGCGCCCTGGGAGGCGACAGGGACGAGTCCCAAGCCCTTGTTGCTCGTGGGAGTGCCCTCGAACGTCGAGCTCCCGACCTTCCAATACGTCTTCCCGGCCAAGTTGGTCTTCGCGATCGTCAGCGTGTACGTCACGAGATACGTGCCGTCTGCCTGACAAGCCGCCGTTGCGTTCAGATCGCCTGTATGCGCCGAGGCGGGAAGAGCAACGACCGCGAGACCCACGAACGACAGCACCAGGGCGGTGACCAGCGCGGAGACAGCCTTGGCCGTGGACGTGAACTTCATGCTCGCCGCGCGTAGGCCGGTCGCGCGTCTGGCACGGCCGTGACGGAGATGGTGTAACGGGCCCTCGTTGGCCGAGGAGGCCTGCGCCGATCCCGAGGTCAGGATCAAGGAGCGGACCATGGCTGACAAAGCAGCGATGAACTGCGCCACATGAAGGCGCGGCAAACGTATCACAATGAACTCCCCAAAGTTCCCCAAGCGACTCTCCAGATGAGAAAGTCTTAACCAAACCATAGGAGTCCCGAGGCACGTGCGCAACTTCTCTCGAACGATTCGCCAGGACCAGTTTGGTGACGGTCCCAGGCGGGCGCCCGTGCCATGGCCTTCTTCGACCTCCCGATCGATCACCTGCAGGACTGCGGCTGGCCGTCGTCCGGCCGGACGACCTCGAGGTGTCCTGGTCGGTGACGCTTGACGTGGAGTTGAGCCGGCAATGCGCTAGGTCCTGTTCGGTCGCACCGTTCGTGCGTCCCAAGGGGCGTTGCCCGGGCGGAGCTGGTCGAGCCGCTCCTCGCGGAGCGCGGTCGCCAGGCTCAGCGCCCCCGTGACCAGGCTCGGGTTCTGCAGGTGCCCGGCATAGATGCCGTCGATGACGTCCTCAAGGGCGGCCCAGCGCACTTCCATGTGCGCCTCCTCGTCCCCGAGCACGAAGCCCTCCGGCCGGGGGGCCTGGACGAGGTCGCGAGCGAGGTAGATGCGCAGGGACTCGGAGCTCCCCCCGGGAGACGAGAAGATGTCCACGAGCACACGCCAGTCCCGTGCAGCCAGCTCCACCTCTTCGGCGAGCTCCCGCTGCGCAGCGGCGAGCGGATCCTCGCTGGCGACGTCGAGCAACCCTGCCGGTGCCTCGACCTCGTTGTAGCCGACGGGGTGCCGGTACTGGGTGACGACGGCTACGCGTGAGTCCTCGTCAACGGCCATGATCGCGACGGCACCCGGATGCTCGAGGTACTCACGTACCATCGTGTGCCCATCCGGAGTCGTGACCTCGTCGGTCACGAACCGCATCAGGCGTCCCCGCACCTCGTCGACCCGCCGGGTCGGCCACGCGAGCCGTACATCGCGAAGTTCGTCTGGCCGGAGCTCGGAGCCAGGAAGGCTCACTCCTCCGCCTCGGGCAGGCGCCCGGCGTTCTTACGGCGCAGCGCCGCCTCGACCAGGCCCCTGAACAGAGGGTGCGGCTTGGTGGGGCGTGACTTGAGCTCAGGGTGCGCCTGCGTCGCGACGAAGAACGGGTGCACCGCGGTCGGGAGCTCGACGAACTCGACGAGCTTGGCGTCCGGCGATGTGCCCGAGATCACGAGGCCGGCCTTCTCGAGCTGAGCCCGGTACGAGTTGTTGACCTCGTAACGGTGGCGGTGACGCTCGGTGACCTGCCTGGTCCCGTACAGCCTGCTCACGATGGACCCGCGGGCGAGCTCGGCCGGGTACGAGCCGAGACGCATCGTGCCACCCATGTCGCCGTCGCCGGAGACGATCTTGACCTGCTCGGCCATCGTCGCGATGACCGGGTGGGCCGTGTCGGGGTCGAACTCGGTCGAGGCGGCGCCCTCGAGACCAGCGAGGTCGCGGGCGACCTCCATCACCATGCACTGGAGACCGAGGCACAGTCCGAGGATGGGCACCTGGTTCTCGCGGGCGTAGCGAATCGCACCGATCTTGCCCTCGACGCCACGAATGCCGAAGCCACCAGGTACGACGATCCCGTCGACAGCGCCCAGTGCGTGCGCCGCGCCCTCGGGAGTCGCGCAGTCGTCCGACGCCACCCATTGGATGGCCACCTTCGCCCAGTTCGCGAAGGCACCGGCGCGCAGCGCCTCGAGGACCGACAGGTACGCGTCGGGCAGGTCGATGTACTTGCCGACGAGGGCGATCGTGACGTCCTCTTTCGGGCTGTGGACGCGCTCGAGCAGGTCGTCCCACGCCTTCCAGTTCACGTCGCGGAAGGAGAGGTTGAGCCGCCGGACCACGTACGCGTCGAGGCCCTCGTCGTGCAGCACCTTGGGGATCTCGTAGATGGACGGCGCGTCCGGGCAGGAGATGACCGCGTCCTCGTCGACGTCGCACATGAGGGAGATCTTGCGCTTCACGCTGTCCGGTACGGCGCGGTCGCAGCGGCAGACGAGCGCGTCGGGCTGGATGCCGAGCGCGCGCAGGGCCGCCACCGAATGCTGCGTGGGCTTGGTCTTGAGCTCACCGGACGGGCCGATGTACGGGACGAGCGAGACATGGAGGAAGAACACGTTCTCGCGGCCCACATCACGGCGTACCTGACGAGCGGCCTCGAGGAACGGCAGCGACTCGATGTCGCCGACGGTGCCGCCGATCTCGTGAAGCACGACGTCGACGCCAGGCTTGGCCATGGCGAGCATCTCGTCCTTGATCTCGTTGGTGATGTGCGGGATCACCTGGACCGTGTCGCCGAGGTAGTCGCCGCGACGCTCCTTGGCGATGACCGAGGAGTACACCTTGCCGGTCGTCACGTTCGCGTCGGCCGTGAGGTTCACGTCGAGGAAGCGCTCGTAGTGGCCGATGTCGAGGTCGGTCTCGGCTCCGTCCTCGGTCACGAAGACCTCACCGTGCTGGAACGGGTTCATGGTGCCCGGATCGACGTTGAGGTACGGATCCAGCTTCTGCATCGTCACATTGAGGCCCCGGGCCACCAGCAAGGAGCCGAGGCTCGATGCGGTCAGGCCTTTGCCCAAGGAGGACACGACGCCGCCGGTTACGAAGATGTGCTTGGTGTTCTCTGTCTTCCCCACGGGCCTCCAGCCTATATGCCTGGAGGCCTTCGGCCGACGACGCCCATCCCTTGGCGCGCCGCGGTCGGAGTCCGGCCCGATCAGCGGCCTACCATGAGGAAGTGACCAATCCACCGCAGACCGGGGAGCCGGAGCCGCAGTGGCAGCAGCCCTCGTTCTCGCCCGAGAACGGGTCCAAGCCGTCGCGGGTGGAGAAGCCGGTCGTCTCGGGATCGGTGATCGTTCCGCGCGGGCGCATGGCGCCACCGTCGGTGGTCGAGACCACCATCGCCACGGTCGGTGGCATGGTCTGGCCAGTGATGATCGTGCTGGCCCTGATGGGCGCGATCGGCTGGTGGCCGGCGATCCTGATCGCGATCGTGACCAGTACGGTGCTCGGCAATGTGCGTGGGCATCTCAAGGCTCGACGCAAGGCCCTCGGTCGCGGCCAGACGCTCCCGCCAACCCACCGGAACAGGCTGCGCTGAATGCCGGCCCGTCAGGGCGTCGTGGCCGTGACCGGTACGCGGCCGGTGAGCAACAACAGCCCGTACGTCCTGTCGTGGCCGTTTCTCTCCTTGACCATCTGGTGGACTTCCTCGACGGCCACGTCCACGAAACCGGCGGCACCGGCCAGAGCGGCCAGGCGATCGGGCTCGAAGCCGCGGTGGTGGACCTCCTCGGTGGTGTCCTCGTGGAAGGAACCGTCTTCGGCGGCGACGTCCGCGAACGCGATGTAGCCGCCCGGCGCGAGCTGGCAGACGACCGACTCGAGGAATCCCTCGACGTCGCGTACATGGTGCAGCATCAGCAGGCTCATGGCCAGGTCGAACGGGCCACCGGGCGGTGCGTCTGCGGTGATGTCGAGGCATACCGCGGACAGCCTGCTCAAGCCGGTGGCCGCGATCCGGTCAGACGCCACCTTGGTCATGCCGGGGCTGGTGTCGACCAGGACGATGCTTCCGACCCGATCGGCGAGCATGCGGCTGAGCAGCCCTGTACCGCTCCCGACGTCGACCACCGACCACCCGTCCTGGAGTGGCACGCGCGCGGCGATGGCGTCGGCGACGGCGCGAGCACGCTCGAGGCGACTCGGCTTGTCCTCCCACGTCGCGGCCATCTCGTCGAAACGGTTCACCGGGATCCCCTGTCCTTCGTCGCACGCGCCAGCAGATCGCGCGCGTGGGTCCTTGAGGCCTGCGTGTCGTCGTGGCCGCCCATCATCCGGGCCAGCTCCCGCAGCCGCTCGTCGCCCTCGACGGCGCGCAGCCCGGACGTCGTGACGGTACCGTCGTCGGACTTGGCGACGACGAAGTGGCGGTCACCGTACGCGGCGACCTGGGCCAGATGCGTGACGACGATCACCTGGGTGAGGCGTGCGAGTCGCGCGAGCCGGCTACCGACCTCGAGCGCCACGGCTCCACCGATGCCCGCGTCGACCTCGTCGAACACGAACGTCTCTCCGCCGCCGGCGTCGGCGAGCACCACCTCGAGCGCCAGCCGTACCCTCGACAGCTCGCCGCCCGAGGCCACCTTGGCCAGAGGGCCGGGCTGAGACCCCGGGTTCGCCGAGAAGAGCAGGCTCACCGAATCTGCGCCGTACGGTCCGGGCTCGGGCAGCGGCGTCACCGCGAACTCAAGCCGAGCGTGCGGCAGTGCTAGCGCGACGAGCTCCTGCCGGACGGCTTCCGACAGCTTCGTCGCCGCCGCGAGCCTCAGGGCCGTGATGCGCTCCGCGGCGTCCTCGATGCGCTCGGTGAGGGTTGACACCTCATGGGTGAGCAGCTCGATCCGGTCATCGCTCGCCTGGAGCGAGGTGAGCCGGGAGGCGCTCGCGGCGGACCACTCGAGCACCTCGGCGATGGTCTCGCCGTACTTGCGGGTGAGCCCCTGAAGCTGCGACCTCCGAGAGGCGACCCACTCGAGGCGTACGGGGTCGGCGTCGAGGTCGGCGAGGTACGAGGCGGTGGTCGCGGCGAGATCCGCGACGAGCGCCGTGATCTCCCGGGCCTGCGACGCCAGCTCTGTCGCCTGTACGTCTGCGTCCGCGGCCGACTCCAGCGCCTTGCGTGCCGCCGCCACGAGACCGAGAGCGCTCGGTGCGTCGTTCACCGCGTCCTCGTCGCCCGACAGCGCGACCGACGCGCGCTGTGCGTACAGGCGGAGGTCGTCCACCGCCTGCAACCGCGCGGCCTCGGCGGCGAGCGTCACGTCCTCGTCAGGCTCGGGCGCCACGGCGGCGATCTCCTGGAGCCCGTACGCCAGGTGGTCCTGCTCCCGGGCCCGCTCGCGTGCCTGCTCCTTGAGCCGGCTCAGCTCGGTCCTCGCCAGCTGCCGGGCGCTGTAGTCCTCCCGGTACATGGCGAGCTCGTCGGCGAGCTTCGTGCCGGCCGACCGATCGAGCACCTCTCGCTGTCGTTCGGGCGCCGCCAGCCGCTGCTGCTCCGACTGGCCATGGATGGTGACGAGCTGGGCGCCGATCTCTGCACCGACAGCCGCCGGCACCTGCGCCCCGCCGAACAGCGACCGTGAACGGCCATTGGCCGCCACCTGCCGCGACACGAGGAGCTCCCGCTCGTCCAGCACTCCCCCGGCGTCGTCAATGCTGGCTGCCACCGCGGCGGGTACATCCACGAAACGTGCCTCGACGACGGCTCGCTCAGACCCATGGCGTACGACCCGGGCCTCGGCCCGCGCGCCCGCGACGAGGCCCAGTCCCGACACCACCAGTGTCTTCCCGGCGCCGGTCTCGCCGGTGACGACCGTCAGCCCCGGGCCAGGCTCGAGGATGGCGTCGCCGATGACGCCGAGCCCGACGATCCGCAGTTCGACGAGCATCAGCCGGTCGTGCGCTCGTAGCCGGAACGGAAGCCCTCGACACTCAGCCCGAACTTCTTGACGAGGCGGTTGGTGAAGGGCTGCTCGGAGAGCCGGGCCACCTGCAGGTGGTTCGCGTGGCGCCGTACCGTGACCCGGCCGCCGAGAGGTGCGTCGACCGTACGACGCCCGTCGCACCACAGAACGGCGCCGTCGCCCCCGACGAGGTCGACGACCACCTCGCTCTCGGGACCGACGACGAGCGGGCGCGCGAAGAGAGCATGTGCGCTCAGGGGCACCAGGAGGAACGCCTCCAGCTCGGGCCACATCACAGGACCGCCGGCCGAGAACGCGTACGCGGTCGATCCCGTGGGGGTCGAGACGAGGAGCCCGTCGCAGCCCCAGCGGGATACGGGCAGGCCGTCGACCTGGGCCAGGACCTCGATCATCCGGCGGCGTGACAGCTTCTCGATCGACACCTCGTTCACCGCGAACGATTGCCAGGTCACAGGGCCGTCGCGGTCGGGCCGCAGCTCCACCGAGATGGCCAGGCGATTCTCGATGACGTAGTCGCGGCGGATCACCTGGTCGACGATCCGTGGAAGGTCGCTGGCCTCAAGCTCAGCGAGGAAGCCGACGTGCCCCAGGTTCACACCGAGGACGGGGACCTTCTTCCCGAGCGCCCATTCCGCGGCCTTGAGTATCGTGCCGTCGCCGCCGAACACGACGACCACCTCGAGCTCGTCGATGCCGTCCTTGTCGATCACCCCGATGCCGGGCGAACTGTGGTGGAGTGCCTCGACGACGTCCGGCTCCGCGGCGACAAGCAGCCCGTGGGCCGTGACGGATCGTACGAACTCACACGTGGCCGAGATCGCCTCCGGTCGGCCGAGGTGCGTCTGGACAGCCACCACCCGCTGCGTACCGGAGGGGGATGTCATGCCCATAACCCTAGTGTCCCGCTCGACGCAGACGAAGGAAGTGCTCGACGTTTCCGGCAGGCCCCGGGAGCCGCGAGATGCCCCGCCAGTCCTCGGCCCAGCCGAGTGCCTCCGCGGCTTTCGCCACCTCGTCGACGGCTGCCATCCGGTCAAACTCGTCGCGGACCACCCCACCGGCCCCGAGTCGTTCCCGGCCCACCTCGAACTGGGGCTTCACCATGAGCAGCGCGACACCATCCGGACGGAGTACGCCCAGCAGCGGCGCGACGAGAAGGCGCAGTGAGATGAACGACACATCCGCGACGACGAGGTCCACGGGCTCGTTCTCGACGTGGTCGAGCGTCAGGTCGCGCAGGTTGGTGCCCTCATGGACGACGACGCGCGGATCGGTTCGCAGCCCAGCGGCGAGCTGGCCGTGTCCCACGTCGACGGCATAGACCCTCTCGGCACCGGCCTCCAGCAGCACCTGTGTGAAGCCACCCGTGGAGGCACCGGCATCCAGCGCACGACCGTGCACCGCCGTGCCCGAGTCCGCCAGTGCGCCCAGCAGCTTGTGCGCCGCGCGTCCCACGTACAGGTCGGCAGGTGCGTCGAGCCGTGCGGCGTCCTCGACAGGCAAGGATGGCTTCACTGCGGTCACCCCGTCGACGGTGACCTGCCCCGAGCGGATCAGCTCGCTCGCGTGCTGCCGTGACCGGGCGAGGCCACGGCTGACGAGGGCCTGGTCGAGGCGCACGTCACCGACCGGGGTCGGGCAGGTGCGGCTCCATCGGCCCGCCAGGTGTGGGTAGCGCGACGAGCGGGACGTTCGCGAGCGCGCCCGAGACGATCTCGTGAGCGCGAGTCAGTCGCTCGACGTGGTCGATGATCGGTACGTCGCTGAGATCGGCGACGTCGCGGAGGGCGGTGTCGATGTCTTCTCGGCCCGTGACGGGCGGTTGCTCGGTCACGGCGCCATCGTAGTGTCCGCGACTGGCATCGCCCTGTCGTCCTCGCCCAGGCCCCTGGCTGCCAGGGCGTCGCCGGTCGCATGAGCGTACGCGACCGCGCGGACCACGACGGGAGCCACGTACGCGACCGGGTTGCGCCGGATGCCGCGGGCGGTCGCCGCGTCCCGCACCTCGTCGAACGCCCCGAGGAGGTGCGGCAGGCTCCGGAGCATCACGGCCACGGCGAGCGCGATGCGGTCGGGGTCGACGCGGAAGACCCGCAGCGGCCGGCACGCGATCGCGATGCCGTCGACGAGTTCGGGGATCGGCGTCGTGAGTGTGAGCAGCCGCGTCGCGTACAACGCGAGCACGAGGTTCTCCACCACGATGACCCCAGCCATGGCATGGCCGGCGAGCGCCTGCACGGCGACGATCAGCGCGCAGACCACGACCATACCGATGCTCAGGCCTACAGCACGGCGGACGCCGACCCGCGCCCAGAGGAGGATGCCGAGGGCGACCGCGATCGAGACCAGCGAGAACCACCAGCGACCGACGGCGATCGCAGGCACGGTCAGTGCCAGCAGGAGCACGTACTTCCAGCCCACGCCCAGCGACTCGAAGGGGCTCCCGGCCGGTCGGTACGTGCCGAACAGCTCGTTGCCGGCCTTCATCGGGACACCAGCTCGACGTACGCGGCGATGGCCGTGTCCGGCGGGCCGTCGGCCACGATCCTGCCGCCCTCGACGACCAGCACCCGGTCGGCGTCCTGCGCGAGCTCCAGGTCGTGCGTCGCGACGATCAGCTGCTGCTCCAGGCGGGCGAGCTCGTCACGGATCCGGTTGCGGTTGCGGAGGTCGAGCAGGGTGGTGGGTTCGTCGGCGACCACGATCTTGGGATCGACGGCAAGGACGCTCACCAGGGCGACGAGCTGACGTTCGCCCCCCGACAGGTCGTACACGCTCGAGTGCTGAAGATGCCCGAGTCCGTACGCGACGAGCAGCTCGGCGGCCCGCGTTCGCCGCTCGGTACGCGACACCGTACGTCGCAGGCTGAGTTCGACATCCTCGATCGGCGTCGGCATGACGAGTTGCGCGAGCGGATCGGTGAAGACGAACCCGACCCGCCGGCGGACGGCGCTCCCGTCCGTAGCAGTGTCGAGGCCGTCGACCCGTACTCTGCCGCGACTAGGCAGGATGAGCCCGTTGAGCAGGCGGAGCAGGGTGGACTTGCCGGACCCGTTGGCACCGATGACCGCGATCCTCGCCTCGGTGAGCGTGAGCGTGACGTCCTCAAGGAGCACGCGAGGTGCGATGCCGGGCGCCGCGCCAGGGACGGTGACCCCGACCTCGCGCAGCTCGATCACTGCGAGGTAGCCGGTACGCGCCGCGGTCGAGAGGCGAGCAGCACGGGGAAAGCCTTGTGGACGACAGCCGCCACGGCCGTGGCGATGGCGACCTTGGCGAGGTCACCGGGCAGGTAGATGAGGTCCACGGCGAAGGCCTTGGCCAGGGACAACTTGGCGTTGACCATGAGGCCGAGGATGCCGAGGGGATGTACGACGAGGATGCCGCCCGCGATCGCGCTCAGCGCCAGCGTGAGGGGCCGCCACGCTCGTACGTTGCGGGTCCAGGCAGCGAGCGCTCCCGTCACGAGCGCACCGAGCGGGAACGCGAGCAGGTAGCCCGCGGACGGCTTGAGGAGGTTGGCGAGACCGGCCCCACCCTGCGCGAAGACCGGAAGCCCGGCCAGGCCGACGAGCACGTAGAGGAGTACAGCCAGGAAGCCGCGCAGCGGACCGAGCACCAGCCCCGCCAGCATGACGCCGAGCGTCTGCAGGGTGATCGGTACGCCGATGCCGACGGGGACGGCGGGAACCAGGGTGCACGCCGCTACGAGCGCGGCGAAGACGGCCACGAGGGCCAGGTCGGTGGTCGCGGTGCGAGTCCTCATGAAGTCTCCTGATCGGCGGACGAACGGCAGAAGCCTACGTCAGAGCTGCTGGGCTTCCTCGATCGTCCCGCGGGCACGATCGGCGTCTTGCCACGCGGCCACCGCCGAGCGCCAGAGCTCGTCGAGAGGGCCATCTCCCGTACCCACCGGCGGGTGCAAGAGCCCAGAGATGTCGGCCGCCATGTACGTGGGGCGTCGTTCCGGGGGCGCCGCGAGCAGATCCTCCGACCCGTGCGACCCGGACAGTACGAACAACGAGTCGATCCCGACGACGTGCGCGCCCTCGATGTCGGTGTCGAGCCGGTCGCCGACGAAGATCGGATGCGCCGCCCCGAGGCGGCGCAGCGTCTCGTCGAGCAGTGGACGGCGAGGCTTGCCGGCGAGGATCGGTTCCTGCTCGGGCATCGTCACGCGCATCGTGTCGAGCATGGCGCCCAAGCCGATGGCCTGGCCCTCCACCTGCGGCCGCGTCCGATCGGGGTTGCACCCGTACCAGACCGCACCCGCCTGTACGGCAAAGCAGGCATCGTTGAGGTCCGACCATCGCAGCTGCGGCGCGTACCCGACCACGACCGCCACCGGGTGATCTTTCGATGACGCCACGGGCGTCAGCCCGACCGCCCGGATCTCTGCTTCCAGGGCGGGGGTGCCGGCCACAAGCACCGGTGACCCCGCCGCGAACCTGATGGACATTAGCCGCGCGACCGCTTGGGCACTTGTCACGACGTCATCGGGCGTCGCGTCGATCCCCAGGTCCTGGAGATGGTCAGCAACCACCTGCGGCGAGCGCGCCGCGTTGTTCGTGACGAAGCCCACCCGCACGCCCCGCTCGCGGAGGGCCGTGATCGCCTCGGCCACGCCAGGTACTGCCACCTCGCCGAGGTAGATCACCCCGTCAAGGTCGAAGACGGCCGTGTCGTACGCATCGATCACTGCCTTCACGAGACGGTCTCCTCCGAGGGGTCGTCGGACTCCTTGGCCTCGTCAAGCTGGTCGATCTCCCGCAACACCTCGGAGATGTCGTCCTCCTCCGACGGCAGCTCAGGATCGTCGTCGTCGGCAACCAGTTCGGTGCCCTCGTCCTCGTCCTCGGCGTCTTCGTCCGCGTCATCTTCGTCCTCGTCATCCTCGAAGTCGGTGATGAGGACGAACCCGTTGAGCTCGTCGAGACGGTCGAGCGCGTCCGTACCCTCGGGGTCGATCCGCGCTGCCGCCGTGAACCACTCCAGCGCGGCGTCCGTGTCGCCCTGCTCCAGGAGCAGAGCGGCGTACGCGTATCTCAGACGGGCCTGTGCCGGCTTCGGGACCACGCCACGGGGCGACTCGATCTCGTTTGCCAGAAGGCGCAGCGCCTCCGCCTGCTGCCCGGCATCGGCCCGCGCGCCGGCCTGGACCATGCGGAGCTCGATGAGCTGCGCGGGATCCTTGACGGACTGCTCCCCCTCGCGAACGAGTCTGAGCGCCGCGTCAGGACGCCCAAGAGCGCGTTCGCAGTCAGCGAGGACGGCGATGTAGTCGGGGGAACCCGTCATCCGCCGCAGGGCACGGAACTCCGTCAACGCGACGTCGTAGTGCCCGGCCGCGTAGGCGGTCTCCGCCAACGCTTCGCGCGCGATCGGCAGGCGCGCGGCGCGACGCTTCGCTGCCTCTGCATGTGCGTACGCCAGCTCGGGATCGGTCTCGATGAGTTCCCCAGCCGCGACCAGGTGCGCGCCCACGGTGGCCGCGAGCTCCTTGGGCAGGCTCTTCAGCTCGGCCCGTACATTGCGCGGTACGTCGTGCGGGTTGATCTCGGGCAGCTCCGGCTCGTTGTCACGGGGACCGACGCCCGGAGGCAGCGGCTCACGTTCGTCGCGGTCCTGACGAGGGATTGGCGGCCCCGACTCCTCAGCTGTACGTACGAACCTCTGTGCGCGCGGCGGCCTCTCCTCTCGGCGCGACCCCCCGGTGCGCGGACCACGGCCGGAGCTCTCCGGACGGTCGCGATAGCCGCCACCCGCAGGACGGGCTCCGGTCGAACGCGGCCCACGGTCTGAACCCTCGTTCCGCCCCTGGTAGCCACCGCCAGTCGGGCGAGACCCGGTTGACCGAGGACGATCCGAACCCTCCGACCGGCCCTGATA
>PMLO01000057.1:0-10230 GCA_003158895.1 Propionibacteriaceae bacterium
TGGGACCTGTACTGCGGTGTCGGGCTGTTCGCCGGCCCGCTCGTCGACGCGGGCGTGTCCGTCCGGGGCGTCGAACTGTCCCGCGGGGCGGTACGCGAGGCGAGCCGTAACGTGCCCGAGGCGAGGTTCGAGGCCGGACGTGTCGAGCAGGTCGTACGACGCTGGCCGAACCGGGTGGACCTCGTCGTGTGCGACCCCCCTCGAACCGGTGTGGGCAAGCTCGTCGCCGAGCATGTGGTACGGAGACGGCCGCGTCGTGTCGCGTACGTGGCCTGCGACCCGGCCGCCCTGGGTCGCGATGTGGGAACGTTCGCGGCAGCCGGCTTTCACCTGCGATCCCTGCGGGCGTTCGACATCTTCCCGATGACCCACCACGTGGAGTGCGTCGCGATCCTGGAAGCCTGATCCCACGTCGAGAGTTTCCGTCGCCATTGCGACGCGCGCTTGGCAGGATGGGTCCTGCATCGTGGCCCGATCCGGATCTCCGTGGTATCTTGACGTCAAGATAAATGGGATCACGGTCCCGCCCTCATCGCCGGAGGAGCATTCATGAGTGTCAACAGCTTCGGAGCCAAGTCGACGTTGAGCGTCGACGGCACTGCCTACGAGATCTTCCGCCTGGATGCGGTGGATGGGCATGCCAAGCTCCCGTACAGCCTCAAGGTCCTGCTGGAGAATCTTCTCCGCACTGAGGACGGGGCCAACATCACCAAGGCCGACATTGCGGCACTGGCATCGTGGGACCCCACGTCGGAGCCCGACAAGGAGATCCAGTTCACGCCGGCCCGCGTCATCATGCAGGACTTCACGGGCGTCCCCTGCGTCGTCGACCTCGCCACGATGCGTGAGGCCGTCGCCGAGCTGGGCGGCGATCCCGCCAAGGTCAACCCGCTCTCGCCGGCGGAGCTCGTCATCGACCACTCGGTCATCGCTGACGTCTTCGGCACGTCGGACTCGTTCCGCCGCAACGTGGAGCTGGAGTACGAGCGCAACGTCGAGCGGTACCAGTTCCTCCGCTGGGGCCAGACGGCGTTCGACGACTTCAAGGTGGTCCCGCCGGGCACGGGCATCGTGCACCAGGTCAACATCGAGCACCTGGCGCGCGTGATCTTCCCGCGCGTCGTGGGCGGCGTGCTGCAGGCCTACCCGGACACGTGCGTCGGCACCGACTCGCACACCACGATGGTCAACGGCCTCGGCGTCGTGGGCTGGGGCGTGGGAGGCATCGAGGCCGAGGCGGCCATGCTGGGCCAGCCGATCTCGATGCTCATCCCGCGCGTGGTGGGCTTCAAGCTGACGGGCGCCGCGCCTGAGGGCACCACCGCCACCGACCTCGTGCTCACGATCACCGACATGCTCCGCAAGCACAAGGTCGTCGGCAAGTTCGTCGAGTTCTACGGGTCCGGAGTCTCCGAGGTCCCGCTGGCGAACCGCGCGACGATCGGCAACATGTCCCCGGAGTACGGCTCGACGATCGCCGTCTTCCCGATCGACGAGAAGACCATCGACTACCTCACGCTCACCGGGCGCGACGCCGAGCAGATCGCTCTCGTCGAGACGTACGCCAAGGAGCAGGGCCTGTGGCACGACCCGAACCATGAGCCGGTCTACTCCGAGTACATGGAGCTCGACCTGTCGACGGTCGTCCCGAGCATCGCCGGCCCGAAGCGGCCCCAGGACCGCATCGAGCTCTCGGGCTCGAAGGCTGCGTTCGAGGAAGTGCTCCCCACGTACACGTCGTCTCCGGAGACGAGCGTCGCGGTCACGCTGAAAGACGGCACGTCGTTCGATCTCGGCCACGGTGCCGTGACGGTGGCCGCGATCACGTCCTGCACGAACACGTCCAACCCGAGCGTCATGCTGGGCGCCGGTCTGGTCGCCCGCAAGGCGCGCAAGCTCGGCCTCACCAGCAAGCCGTGGGTGAAGACGACGCTGGCGCCGGGCTCGCAGGTCGTCACGGACTACTACGCGAAGTCGGGCCTCGACGTGGACCTGAACGCCCTCGGCTTCAACCTCGTCGGCTACGGCTGTACGACCTGCATCGGCAACTCCGGGCCGCTGATCCCCGAGGTGTCGGCAGCGATCAACGAGGCCGACCTCGCAGTGACCGCGGTGCTGTCCGGCAACCGCAACTTCGAGGGCCGCATCAACCCCGACGTGAAGATGAACTACCTGGCCAGCCCGCCGTTGGTCATCGTGTACGCACTGGCGGGCACGATGGACATCGACTTCGCGACCGAGCCGATCGGCACCTCGACCGACGGCAACGACGTCTATCTCAAGGACGTCTGGCCGACGGAGGCCGAGATCGACGAGGTCGTCGCCAGCTCGATCGGGAAGGACATGTTCACGACCCGCTACGCCGATGTGTTCGCCGGTGACGCGACGTGGCAGGGCCTGCCGACGCCTCTGGGCAACACGTTCGACTGGGCGCCCGACTCGACGTACGTGCGCAAGCCCCCGTACTTCGACGGCATGCCCCGTACGCCGGAGAAGGTCACCGACATCCATGGCGCACGGGTGCTGCTCAAGCTCGGCGACTCCGTCACCACAGACCACATCTCGCCGGCGGGTGCGATCAAGACCGACAGCCCCGCGGGCAAGTACCTCACCGAGCACGGCGTGGCGAGGGCCGACTTCAACTCGTACGGCTCGCGTCGGGGCAACCACGAGGTGATGATCCGCGGTACGTTCGCGAACATCCGGCTCCGCAACCAGCTCGCCCCCGGCACTGAGGGCGGCGTGACGCGCGACTTCACGGTCGACGGCACGCCGGTCACGACCGTGTACGAGGCGTCCGAGCACTACCTCGCGGCGAAGACCCCGCTGGTCGTCCTCGCGGGCAAGGAGTACGGCTCCGGGTCCTCGCGTGACTGGGCGGCCAAGGGCACCGCGCTGCTGGGCATCAAGGTGGCCATCGCCGAGTCGTACGAGCGCATCCATCGCTCGAACCTCATCGGCATGGGCGTCCTCCCGCTCCAGTACCCCGATGGCCAGACGGCATCCTCACTCGGTCTGACCGGCGAGGAGACGTTCGAGGTCACCGGCATCGAGGCGCTCAACACCGGCGCCACGCCGAAGACCGTCACGGTCGTCGCGCAGGGCGCGGGGGATCCGATCACGTTCAACGCCGTCGTCCGGATCGACACGCCTGGAGAGGCCGACTACTACCGCCATGGCGGAATCATGCAGTACGTGCTGAGGTCGCTGCTCGCCTCGTAGGGGACACACGCGATCGATGGGGCGTCGCCCACGGGTGGCGCCCCATCGTCATGCCCGGAGCGCCTCCCGCAGCAACGCCGCGTACGAGGCCGCCTGACCCTCTCCGTACGCCCTCCGGGGCCAGAAGAAGCCCTTGAGGCCGTCGCCCTTGGTGCGCGGGATCACGTGGACGTGGAGGTGCGGTATGGACTGGCTGACCGTGTTGTTCACGCCGACGAAGCTGCCCTGCGCGCCGAGACCCGTGACCATGGCGGCGGCGACCCGCTGGACGAGCTCCATGACGGGGGAGAGCGCTTCAGGGGAAAGGTCGGGAAGCGTCTCGACGTGGTGCAGCGGAGCGACGAGCGTGTGGCCGTAGAAGACGGGCCGGTGGTCGAGGAACGCGATGGCGTGCTCTGTACGGGCGATGATCTCGGCGTCGAGGTCGCCGAAGGCGATCCGGCAGATGATGTCGCGTGCGTCGGCAGTCGTGGTCACAGCGCCATTCTGTAACCTCACCTGTCATGGCCATGCGCGTACGTGACACGCCGTCCGGTGCGGTGCGGTTGTCGTACGCGATCCTCGAGACATTCCTCGGCGGTCTGGGCGGCCTGCTGGTTGTCGCGGTCGTCTATCCGGTCTTCACCGGCGCTCGGGTGTGCGCAACCGATACCACGCTGTTCTGCGGGCTCGCCGTGGCGATCCTCGCCTGGGTGGTAGGTGCGTGGCTGCTCATGGTCTGGCTCACCCATGTGCTGAGGCTGAGCTGGCGTTTCATGGTGGCTACGGTCGCTGGACAGCTGCTGATCATCGAGGTGGTCTTCCAGACGGACTCGCTGTGGTGGCTCCTGGGACTTCTCGTCGTGCCCGCTATCGCGGCGCTGGTCAGCGATCCGGGGCACACGCGGGTCGAGCTGCCGCGGTGGCAGTCGCTGACCATCCTGATCGTCGGGATCGCTGTGTTCGTGGAGTTCCTGGCCTGGGGCTGGTTCGGCGTCCTCCTGGGGGGATAGCGCCACGTCTTGACGCCGNNGAGCGACCGTGGCGCGAAGAGTGCCAGATCTACGTACCGCCGGGTTGGCCCGATGCCGTCCGGCCGCCGGGAGCTCCTGACTGGGAGGCGACGGCCACGGCGTTCCTGCTCGACTGCTGTCCACCCGACTACAGGTCGCATCTCGTCCTGCGGCGGCATCCCGTCGTGCTGGCGCGCTTCGCGGCCGAGCACGTCGAGGCCCAGCTCCGCGCCGCGAAGGATGGACTCGCCGGGGTGAGGTCAAGCCTCGCCGACTACGTCGCGCCCGAGGTCATTCGGTCGGCGGCCGACGCCTGGCAGGAGGAATCAGCCCGACTTGTACGAGTGCGCCGTGCGGTGGCACTCGTCGAGGAAGCCCTACGCGGCCGGATCTTCATCCGCCGCCTGTAGCGGCCCGTCGCTAGCGGTTCACCTCGACGGCTCGTCGACCGTGAGCGTGGCTCCTTGGGGCCGACGCCATAGACTCGGGACCATGTCATTGCTGGAGCGGATCTCGGATCCAGCCGCCTTGCGGCGGCTGACGCGGGCTCAACTCGACGAGCTGGCCGCAGAGATCCGGGCATTCCTCGTGTCCAGCGTCAGTCGCACCGGCGGACACCTCGGGCCGAACCTCGGCGTCGTCGAGCTGACGATCGCCCTGCACAGGGTCTTCGACTCACCGCGGGACCCGATCGTCTTTGACACAGGGCACCAGACCTACGTGCACAAGATCCTCACGGGCCGTCGCGACCAGTTCCCGACCCTGCGCCAGCAGGACGGGCTGTCGGGCTACCCCAGCCGCAAGGAGTCGGAGCACGACTGGGTCGAGAGCTCGCATGCCTCCTCGGCGCTGTCGTGGGCGGACGGCATGGCGAAGGCGTTCCGGCTGAAGGGCGAGTCCGACCGTACGGTCGTGGCCGTCGTCGGCGACGGGTCGCTGACCGGAGGCATGGTCTGGGAGGCGCTCAACAACATCGCGGCTGACCCCGACCTGCCGCTCGTCATCGTGGTGAACGACAACGGCCGCTCGTACACGCCGACAGTGGGCGGCATCGCCAACCAGTTGTCCGCGATGCGCACGGACAAGCGGTACGAGCCGATGCTCCAGATGATCAAGACGACCGTGTCGAACACGCCGATCGTCGGTCGGCCTGCGTACGACCTCCTGCACGGCCTCAAGAGCGGCATCAAGGATGTTCTCGCTCCGCAGGGCCTGTTCTCCGACCTCGGGATGAAGTATCTGGGACCGATCGACGGCCACGACATCGCCGCCCTGGAGGTGGCCCTCGCACGGGCCAAGCGCTACGGAGGACCTGTCATCGTCCACTGCATCACGGTCAAGGGCCGCGGCTTCAAAGCGGCTGAGGACCATGACGAGGACCGGTTCCACAGCGTCGGCAAGATCGATGAGCACACGGGTGAGCCCTTGAGCGCCTCGACGGCGGCCACCTGGACAGACGTGTTCAGCGACGAGCTCGTACGGCTCGGAGCGACCAACGAGCGCATCGTCGCGATCACCGCCGCCATGCTGCATCCGACCGGGCTCGGCGCATTCCAGGCCGCCTACCCGTCACGTACCTTCGACGTCGGCATCGCCGAGCAGCATGCGATCACGTCCGCGGCCGGCCTCGCGATGGCAGGGCTGCACCCGGTCGTGGCGCTGTACTCGACGTTCCTCAACCGGGCCTTCGACCAGCTGCTCATGGATGTGGCGCTCCATCGCCTCGGCGTCACTGTGGTGCTGGACCGTGGCGGCGTCACTGGGCCTGACGGTCCTAGCCATCACGGTGTCTGGGACCACACGATCGCAGCGCTCGTACCCGGTCTGCGCCTCGCGGAACCCCGTGACGCGACGCGCTTGCGCGAGGCGCTCGACGAGGCCGTACATGTCGAGGACGCGCCCACGATGATCCGCTACTCGAAGGAGCACGTGCCGGACGACATCCCCGCCGTTCGCACGATCGATGGCGTGGACATCCTCGCCGCCGAATCGGACCCCAGGGTGCTCGTCGTCGGGTACGGACAGCTCGTGGGGATGGCTCTCGAGGTGGGCCATCGGCTGAGCCAGCAGGGCATCGCCGCGACGGTCGTCGATCCGGTCTGGGCGCTTCCGGTCAGCCCCGCGCTCGTCGAGCTCTCGTCTGAGCATGAGTTCGTCGTCACGCTGGAGGATGCTGTCGTGGGCGGTGGGGTCGGAGCGCAGCTTGCGGCCGCCGTCGCCGAGTCCGACAGGCCGGTCGTCGTCCGGCAGTTCGGGCTCAGCCATGACTTCCTCCCGCAGGGGAGCCGCGATCAGGTGCTGGACGCCGCCGGGCTCACCGCTCAAGCGGTCGCGCTGGCGACCATCGAGTCACTGCTGTCACGGGATCTTGAGAGCGCACCTTCTACGACGGCCACAACCCTTGGGCTGCCGCCGGCCGCTGAGGGCTGAGGGCTCAGAGCTCAGCGAGCGACGCCGCGATCGGCGGGGCGACGATGTCGACCTGCCACGCCCGTACACCGAGGCCGGCCAGCTGCGTACGGACCGACGCCTCGTCGATGCCCGCAGGCGTCCACAACAGTCGCCGGAGCGGGTCGGGCGGGATGAGGTTCTCGATGGGCAGCTGGAGCGACTCCGCGAGATCGGTGAGCACCGGGCGCACCGCGTCCCATCGTTTCGCGGCCTGTGGATCGCGGGAGGACCACGTACGGGGCGGCGGCGGGCCGTCGGCCGGCAAGTACATCGTCGGGAGCTGGCTGGGCGGGAGCTGCATCGCCCGCTCGATCGCGTCCAGCCAGGTCTGCCGGTAGCGCTTCGCCTCGCGCCGGTTGAAGCGGGGGATCGACTGCAACGCACGACTGTCAGGCATCGCCGAACCTTCCTTGATGCCTGTCGCGACCATCGCGATCGCCTCGTCGCCGAGGATCCGGCCGGGAGCCTTGTCGAGCGATCGAGCGAGTTCATCCCGGGTGGTCCACAGCTCTCGGACGACTGCGAGGCCGCGGGGACTGCGTACGCCATGGAGCCCTGACGTTCGCCGCCACGGGTCCACCCGTGGCGTGACCGGGAGCTCGGCCTGCGCGAGGAGGTAGGCGAACTCCTGCCGCGCCCATTCGTCCTTGCCGGCGGCGCGAAGCTGCTCCGACAGGATGTCCCGCAGATCCATGAGCAGCTCGACGTCGAGCGCCGCATACGTCAGCCAGTCAGTGGGCAAGGGCCGTACGGACCAGTCCGCTGCGCTGTGCTCCTTGAGCAGTCGTACGCCGAGGAGCTGCTCGGCGAGCGTCCCGAGCGCCACGCGCGGGTAGCCCAGGAGACGCGCCGCCAGCTCGGTGTCGAAGAGGCGGTGAGGCAGGAGGCCTGCGTCCACAAGGCACGGCAGGTCCTGGGTCGCCGCGTGGATGATCCACTCCGCATCGTCCAACGCCGCCTGAAGCGTCGAGAGGCCGGGCTCGGGGATCAGCGGTACAGGGTCGAGCAGTGCCGTCCCTGCTCCCTCGCGGCGGAACTGCAGCAGATACGCACGAGCGCTGTAGCGGAAACCTTGCGCGCGTTCCGTGTCGACCGCCACCGGGCCTGTACCGGCAGCCAGGGCATGGACGAGCCGGTCCAGACCTTCCGCTGTGTCGATGATGTCGGGAACGCCGTCGCGTGGTGCTTCAAGGATGGGGACCTCGGGGATGGTCCCGTCGTCGTCGGTCATCGGCGCCCGCGACGCGTGGCGAGCGGTACGACGCCGGGCGGAACGGGGGGTAGACCGCTGAGGGTGCACAGAACCTCTTGCCACGCCGCGATGTGGGCCGCCAGCGACAGGTCGGCGGACAGCTCGGGTGTCCACGACGCCCGGATCTCCACCTCGGCGCTGCCGGGATCCGCTGCGAGCTCGCCGAACGGTGTGCTGATGACGGCCGAGACCGTACCGCTCGGCTCCCGATACGTCGCACCGTGAGTGTCGAGCGCCTCCATCAGCCAGCTCCAGCCGACGTCGGCCAGCAGCGGGTCTCGTACCATCTCGGGCTCGACGTCCGCCTTGCTGTACGTGACGCAGCGGAACGTGCCGTCCCATGCCTCGTTGCCGGCCGGGTCGTGCAGCAGCACCAGCCGCCCAGAGCCGCGCTCGTCGTCGAGGACGACGACGTCGGCGCTCACAGCGACCGAGAACGGGGCGATGCGTTGCGGTGAGGGGATCTCCTCGATCGACACCTCGGAGCGCCAGGACACCGCACGAAGCTGGCGCAGTGCGCGCGCGAAAGCCGGTGGGTACGTCGGGTGGCTGCGCGCGGTCACGGTGCCAATCTAGGTGGCTGCGCCGTTTGCCGCAGGCTTGACGCGCCGAGTGGTCGCCTCGTCATTCCACGGGCTTGAGCACCAGGCTGACCGAGTTGATGCAGTAGCGGTCGTCGGTCGGAGTGTCGTAGCCCTCCCCATGGAACACGTGTCCGAGATGCGAACCGCACGACGCGCAGCGCACTTCGACCCGCGAACTGCCCAAGGACTTGTCCTCGATGTAGATCACACGGTCCCCGGCGAGCGGTGCGAAGAACGACGGCCAGCCGCAGTGGGACTCGAACTTCTCGTCGGAGCGGAACAGCTCCGCACCGCAGGCGCGGCACTCGTACACGCCTTCTGTTTTCGTGTCGGTGTACTCGCCGGTGAAGGGACGCTCCGTCCCCGCCTGTCGCAGTACGTGGAACTCGAGGTCTCCGAGCAGGCCACGCCACTCGTCCTCGGTCTTGACGACCTTCAGTTGCTGGGTCACGCTGATCTCCCTTCTGGAACACGACTCTAGGCTGGGCACCATGGCGACCGAAGCGACCACAGTCGACGCGGGAGGGCGAGAGGTCCGGATCTCGAGCCCGTCCAAGGTCTACTTCCCTGACCTCGGGCTCACGAAGCTCGACATCGTCTCGTACGTCCTCGCCGTCGGGCCAGGCATCCTGGCGGCCCTCAAGGACCGTCCGGTCACCATGGAACGATGGCCCGAAGGGGTCACCCCCGACGCGTCGCTGCGTAGTCCTGACAACCCTGGTGGCAGCGCCTTCTACCAGAAGCACGCGCCGACCCGAGGTATTCCGGACTGGGTCCAGACGACCACGGTGACGTTCCCGTCGGGTCGGCCGGGGGTCGAGGTCGCGCCCGCCGACCTTGCCACGGTGGTGTGGATGGTGAACCTCGGGACGATCCGCTTTCACCCCTGGCCCGTACGACACCCGCACACCGACGACGTCGACCAGCTCCGGATCGATCTCGACCCTCAGCCCGGGACGACGTTCGACGAGGCGCGGGAGGCGGCGCTGGCACTGCGCGAGGTCATGAAGGACGCCGGACTGACCGGGTTCGTGAAGACGTCCGGAGGCCGCGGCCTTCACGTGTTCGCCCGCATCGAGGCGGCCGACTTCATCGATGCGCGGCACGCGGCGATCGCGGTCGGCCGCGAGCTCGAGCGACGGATGCCCGAGCGCGTGACCACCGCGTGGTGGAAGGAGGAGCGAGGGAAGCGGATCTCGGTCGACTTCAACCAGATGGCACGGGACCGGCTCATGACCTCGGCCTACTCGATCCGTCCGACGCCCGAGGCACGGGCGTCAGCGCCGCTGACCTGGGACGAGCTGCCCGACGCGCGCCCGGACGACTTCACGGTACGGACGATGCCTGGGCGGTTCGCGGAGCGCGGCGACGTCTGGGCAGCGCTGGAGGAGTCGACCCCGGCGTCCATCCGCACAGCGCTCGACTGGTACGTACGGGACGAGGGGAACGGGCAGGGCGAGATGCCGTACCCGCCCGAGTACCCGAAGATGCCCGGAGAGCCTCCGCGCGTACAGCCGAGCCGCAAGAACGAGGCGAACTGGTCGTAGTGGCCCGCCACGAGCGCTGCTGTGATCAGGCGCGACGTAGGGCCGAACATCGTCCATAGTTGGCGCGTGCTGTTCTCCGTGGTCATCTGCTCGTACAACCGCCGCGAGCACGTGGTGGCGGCCGTGGAGAGCGCCCTCGGGCAGACCCTGCCCAGCGATCGCTACGAGGTCGTCGTGGTGGA
>PMLO01000057.1:10257-10753 GCA_003158895.1 Propionibacteriaceae bacterium
GAGCGGAGACGAACTGGCTGGAGACAGCCCAGAGGCTCATCGAGCGGAACCCCGTCAACCTGCGCTGTGTCGGCGGCCCGATCCACCCCTTCTACACCAGTCCCGCGCCTGACTGGTGGTTGGACTCGTACGAGATCAGGACGCGCGGTGACGTCGAGCGCAGGCTGCATGAGGGAGAAGCCTTCTCCGGTTCGAACATGATCTGGCTCAAGGAGACCCTGGCGACTCATGGCGGCTTCGACTCCTCTGCCGGGATGAAGGGGAACCAGCTGGGCATGGGGGAGGAGACGGCATTGTTCCGCCGCGTCTGGGAGGGCGAGGAGTCGCCGGTCTTCCTCTACTCGCCGGACCTGCGCGTGTATCACTGGGTGCCGCCGGAGAAGATGACGATGCGGTACATCCTCAAGAGGGCGACCGCCAACGGTCAGTTCGAGGCCGGCTTCGCGCTCAGCCAGAACGCGACCGTGGCCGGGCGATTGCGCCTTGTCGGCGCGAC
>PMLO01000057.1:10809-21672 GCA_003158895.1 Propionibacteriaceae bacterium
GGATCATGAAGATCGTTCTGGGCGTGTGCGGCTTCGGCCTCGGGCACAGCGTCCGTCAACGCCCGATCCTCGAGGGGCTCCTCGCGCGGGGCCATGACGTGGTCCTGGTGACCAACGACCAGAGCTACGACTTCTTCACGCGGCACTTCCCGCACGTCCGCAACATGCGGGTCTACGTCCCGGTCATCCACACCACGCCTCACGGACTCGACTTCGGCGCGACGGCCAACGATCCGCGCAATGCCCAGCCGGAGGCGCACAGAGCGTTCTGGAACGCCTGCGGTGAGATCGAACGGCGGTTCGGCGCGCCCGATCTGGTGATCTCGGACTACGACATGGTGTCGGCACAGATCGCGTACCTGTTCGGCGTGCCGTTGGTGACACTCGACCAGCAGAGCAAGCTCCTGGGCTACGAGTGCCCGACCATTGACGCCTTCACCTCCGACGAGCACAGGATGCGTCTGGGGTACTTCTTCCCCAAAGCCGCGGCGCGTTTCGCCACGTCCTTCTTCACGCTCGACTACGCACTCGTGGACGAGTACCCGGTGACCATCATCCCGCCCATCCTCGGACGGGACGTGAAGGATCAGCTCGCTGCACCGGTCGACCGGTACGTGACGGTCTACCTGTCCGCCGCCAGTCACATCGAGCAGTCACCTGACGAGCTCTTTGCTCTGTTCGGTCAGTTCACGGATCATCGCTTCGTGTGCTTCGTCGATGCCGACGCCACGCACATCCCGGACAACGTGACCCTCAAGCCCAACAGCCGCGCCGACTTCCTCGACTGCCTGCGCCAGTCAGCGGCGGTCATCTCGACAGCGGGACACAACCTCATCACCGAGGCCCTGTACCTGAACGTGCCCATGTTCCTGCTGCCCTTCCACCACTACGAGCAGCGGCTGAACGCCCGCATCGTCACGGACGCGGGCCTCGGGTGCTCTGCGAGCACGCTGACCACCGCCAACCTCCGTGCGTTCTTCGACAACCTCGACGTGTACCGGCAGCGGCGCCGTGAGTCCGCCGGCACGTACGACCGGTTCGACGGCGACACCGTCTTCCTGGACATGGTCGAGTCGCTGCTGTCCGAGCGGGGCTAGCGTGAACGCGAACCAGGAGGGGTGGACGTGACCATCATCAGTGTCATCGGGCTCGGGGCCGTCGGGGCGTCGTACGCGGCGAGGATCTCCGGCGCCCAGCCCGACGCGGAGCTGCGCGTCGTCGCGGAAGGTCCCCGGGCTGAGCGACTGCGCCGGGACGGCGTCGTGGTCAACGGCCTGAGGCACCACTTCCACGTGGTCGAACCGGGCGAGGAGATGACACCGGCCGACCTCGTGATCGTCACCGTGAAGTGCCACCACCTGGCCGAGGCGATCGGCCAGCTCGCGCATCAGGTCGGGCCCGACACGATCATCCTGAGCCTGCTCAACGGGATCACCAGCGAGGAAGCCCTCGCTGCGGCGTACCCGCAGGCGTACGTCCCGTTGGCGGTCGTGGTCGGCATCGACGCGGTGCGTGACGACGCCGGCGTTCGCTACTCCTCTGGTGGGTGGGTCGAGTTCGGCGATGCAGTGGCAGGGGAGCGCAGCTCTGGCTCTGTACGGCTCGAGCACCTCCTGGCGGCCGCGGGGATCACCCACACGGTGCAGGCGGACATGCGGCACGCGCTGTGGTGGAAGTTCCTGGTCAACGTCGGCGTCAACCAGGTGTCGGCGCTGCTCGAGGCACCGTACGCGCTCGTACAGGTGGAGGGGCCCGCCCGCGACCTCATGATCGCGGCCCAGCGGGAGGTGGTCGCCGTCGCGCAGGCGTCGGGCGTCGACCTCACCGGAGCGGACATCGCGAGGTTCCTCGACGTGCTGAAGACCCTGGGTCCGGACAACTACACGTCGATGGCCCAGGACGCGCTCGCGCGCCGGCGCACCGAGGTCGACCAGTTCGCAGGGATCGTGGTCGAGCTGGGCGAACGCCATGGCGTACCGACTCCNNTGAGCCTCCTCGTCCACGCGTACGATCGACCGCACAGCCCATGCGAGAAGGAGCAGCCGGATGGCAACTGAGGCATTCGTGACATTCGTCCATGTCCACGTGATCCCCGGCACGGAGGACGCGTTCCTGGAGGCGTCGCGGATGAACGCCTCGAGCTCCCGCCAGGAGGAAGGGGTGACGAGGTTCGACGTGGTCCAGCAGATCGAGGACCCGACGAAGTTCATGCTCATCGAGGGCTACGTGTCCGAGGATGCCGTGACGGCCCACCGGGCGACCGCGCACTACGCCGCCTGGCGCACCGCCGTCGACGACATCATGGCCGAGACGCGGTACGCGGAGAGGTTCGTCAACCGCTGACTCAGCCGCGATGCAGCGTCGAGGTCAGGTGCTGCTCGTACGGACCGCCCGACCACTCCATGTCCATCTCGTACGTGAGCACGTCTCCGGACAGCCGGAAGCGCCGTACTATGCGTGAGACCTGCTTGGCCGTACCCGTGTTGTGCACCTCGGCATCGGTCGTCACGACCATGTCGTCCCCGTCGGTACAGGCCAGGCCGGTGCCGAGCTCGGTCTGGCCCGTCGGCAGGGCGGCGACGATCTCGAGACCGCCGTCGTCGTCGACGAACCTCAGGTAGCCGCTCTCGGTGTGCGCCGGAGTGCCATCACGGCTGGTCTTCTCGACGAACGACAGGAACGGCTTGCCCACGTCCACGATCTCCCAGCTGTCGAGGTAGTCGAACGGGCGAGGCGTCATGCCATGGCCCTCTCCGAGCCAGACACCGACGAGACCTGAGGCGATCTCTACGCGCGGGTGGGTCATGNNAAAGGATTCACGAACTCGGGGCGCGAGGACACCGAGACCCGGCAGACTGTCCCCATGGCGTCTCACGACATCTTTGCGGGAGAGTCCCAACGGCTCTCAGACCTCCTCCGAGTGCTCCCGGGGGCAACTGTTGACCTGAAGTCTTACGACACCAGAGCGACTTCCGGATTCCCCGGAGACGGCAAGAAGGATGCGGAACGACTCCGCCTCGCGATGACGGTGGAGCTCGCCGATCTGCAAGAGCGGCTGTTCGCGGACGGCCGGTCGTTCCCGGAGCGGGCCACGAGCGTGCTCGTCGTGCTGCAGGGCATGGACACGTCAGGCAAGGGCGGGACCGTGAGCCACGTGTTCTCCCTGATGAACCCGGCAGGGATCGAGCACACGGCGTTCAAGGCGCCAACGCCCGAGGAGCGAAAGCACGACTTCCTCTGGCGGATCACCAACGCCTTGCCCGACAAGGGCATGATCGGCATCTTCGACCGGAGCCACTACGAGGACGTACTGATCGTGCGCGTCGAGAACCTCGTGCCGGAGGACGTCTGGAGCAAGCGCTACGACCAGATCAACGACTGGGAGGCGAAGGTCGCCGACTCGGGGACCCGGGTCATCAAGTGCTTCCTGCACATCTCACCTGACGCGCAGAAGGCGCGCCTCGCTGCGCGGTTGGCCGACCCGTCGAAGTACTGGAAGTACAACCCGGGCGACATCGACGTACGGGCGAAGTGGGACGAGTACACGGAGGCGTACGAGGCGGCGCTGTCGACGTGCTCCACCGATGTCGCGCCCTGGTACGTGATTCCGGCGGACCGCAAGTGGTATCGCAACTGGGCCGTGGCCACGCTGCTGCACGAGACGCTGTTGTCGATCGACCCGAAGTGGCCGCCGGCAACGTTCGACGTGGCCACTGAGAAGGCCCGCGTCGCCGCGTCCTAGCCGCTGTCAGGCGGTCGCGGCGTCGACCAGCTCGCCCTCGAACTCGAGCAGACCCATCGCCGCATAGGCGTAGCGAGCGAGTATGAGATCGATGAGCTCGCGGTGGGCGCCGATCGGCTCGGCGACCGCGATGGCGCCCGCGCGACGTGCCTGGAGCGCCTGCTGCTCGTACGTGTGGTCGGCCGCGAGGAACAAGGAGCCGACGGCGATGTGACGACGGCCCTGGCTGCGGAGGATGCCAACGGCCTGGGATGCGCTGGGGCCGCTGCCGTCGCAGCAGGCGGCGACCACGGGTACGCGGTGGTGGGCTGCCCACTGACGGGCACGGCGGGCGAGGAGAGCACCACCGCGGACGTCGCCGCCGCCCTCCGTGCTGAGCACGAGGCCATCGACTTCGAGCACGCGGGACTGTGCGAGCGCGGCGCGCAGGCGCAGGTCGACGACGGTCAGCAGACTCCCGGCGGGGCCGACGGGCTCGCTCACCGAGAACCTGGTGCTGGGGTACGTCGCTCGCACGCGGGAGACCAGCAGGTCGAGGTCGTCGCAGTTGCTGGCCGCACGCGTGAGGCACATCGGCACGAAGACGATCTCCTCGTGGCCCCGAGCTGTCAGCTGCGAGACGACCTGAGGGCCGGTCGGAGGGCAGTGGCCGAGGAACGCGGTGTTGACCGAGATCTCCGGACGGAGCGACTGCACCTCGCGTCGGAGTTCGTGGGCGACCTGGGTCACCTTGGGGTCGGAGCTTCCCGGCGAGAGCATCACGAGGGCAGGTGCTGGCATGCGGGGACCCACCTTTCCGAACGTGTCATTGGCGGCCCCATTGCCGTTCGGGAGAAGACCTCCCGGCTCGTCTCGTCACACGAGACCGAACCACAGCTATGGTCATCAGACGTGCTATGACCCCTGCTACCCAGAACTTTGGTATCCGGGACCGGCAAAAGCAAGCACAATGTCCACAGAGTAAGACGTGATCTCAACCGATGGACAGTCCTGCTCAGAGATCGTTGCCCGCATAGCTCAAGTTGAAACTCTTGTTCGCGAGCGGGAAGTCGGGGACGATCGTGTCGGTCAGAGCTTGGGGGAGCGCCGGCCAGTTGAACCACGACGGATCCACGACTTTCAACCGAGTCACGAGTCCATCCGCGACCTCGACACGATGACAAAGGCTGCCGCGCCAGGCCTCGACGACGCCGAACCCGGACCCGGTGCCCAGCGGTGCGGCGACGGTCTCGCCGCACCGGCTCGCCAGTCGCTCGGACAGGTCGGACAGAACGGCGGCCGATACTTCGATCTCGCGCACCCGCATGAGGAACCGCGCCCACACGTCTCCGTCTGACTCGCTCACGACATGGAACGACGGCCCGAGGTCGACGAACGGCTGGTCGGCCCGGGCGTCGACCGCTACTCCGGAGGCGCGGGCGACGTAGCCCAGCACGCCCATGTGCCGCACCTGGTCGGCGCGCAGCACGGCTGTCGTGTGCATCCGGTCTGCGACGACCGAGTGCCCCATGGCGGTGTGCGCGAGCTCGATGGCATCCCGTACGACGCCGGCGATGAGGTCCACGTCGACGGGGCGTCGAAGCTGGGCGCCGCCGATCGTGATGGCGCCGCGCAGCAGCCGGTGGCCGGTCACGTCCTCGTTGTGGCGCAGGAGCTGCTCGCGCAGGCGCCCGGTGTGGGCGGCCACGATGCTGAAGGCCGCGTCGTTGACGATGGCGCCCAGGTCAGCGACGTGGTTGTAGATGCGCTCGCACTCGAGGAGCTGGGCCCGGATGAGCCGGGCATCGTCGGACACGGTGATGCCGAGCGCTTCCTCGACCGCCATCACGTAGGCGAGGGAGTGTCCGACAGCCGTGTCGCCCGAGATCCGCTCGGTGAGCGCCAGTACGTCGTCCAGGGAGCGCCCCTCGGCGTGCTTCTCGACGCCCCGGTGGACGAACCACAGGCGCGCCTTCATCCGCAGGATCGTCTCGCCGACGACCGAGAACCGGAAGTGCCCCGGTTCGATGAGTCCGGCATGGATCGGCCCGACCGGGATCTCGTACACACCGTCGCCCTCGACCTGCAGGAACGGGTACGACGCCGGTCCCGCCACGTCGGGCATCGGTCCGGCACCGGAGAGCATCGGGTGCCAGCCGGTCGGCCAGTGCGCGTGCCGTACGAGCCGGTGAGGGAGCGGATGATCCTTGGCCTTGATCCCGTACAGATCGCGGATCTCGCGCTCGAAGCGACCGGCGGGGTAGCAGATGGCCGCCAGGCTTGGTAGCCACGCGTCGTCGCGCGGCATGCTGATGGACAGTTCTGTGCGGTCCGCACCCAGGAAGACGTAGACGATCCGGAACCCGTGCGGGTCCTCGTGCGCGGCCACGAGCGCGAGCCGGTTCCCGTCCTCGAGCAGGGTGGTCGCGACGCCGGCGAGCTCGTCGCGAGTGACGCTCAGGTGGTTCATCACCGCGACACCCCTAAAGCCGCCGCGGCGGCCCCCAGGACAGGGACGAAGACCAGGGCCAGGAAGCTGATCGCAGCACCGGACAGCAGCGCGATCGCCACGGGAGCTGTACGGAACCGGCTCGGTCGATCCGCGACCAGGGCGTGATCACCGCTCTCAGGATGCAGGTCGGGAGCGCCCAGCGCCATGCTGAGGACCTGTCTCGCGATGCCGATGAATGTCACGAGCAGGAGAAGGGCCGCTGCGCCGGCTGCCCACCACAGACCCGCTTCGGTAAGGGCGACGAGGATGGCGACCTCCGTGAAGAACGTGACGAACGGTGGGAAGCCGAGCAGGGCCGCGGAGCCGACGAGGAACGGCCAGCCGAGGTCAGGACGACGTTTCAGCAGCCCTGTCACCGAAGCGATCCGGGAGCTCCCCGTGACGTTCAGCACGCGGCCGGCAACGACGAACATCGCAGCCTTCACCACACCGTGGCCGAGCATGTGGAGCAGTGCCGCCATGAGACCGAGCGACGTGCCCGAACCAACCCCCAGCGCAATGATCCCCATGTGCTCGATCGAGGAGTAGGCGAGCAGCCGCTTGTAGTCACGCTGCGTCAGCGTGAGCAGAGCGGCGACCGCGAGCGACAGCAGTCCGAAGGTGAGGAGCATCCCGTGCACCAGCCCGACGCCGATATGGGCTGCGCCGACAGCTTGGACGCGCAGGATCGCGTACATCGCCACAGAGAGCAGCACCCCGGACATCAGACCCGAGACGGGGGCAGGTGCCTGCGAGTGGGCATCCGGCAGCCAGGAGTGCATAGGGGCGAGGCCTGCCTTGGTGGCGAAGCCGAGGACGGCCAGCGCCACGCCGGCCCGCGCGAGGTGAGGGGACAAGCTGATGCCCCCGCTCGTCAGCGCGACCCATGAGAGCGTGGGGGCGCCGCTGGCGCGGCTGGACGCGTACACGAGCACGATGCCGAGGAACGCGATCGCGACGCCGACGGAGCCGAGGACCACGTACTTCCAGGCCGCCTCGGTCGCGCCCCGCGTTCCCGCGTGGCCGACGAGGAAAGCCGTGGCGATCGTGGTCGCCTCAATCGCCACCCACATGACGCCGAGGTTGTCGGAGAGAACCGCGAGGCTCATCGCCGCGAGGAACGCGCAGATCAGGGCATCGCTGCGCACATCGAGCGATTGCGCGGACAGGCCGCCCCACAGGGCGACGACCGCCACGGCCCCGACGCACAGGAGCACGTACGAGGAGGTGGCGTCGGCGCGCAGCACAGAGGATGTGACGACCTGGCCCTTCGCCACCAGCGCGATGCCGCAGGCGAGGATGACGAGGGCGACCACGAGGGGTACGAACCGGGCGAACGCATCGCTGTGCCGCCACGCGATGATCGCGCCCAAGACCGTAGGGACGAGGACGGGCAGCCAGAGAAACACGGTCATCAGTCCCTCAGCTCGGTCAGGTCGTCGACGGACGTGCTGCCGTGCGTGTTGCGCATCCGGGTCGTGAGCGTCCGCAGGATCACGACTACGAGCAGGACGTCGAGCGTCGCTCCGAGCTCGACCGTGAGCGGGAGCCCGTCCGAGGTGAGGAACGCGACCATGGCTATCCCGTTGTCGAGCACGACGAAGCCCACGAGCTGGCTCACCGCCGAGTGCCTGGTGAGCAGGATCCAGAACCCGATGAGTACGAGGGCCATGCCCGCCGGTATCGCCCGGGCAGCTGCACTCTGGTCCCCGCCTCGGAGCGGATCGCTGACCGCGTACGCGAACATCGTGAGGACCGTCGCGCCGAGCAGGCCGATCGCCGGTCGTACAGCGGAGTCACGCTCCACGAGACGTCCCGTCGCCGTACGTCCCAGCGCCCACGGGAGCAGCCCTGCCTTGACCAGGGCGACGACTCCCGCCACGACCAACAGCTGCACGTCGCCACGGGAGGCTCCCAGCGCCGCGACGAGCGTCGCCAGCGCGAGTCCCTGGATCACCAGCAGCCGTACAGATCCTGCCGCCGAGCGTCGCCAGGTCTGCAGCACCGCGGTCAGGAGCAGCACCCCCACGGCTGTGGTGACAAGGCTGGATGTCAGCGATGCATTCATGAGGTCCTCATCCCGCCAGGTACGACGCGGTCACGGCGAGGAACGCCAGCACGAACGAGCCCGCGAGGAGCTCGGGGACCTTGAAGAGCCTCACCTTCGCCATGAAGACCTCGGCGGCGGCGACGAGGGCTCCGGCGACGAGCAGCTTCACGATGAATGCGACGACGGCGACGAGCACGGCGAGCGGCTGAGCACTGTCGGCCAGTCCCCACGGCAGCGCCAGGTTGACGACGAGGCCCAGTAGCGCGGTGAGCCGAAGCCACGAGCCCACCTCGAGCCACGCCAGGTCGCGTCCGCCGCTCTCGAGGATCATCGACTCGTGGATCATCGTCAGCTCGAGGTGCGTCGACGGGTTGTCGACGGGGAGCCGGCCCGTCTCCGCGAGGACGACGACGACCAATGCGACGACGGCTAGGAGGCCGGCTGGGGTGACCACGCGCGTCACGTCAGCACCGCGCGCCACGACGATCTTGCTGAGCGTCGAGCTCCCGACCGGGATCGACAGCGCGTACACGCTCATCAGCACGGTGGGTTCGACCAGAGCGGCGATCATCATGTGGCGGCTGGAGCCCATGCCCCCGAACGCCGTACCCGCATCCAGGCCGAGCAACGCCAGGGCGACGGTCCCGATGAGCAGGATGGAGACCACGACGAAGAGGTCGTTGGGAACAGCGGGGATGTTCGCGGTCGTGACGAGCGGTACGAGCGCGACCACCATCAGGCTGGAGACCAGCAGCACCAGGGGGGCGGCGATGAGCACGCCGCTCGAGCCGTCGGCACGCAGCGGTTCCTTGGCCAGGAGCTTGCGGACGTCGCGGTACGGCTGAAGAACGCCCGGGCCGACTCGGCCCTCCATCCGGGCGCGCACCTGCCGCATGACGCCGAGGAGCAGCGGCGTGATCGCCGTCGCGACGACGACCTGCACGATGACGAGGAGTGTGGCGATCATGGCAGCGTCACCACGATGAGGACGACCACGAGCGCGGCGAACGAGAAGCCGAGGTAGCGGTGGATGCTGCCGTTCTGTACGCGTCGGGCCTGGTCGCCGGCGAAGCGGAGCCACCCCACCGCAGGTGCGTACCAGCGGTCCTCGACGATGTCGGTGACCTGCTGCGCGAACGCGACCCTGTTCTCCAGGACATGGTCCTCCGCGAGGTGCGAGACCTCGAGTGACCGGGTGGGACGCAGGGCCTCGCCGAAGACGCGGACGAGGGGTTCGGCGTACGACGTTGCCGTGTACTCCATCCGCGGGGACGTACGGGCTCCGCCGCAGCCCCACGCCAGGTCAGTCACTCGTCGGGGGACGCGGCGCCGTACAACCAGGACGAGCAGCGCCACCGGGAGCGCGAGGCCGAGCGCGAGCAGACCCAGCGCGTACGGGTCGAGAACGCCGATCGTCACCAGTCGCAGGCCGCCCAGCTCGCTCGTCACGATCCCCGTGTAGCCGAGTACCGATGAGAGCCCGGTGGCGACAGGACCCACCGCAAGGCCGAGACCGATCACGGCGAGAGCTCCGATGGCCTGGGCGACGCCCATCGCCGCGCTGCCGGGCATCGACGTGAACTCTGGCGCGGGCGTTGCCGCCGCCGCGGAACGAGGTCTCGCGAGGAACGCCGTGCCGAACGCCTTGACGAACGTCAGCAGACCCAACCCGATGGTCAGCGCCATGAGGCCGAGGGTGACGGGGAGTGCGAGGGCGAGCGTGATGTTCGCGCGGCCGTCGCCATGTACGAGCGCCTGCAGCAGCGTCCACTCGGCGCCGAACCCGCTGGTGACGGGCAGCGCGGCCGCACCCATGGCTGCGATCCCGAAGGTCCAGGCGGTGACGGGATGCGATCGCACCAGGCCACCGAGCCTGTCGAGATCTCGCTCGCCCGTGGCATGGAGGATCGTCCCGGCGCCGAGGAAGAGCACGGTCTTGAAGGCCGCGTGGCTCACGACGAGAAGCAGCGCGGCGACGAGGGCGATGGCCGCGACCGCGTCCTGACCGGCGTTCGACAGGAGCATGCCGACGCCGACCGCGGTGACGGCAAGGCCGACGTTCTCCGTCGTCGAGTAGGCGAGGAGTCGTTTGAGGTCGCTGGTGATGCTGGCCTGCAGGATCCCGTACGCGCCGGAGAGGACCCCCAACGCCAGCACGAGGATGGCGAAGGGACGCGAGACGTCGGGCAGCCAGGTTCCGGTGAGCAGGATGATCCCGTACACGCCGAGCTTCACCATGGCGGCGCTCATCAGGGCCGAGACGTGGCTGGGCGCTTCCGGGTGGGCGCGCGGCAGCCAGACGTGAAGCGGTACGAGGCCGGCCTTGGTCGCGAAGCCGACGAGAAGCAGCAGGAAGGCCGCGATCCCCGTGGGACCGGTGATGTGCGCGGCGGCGATCTGCGTGAACGTCGTGCTGTGCGCCGTGCTCGCCACGAGCGCGAAGCCCGTGGCCAGGCTGAGGAAGCTGAGGTGGGTCATCACCGCGTACCAGACCGCGGCGGGGCGGACCGCCGGCCGGACGGCATGATCGGCCAGCAGCAGGACGGTCGACGCGATCGCCATCGTCTCCCAACCGAGAAGGAACGAGACGACGTCACCCGC
>PMLO01000166.1:0-7327 GCA_003158895.1 Propionibacteriaceae bacterium
GTGGCGCGCGCCCTGGGAGTTCAGCTCGATCGCACGGCCGACACGTACGCCCCGTACCACCCGGGCCGCTGCGCTCGCCTGTCCGTGGGCGACGTGACCGTCGGCTACGCGGGCGAGCTGCATCCGTCGGTGTGCCAGGCGTACGGCCTGCCGCCGCGCACCGCTGCCGCCGAGCTGTCGTTCGACGCGCTGTGCGACCTTGTACCGGGTCCTGGATCCGTCACGCCCGTTTCCTCGTGGCCGGTCGCCAAGGAAGATGTCGCCCTCATCGTCGACGCCTCCGTCCAGGCGGGCGACGTCGAAGCCGCGCTGCGCGAGGGGGCAGGCGCCCTGCTCGAGGACGTACGGCTCTTCGACGTGTACGTCTCCGACGCGATCGGTGCCGGCAAGAAGTCCCTGGCCTTCGCGCTCAAGCTCCGAGCCACCGACCGGACCCTTACCGAGGCGGAGGCGGGGGCTGTACGAGATGCTGCNNGAGCTGCGAGGTATGATACCTAGCAGTTCAACGTATGGAGGGCTCGTGCGCATCGACAAGGACCTGGTCGCCGCGTCGGCGACCCCGCTGGTCCTCGGGATCCTCTCCGAGGGGGAGCTGTACGGCTACGCGATCCTCAAACGGGTCGCTGAGCTGTCCGGCGGTCGCATGGAGTGGACCGACGGCATGCTCTACCCGCTGCTGCACCGGCTGGAGCGGCTCGGGTACGTCTCGTCGTCGTGGGGTCTCTCGGAGGTCGGCCGCCGCCGCAAGCACTACTGCTTGACCGCGTCCGGCCGGGAGCTGCTGGCCGAGCGTCAGGAACAGTGGACCGTCGTGGCCGACGCGCTGCGCCAGGTGTGGCAGACGGCCCAGCGCCCGGGACTCGCCGAGGGGATGGTCTGATGCCCCAGGACGTGGAGCTCGAGACCAACATCGACAGGTGGCGCGGCTACGTCCTGCGGCGCCAAGCGATCGCACCGGCCGATGTCGACGAGCTGGAGGACCACCTGCGAGGGCAGGTCGCAGATCTGAGGGCCACGGGCCTCGACGACAACGAGGCCTTCCTCATCGCGATCACGCGTCTCGGCAACCTCGACGCGGTGTCGCGGGAGTTCGCTCGCGAACACTCCGAACGACTGTGGAAGCAGCTGTCCCTGGTACCGGAGGATCCCGAGCATGACAGCGCTCCGGCCTGGCAGGAGCTTGCGGTCGTCCTGGGGCTCGGGGTCGGCGCCGGGATCGCGTTCAAGGTCGGCGGCATCCTGATCCACGACTCCGGAGCCCTTGTTCGTAACGCCGGGCTGCTCGTGCTGCCGTTCGTTGTCGGCTACTTCGGGTGGCGTCGACGCATCTCCATCCCGGTTGCGGCGGTGCTGCTGGTCGCGTTCGCCGCGCTTGCAGTGGTCCTCAACGCCTATCCGTACGCAGCGAACGGATCCACGGAGACGCTCGCTGCCCTTCATGTGCTGGTCATCGAATGGCTCCTCGTCGGCGTCGCGTACGTGGCGGGCCGTTGGCGCTCCGACGCCCGGCGCATGGACTTCGCGCGGTTCACGGGCGAGCTGGTCATCTACTTCGTCCTGCTTGCCCTGGGAGGCGGGGTCCTTCTCGGCCTGACGGCCGCCGTGCTGGGCCTGATCGGCATCGACGTGGCGACAGTGATGGGGGACTGGGTGATGCCGTTCGCGGTTCCCGGCGCGCTCATCGTTGCCGCCTGGCTCGTTGAGGCGAAGAAGAACGTCGTCGAGAACATCGCCCCCGTGCTGACCAAGATCTTCACCCCGTTGACGATCGTCATGCTGCTCACCGTGCTGACCGCGCTGGTGGCATCGGGCTCGCTGGGCAGCGTCAACAGGGACCTGCTGATCGCGATGGACGCGGTGCTCATCCTGGTCGAGTGCCTGCTTCTCTACGCGATCTCCGCGCGTGACCCGATGACCCGTGCAGGGCTGTTCGACGCGGTGCAGCTCGTCCTCGTCGTGGCAGCGCTCGCGGTCGACGCCGTGATGCTCGCGGCGATGGTGACGAGGATCGCCGAGTTCGGAACGAGCCCGAACAAGCTCGCGGCCCTCGGCCTGAACCTGCTCCTCCTCGTACAGCTCCTCGGCACCGCGTGGTTCACGGTCGGGTTCCTGCGCGGCGCGCGGCCGTTCGCCTCCCTCGAGCGCTGGCAGACCCGCTACCTGCCCGTGTACGGCGCCTGGGCGACAGTCGTGGTGGTCGCCTTCGGGCCGATCTTCGGCTTCGCCTAGCTGTACGGTCATTGAGTTTGCATGATCATGCTCGCTCATGCATGATCATGCTTGTGACGATACGTGTGGCGGTGGCCGGCTGTACAGGCTATGCAGGTGGTGAGGCACTGCGGCTCCTGCTCGGGCATCCCGAGGTGGAGATCGGGGCGGTGACGGCCAAGTCGAGTGTGGGCTCGATTCTGGGCGACCACCTGCCGAACCTGCCGGCCCTGGCGGACCGCCCGATCGTCGCGACGAATGCCGACAACCTCGCCGGGCATGACGTGGTCATCCTCGCGCTACCGCATGGCGCGTCGGCCGAGATCGCCGCGCAGCTCGGCGACGACGTGCTCGTACTCGACATGGGCGCCGACTTCCGGCTGACATCATCCGCCGACTGGGAGAAGTTCTACGGCTCGCCGCACGCGGGAACCTGGCCGTACGGTCTCCCTGAGATCCCGGGCCAACGTGAGGTCCTGAAGAGTGCGAAGCGGATCGCGATCCCCGGCTGCTACCCGACCTCGGTCACGCTGGCGCTCGCGCCAGCGGTGGCGAACGGCTTGATCACCGACGACATCGTCGTGGTCGCCGCCTCGGGGACCTCCGGCGCCGGCAAGTCCGCGAAGGTCAACCTGCTCGGCGCGGAGGTCATGGGCTCGATGTCCGCATACGGCGTCGGCGGCGTCCATCGGCACACGCCGGAGATGGTCCAGAACCTCATGGCCTGCGGTGCGCATGCCCCGAAGGTCAGCTTCACTCCGCTGCTGGCGCCGATGCCGCGGGGGATACTCGCGACCTGTACGGCTCCGCTGGCCGACGGGGTCGACCACGACGCTGTACGGGCTGCATACACGGCCTTCTACGCCGACGAGTCCTTCGTCCACTACCTCCCCGAGGGCCGCTGGCCGGCGACCCAGTCGGTCGTCGGGTCGAACGCCTGCCACGTACAGACGGCTGTGGACACGACCACCGGTCGCCTCGTCGCCGTCGCCGCGATCGACAACCTCACCAAGGGCACCGCCGGCGCGGCCGTACAGTGCCTCAACCTCGCCCTGGGCTTCCCCGAGACCCTCGGCCTGACCGACAACGGAGTCGCACCGTGACCTCGATCCAGCCCGGGCGCAACGGCGTCACGGCAGCATCCGGCTTCGAGGCGTCCGGCGTCGCGGCCGGCCTCAAGTCGACGGGCGCGCTCGATGTGGCGCTCGTACGCAGTCTCGGCCCGCGCTTCGACGCGGCCGGCGTCTTCACCTCGAACCGGGTCTTCGCCCCGTCGGTGGGCTGGACACGCGCGGCGATCGCTGACGGGCAGCTCTCCGCGGTCGTCCTCAACTCCGGTGGCGCCAACGCCTGTACGGGGGAGGGCGGACGGCAGGACACCGCTCGCACGGCCGTCGTCGTCGCCGAGCAGCTGGACTGCATGCTCACCGATGTGGGTGTCTGCTCGACCGGCATCATCGGCGTACGGCTGCCGATGGACAAGCTCGAGGCGGGTGTCGTGACCGCAGCTGCCGCGCTCGCCGCCGATGGCGGCCCAGCAGCGGCGAACGCGATCATCACCACGGACACGCACGCCAAGACGGCGCAGGCGACCGGCCAGGGCGGGTACGCCATCGGCGGCATGGCCAAGGGCGCGGGCATGCTCGCGCCAGGTCTCGCCACGATGCTCGTGATCATCACCACGGACGCCGAGGTCGACGCGACCGAGCTCGACACCGCGCTGCGGGCCGCGACCCACGTCACGTTCGACCGGGCCGACTCCGACGGCTGCATGTCGACCAACGACACCGTGCTGGTGCTGGCCAACGGTGCGACCGGGGTCCACCCGGAACCGGGGGAGTTCACCGAGATCCTCACTCAGGTCTGCGCCAACCTCGCACGGCAGCTCATCGCCGACGCCGAGGGTGCGGAGCACGAGGTCGCCATCGAGGTCGTGAACGCCGCGACCGAGGACGACGCACTCGAGGTGGCCCGGGAGGTGGCTCGCTCGAACCTGTTCAAGTGCGCGATCGCCGGGAACGACCCGAACTGGGGTCGCGTGGTCTCGGCGGTCGGTACGACGCAGGCCGCGTTCGAGCCCGAGCAGCTCGACGTGTCCTTCAACGGCGTCATGGTCTGCCAGTCGGGGGCGATCGGGGCCGACAGGTCGCTGGTCGATCTGCGGCCCCGCGAGGTCCACGTCACCATCGACCTCCACGCCGGTGCCGAGCAGGCGACGATCTGGACCAACGACCTCACCCATGGCTACGTCTCGGAGAACGCGGACTACCCGACATGACCGACCTCAGCACGTACAAGGGCTCAACCGTCGTCGTGAAGTACGGCGGCAACGCGATGGTCGCGCCCGAGCTCAAGGAGGCCTTCGCCGCCGACATCGCCGAGCTGCGCGCCGCCGGGATCAGGGTCGTCGTCGTCCACGGGGGCGGCCCCCAGATCTCGTCCATGCTCAACCGCCTCGGCATCGCCTCGGAGTTCCGCGGCGGGCTGAGAGTGACGACGCCGGAAGCCCTCGAGGTCGTACGGATGGTGCTCGTCGGACAGGTCGGCCGCGAGATCGTCAACCTCGTCAACGCGCACGGCCCGGTCGCCGTCGGCATGTCCGGCGAGGACGCGGTGACGTTCACGGCGGTACGGAAAGGGCTCGTGCTGGACGGCGTCGAGATCGACCTCGGGCTGGTCGGGGATGTCGCCGAGGTGTCGCCGCAGCTCGTGCTGGACCACCTCGACTCCGGCCGCGTACCGGTCGTCGCCACTCTCGCACCTGATGCCAACGGCGTGGTCCACAACGTCAACGCCGACACGGCCGCTGCAGCGCTGGCCGCCGCGCTCGGAGCCGTACGACTCATCGTGCTCACCGACGTCGCCGGCCTGTACGCGGACTGGCCGAGCTCGACCGAGGTCGTGGAGCGCATCACGGCCACCGAGCTGGCCGAGCTNNCAGTCCGGCGTCCCCCAGGCGACGGTCGTCGACGGCCGCGTCCCCCACATCGTCCTCGCCGACCTCGCCGGCACAGCCCATGGCACCACCGTCGTGCCGGACCAAGGAGCCACCTCATGAATCAGTGGGAGCATGCACCAGCCACCGCGGCGAGCGGGGGGACCTGGCAGCAGCACTACTCGGACAGCCTCATCAACGCGTTCGGCATGCCCCTGCGCGAGCTTGTACGTGGCGAGGGCGTCCACCTGTACGACGACGAGGGCACCCGGTACCTCGACCTGCTGGCCGGCATCGCCACCGCCTCGCTCGGGCACGCGCACCCCGCGTACGTGGCGGCGCTCGCCGACCAGGCGGCCACGCTGTCGCACGTCTCGAACTTCTTCACCTCGCCGAACCAGATCGCCCTCGCCGAGAAGCTCTCCGGCCTGCTCGGCCACGACGCGAAGGTCTTCCTCGCGAACTCCGGCACCGAGGCCAACGAGGCGGCGTTCAAGGTCACCCGGCGCACTGGCCGGACACGCATCATCGCCGCCGAGAACAGCTTCCACGGCCGCACGATGGGTGCGCTGGCCATCACGTACAAGGCCGCGTACCGGGAGCCGTTCGAGCCGCTGCCCGGCGACGTGACGTTCGTGCCGTACGGGGACGCTGCGGCTCTCGCAGCGGCCGTTGACGACACGGTGGCGGCTGTCGTGCTGGAGCCGATGCAGGGCGAGGCCGGCGTGATCGTGCCGCCCGACGGCTACCTCACCGCGGCGCGCGAGATCACGAGCCGCCACGGCGCGCTGCTGTGGCTGGACGAGGTCCAGACGGGCATCGGCCGGTCTGGACGGTGGTTCGACCACCAGCGCGAGGGGGTCGTGCCGGACCTCGTCACAGTCGCCAAGGGCCTCGGCAACGGCTTCCCGATCGGCGCCTGCCTCGCGACGGGCGCGACGGCCGACCTCATTCAGCCCGGCATGCACGGCTCGACGTTCGGCGGGAACCCGCTCGCGGCACGCGCGGCGCTGACGGTCCTGGGGATCCTCGAGCCGCTCCTGCCGCAGATCAATGCGGTCGGCGACCAGCTCGCCGCGGACCTCACGGGCCTGCCGGGCGTCGTCGCCGTCGATGGTCGTGGTCTCCTCCGCGGCGTCCAGCTCGAGCAGTCCGTCGCGCCGGCGTTCGCCGCCGCCGCGCTCGAGGCGGGCTTCATCGTCAACCCCGCTCGCCCCGACCGGATCCGCCTCGCGCCGCCGCTCATCATCACCAGCGACGACCTCGCACCGTTCGTGGCCGCATGGCCGGCGCTGTACGAGAAGGCGCTGGCCGCATGAAGCACCACGCCGACCTGCCCAAGGCTCGGCGGCAGGCGCGGATCACCGATCTCGTGGCGACGCACGTGGTCACCTCGCAGACCGAGCTGCGCAGGATGCTGTCGAGCGAAGGCTTCGAGGTCACGCAGCCCACGCTGTCACGCGACCTCATGGAGCTGCGAGCCGTACGTGTCAGGCGCGCTGACGGTGCCGTCGCGTACGCGATCACCGACGACAGCGCCTTCGACATGCCCGAGGACAGCTCGCGCCTCGCCAAGCTGTGCTCCAACCTGCTGTTGCGCGCCGAGGCATCGGGCAACCTCGTCGTCGTACGGACGCCCGCGGGCGCCGCTCAGTACTTCGCGTCAGCGCTGGACCGGGCGGGCTGGGACGATGTCCTCGGCTGCGTCGCCGGCGACGACACGGTGCTGCTCGTGACGCGAGACGTCGCAGGCGGCGAGGCGGTCGCCGAGAGGCTGCTCACACTCGGCTCGGAAGGAGTCGCATGACCCACGGGGTGCTCTGGGGAGGCCGGTTCGCCGGCGGCCCNNGCGGACGCGATGTTCGCGCTCTCGCAGTCGACGCAGTTCGACTGGAGGCTCGCGCTGTACGACCTCGCGGGATCACGTGCGCACGCTCGGGCGTTGAACCGTGCCGGGCTCCTGACCGACGGCGAGCTGGCCGAGCTCCTGGCCGGCATCGACGGCCTTGCGGCCGACGTCGAGTCGGGCGCGTTCGGACCGCTGCCCACCGACGAGGACGTGCACGGCGCGCTGGAGCGCGGCCTCACCGAGCGGCTCGGCGCCGAGCTGGGCGGACGGCTGCGGGCGGGTCGCTCACGCAACGACCAGATCGCCACGCTGGTACGGATGTACCTGCGTGACGC
>PMLO01000166.1:7359-11326 GCA_003158895.1 Propionibacteriaceae bacterium
GCGGCTCGCGATCAGCCCGTACGGGTCCGCGGCGCTCGCCGGTACGTCCCTGGGTCTGGATCCGGAGGCTGTAGCGGTGGAGCTCGGCTTCGCGGGCTCTGTGTCGAACTCGATCGACGGCACGTCCGCGCGCGACCTCGTCGCCGAGGCGGCGTACGTGTGCGCGCAGGTCGGCATCGACATCTCCCGGCTCGCCGAGGACGTCATCATCTGGTGCACCCACGAGTTCGGTTTCGCGACGCTCGACGACGCGTGGTCGACGGGGTCGAGCATCATGCCGCAGAAGNNCAGAAGAAGAACCCCGACGTGGCCGAGCTGGCGCGTGGCAAGGCGGGTCGCCTGATCGGCAACCTCAGCGGCCTCCTCGCGACGCTCAAGGGCCTGCCGCTCGCGTACAACCGAGACCTCCAGGAGGACAAGGAGCCCATCTTCGACTCGCTCGACCAGCTCGCAGTGCTGCTGCCGGCGGTCGCGGGCATGGTGTCGACGCTCCGCTTCCATCCTGAGCGTCTGTCCGAGCTCGCTCCCCGCGGCTTCTCGCTCGCGACGGACGTGGCCGACTGGCTCGTACGGCAGCGGGTCCCGTTCGCCCACGCCCACGAGATCGCCGGCGAGGCCGTGCGCTACTGCGAGGAGCGCGGGATCGAGCTCACCGACCTCACGGCCGACCAGGTGGTCGAGATCTCGCCGGAGCTGACGCCCGACGTGATCACGGTCCTATCCGTGGCGGGGTCCATCGACAGCCGGGACGGCAGGGGAGGGACCGCGACGGTACGGGTGCGCGAGCAGCTCGCCGAGCTCCGCGAGGCGCTCACTCGGTAGGTGGAGCGACCTGGTCCGGCTCCGGAGCGGGTGTGGGTTTGCGCTTGGGGACGAGCTTCAGCACGCCGACGACGGCGAAGCCGATGAGCAGGCCGACCAGCGCCGACGCCACGGTGTCGACGAGCCATGCCAGAACGCCGCCCACGCCCGGAACCGTGCCGACCGAGTCCTCCAGGTGGTGCACGAAGCCGTACGGGGCGTGCCAGCCCAGCGTGTACGAGCCGGACAGCACCAGGTGCCCGCCGACCCAGATCATGGCGGCGATGCCGATGGTCGAGATCACGCGCATCACGTACGGCATCGCGCTGACCAGCCCGCGGCCGAACCCCTGCACGCGCCGGGACTTGCGCTCGGCGAGCGCCAGGCCGATGTCGTCGAGCTTCACGATGATCGCAGCGACTCCGTACACGAGCATCGTGATGAGTACGGCGACCATCGCCAGGATGACGGCTCGCGAGAGCAACGGCTGGCTGGTCACCTCCGCGAGGGCGATCGCCATGATCTCCGCGGAAAGGATGAGGTCTGTACGGATCGCGCCGGAGACCATCGACCTCTCGTGCTCCGGGCTGCCGAGCTCGGCGATCTCCTGCGTCGTCGCCGCCTCGTGGTGTCCGCCCCAGAACACTTCGTAGACCTTCTCGGCACCTTCGAACGACAGGTAAGAGCCGCCGATCATCAGCAGCGGCGTCATGAGCCAGGGAAGGAACTGGCTCAGCAGCAGCGCGACCGGCAAGATGAAGACGAGCTTGTTCCGCAGCGAGCCCTTGGCGATCTTGAGGATGATCGGCAGCTCGCGGTGTGCCAGGAAGCCCTGGACGTACCGTGGCGTCACGGCGGTGTCGTCGACCACGACGCCGACGGCCTTCGCGCTCGCCTTGCCGGCCGCAGCACCGATGTCGTCGAGTGACGCGGCCGCCACCTTGGCGATCGCCGCGATGTCGTCGAGCAGAGCGGCCAGCCCACCAGACATGAGTCGGTCTCCTTCTCCTGCGTTGACGACAGGCTATCGATCGCATCGACCGCGCCGCGGAAAGCGTGCGACCTCGGACGATGCGATCGGTAGAGTGCGCCGGGTGACCGGAGTACTGGACGAGTTGAAGTGGCGGGGACTCCTCGCCGAGTCGACCGACGAAGAAGCCCTCGCTGAACACTTCGCGGCGGGACCGGTCTCGTTCTACGTCGGGTTCGACCCGACCGCGCCTTCCCTGCATTTCGGGAACCTCGTGCAGCTGATCCTCGTACGGCACCTCCAGGCGGCAGGGCACAAGCCCTACCTGCTGGTCGGCGGCGCGACAGGGCTCATCGGAGACCCGAAGCAGGCCGCTGAGCGCGTCCTCAACCCCACCGACGTCGTCGCGGGCTGGGTGGAACGCATCCGCCAGCAAGTGTCGAGGTTCGTCTCGTTCGAAGGGGAGAACGGCGCGACGCTGGTGAACAACTTCGACTGGACGTCGGGGATGTCCACGATCGACTTCTTGCGCGACATCGGCAAGCACTTCAGCGTCAACCGGATGCTTGCGCGCGACGTCGTACGGAACCGACTCGAGTCCGGCATCTCGTACACGGAGTTCTCGTACGTGCTGCTCCAGTCAATGGACTTCCTCCATCTGTTCACCGAGCACGGGGTGACGATGCAGACAGGAGGCTCCGACCAGTGGGGCAACATCACCGCCGGCGTGGAGCTGATCCGGAGAGCCGCCGGCGGGCGGGCCCACGCGATGGCGACGCCCCTGCTCACCAAGGCTGACGGTACGAAGTTCGGCAAGACCGAGGGAGGCAGCGTCTGGCTGGACGCCCAGCTCACCAGTCCGTACGCGTTCCACCAGTTCTTCCTGGCGGCCGAGGACTCCATGGTCGGCACGTACCTGCGGGTGTTCTCGCCGAGGTCCCGCGAGGAGGTCGAGGAGCTCGAGCGGCAGACGGCGGAGGCACCGCATCTGCGAGCGGCACAGCGTGCGTTGGCGGACGACGTGACCGACCTCGTGCACGGGGAGACGGAGAGACGGGCCGCGGTCGCCGCCGCGGACGCTCTGTTCGGGCGAGGGTCATTGCAGGACCTCCCTGAAGGCACGCTCCGAGCCGTGGCGAAGGAGCTGAAGGCCTCGGCCGTGCCGTCACTGGATGGGCTGAGCGTCGCGTCAGCGCTCCAGACCGCAGGAGTGGTCCCCAGCCTCTCTGCAGGCCGTCGAGCGATCGCTGAGGGCGGCGCATACGTCAACAACGCCAAGGTCACGGACGCTGATGCGGCACTCACAGCGGCCGATCTCCTCCCCGGGGGATACGTGGTCGTGCGACGCGGCAAGCGCACCGTGGGGGCCCTGAGCGTCGACGCCTGACGTGCCCGGGGTGGCGCCGCACACGCGACACGCCCGGGTTCCCGGCCCGATTTGACCCTGCGGCGAACGGTCCGTAATGTTCACCAAGCCTTGCCGGTGACACGGACGAGGCGAACCGCTCAACACAAGGCCCGATGGGCCGGAAGCTTGGGCGATGTTCGCTGAGGACGGACTGGCAGACCATCACTCTCCGACGCAGCCGACGGGACTGGTACGCCCAGCCTCGAAGACCTAGTCACGAGCGATGAAGAGCCCGAAGGACCGAGTTTGACAGGCCCTGAAGGCGCGACTAAAGTAAGTCGAGTTGCCCCAAGCCGCGGTTGATACCAAAGCGCAGGACGCACCCGAAACTTGAGAACTCAACAGCGTGCTTAAAGTCAATGCCAAAAAATGCACATTTATTTGTGCCCCGACGGTCATGACTTCTTCGGAAGAAACAGACCTCGGTTCCTTTGATGAATTGATGAAAGACCCAGCAATGGGTCCAACGTCAGGTAGTCAAACCTCATTGAGACGGAAAACGGAGCTTCGGCTCTGATAACCGATAAAATTCAACGGAGAGTTTGATCCTGGCTCAGGACGAACGCTGGCGGCGTGCTTAACACATGCAAGTCGAACGGTAAGGCTCTTCGGAGTACACGAGTGGCGAACGGGTGAGTAACACGTGAGCAACCTACCCTTGACCCTGGGATAACAGTTGGAAACAGCTGCTAATACCGGATACTACCTCGATCGGCATCGATTGAGGTGGAAAGTTCCGGCGGTCATGGATGGGCTCGCGGCCTATCAGCTTGTTGGTGAGGTAACGG
>PMLO01000028.1:0-13300 GCA_003158895.1 Propionibacteriaceae bacterium
GATGTACGGGCTCGGGCACTGGTACGGATCGGGAGCGAGCTCGCGGTCGACGGTCACGGCGCCCTGGAACAGTGGCGCGCCTTCTTCATGCGGTGCCTCCAGCAGTCCATCGCCGACGGCGAAGTCGCGGACGACGTCGCCCTGTACGACCTGGCGACCACCCTCGCAGACTGCGTGCTCGGCGTCGTGGCACTGCCGGAATCCCTGGTGACGAGCGAGTCGCCGGAGGCCAGAGCCGAGCGGTTGTGGGCGCTCGTGGGCCCGGGCCTCACCGGCTCCCGTCCTGCCTGAGACGGCGCCGAAGAGCAGAGGATCCTGTGAGAGTTGTCAAGGGGTTCTGAGAAGAGACTTTTCTTCCGGTGAACTCTGCGTAACACTGAAGATCCTCAGTTTCACGCTCAGCATGGACCGCGACAGTTACCCGCGTCACCTCTAGTCCACGCGTCAATCCTGCCCTCGCCACCCACAGTTCACGTCGCTGTTTCCTACCGTTCATCAAGGCCCTGAAGTGCCCGGGAGAATGGTTTGTGAAACGTCCCGAGATGTCACAGGATGACGCCGACGGCTTGCAGTAGCGAGCTCCTTGGGGAAGGCAGTTGGGGATGACCCTTGTCCTAGATGAAGCGGGCCTGGCGCTCGCGGCACCGGACAAAGCGCGCGCCATCAACGTCCTTCCTGGGCTCACCGACAGGATCTTCCGGACGGTGGCGTACGCGGCGGGCGGGATCACCGTCGCGATCATGGTCGCCGTCGGGCTCTTCCTCTCGCTGCGCGCCAGCACCGCCCTCCGGGTCGCGGGCTTCTCCTTCCTCACCCAGCGCGCCTGGGCCCCCGAGCACCAGATCTTCGGCGTCGGAGCGGTCCTGTTCGGGACCGTGACGATCGCGCTGATCGCCCTGGCCATCAGCCTCCCGCTCTCCCTGGGCACGGCGCTCCTGCTGTCCGAGGTCGTCGGTGGCCGGTTGCGGGGCGTGCTGGTGACGCTCGTCGACCTCATGGCGGCCGTCCCCTCCATCGTGTTCGGCCTGTGGGGCGTCTATTTCCTTCAGGCAGAGATCATCCCCGTCTCACAGTGGATCGCGACGAGCTTCAGCTGGATCCCGGTCTTCGCGGTGACCAACGCGGACGGCTCGTCAGCGACCGACGCCAGCGCCTTCACGAGCTCCGCATTCATCGCGGGCATCGTCGTCGGACTCATGGTCGTGCCCACCCAGACATCGATCATGCGCGAGGCCTTCACGCGGGCTCCGATCGGCGAGCGGGAAGGTGCGTACGCGCTCGGCGCCACCCGCTGGGGCATGATCCGTACCGTCGTGCTGCCCTTCGGCACCGGCGGCATCATCGGGGGCACGATGCTGGGGCTCGGCCGTGCGCTCGGCGAGACGATCGCGGTGTACATGATCATCTCGCCGATCTTCGACATCAACTGGCAGGTCCTCAAGACCGGCAGCAACTCGGTCTCGGCGCTCATCGCGCTGCGCTACGGCGAGGCCAGCGACTTCGGGCTCTCGGCGCTGATGGCCGCCGGCCTGGTGCTCTTCGTTCTGACGCTCATCGTCAACTTCACCGCGTCGTCGATCGTCGCTCGCTCCCGATCGGGGGCTGAGAGCGATGGCTGAGTCGGCACAGCTCACGCTCGAGCAGCCCCGGACGACGCTGCCCTCGATCACGGACGCGGATGTGCCCGAGGGTCCTCGTCGCGGCGTCCGTGGCTACACCCCACGCCAGCTCTTCGACCTGTTCGGATCCATGCTCGGCGCGGTGGCGCTGGCGACCCTGTTGTTCGGCTGGTTCCTGCCGCTCGACGGCCCGATCGGCTGGTTCGTCGTCGCGTTCGTCTCGTTCCTCGTCCTGTACGCACTCATGGTGCGCACCGACGCCGACAGGCAGGAGGTCGCTGACCGAGTCGTCACCGTCCTCATCGGGAGTGCTGGGGTGATCCTCATCGGCGCCCTGGTGTTCATCGTGGTCTACACGCTGACCCGCGGGTCGGAGGCGATGTTCCACTGGAACTTCCTCACCCAGACCATGCAGTACGCCGGTCCGCTGGACCCCCTCAGCGTCGGCGGCATCATGCACGCGATCGTCGGCACGCTCATCCAGATCTCGATCGCCCTGGTCATCACCGTGCCGCTCGGGATCGGCACCGCCGTCTACCTCAACGAGGTCGGTGGTCGCTTCGCACGCTTCGTACGGACAGTCTCCGACGCCATGACCGCGCTGCCGTCCATCGTGGCGGGACTGTTCGTGTACGCCGCCCTGATCCAGGCTGTGACCAAAGAGCGCTCCGGACTGGCTGCGGCGATCGCGATCACGGTGATGATGATGCCGATCGTGGTCCGGTCCGCCGATGTCGTGCTCCGTCTCGTGCCGCAGAACCTCCGCGAGGCCTCGTACGCTCTCGGCTCCTCCCGGTGGAGCACCGTCTGGCACGTGGTCCTGCCGACAGCACGGTCCGGGCTGGTCACTGCCGTGATCCTCGGCACCGCCCGCGGGATAGGCGAGACGAGCCCTGTACTCCTCACCTCCGGGATCACCGCGGCTCTCAACACCAACCCCTTGTCGGGCCCGATGATCTCGCTGCCGCTTCAGGTCTTCGACTTCGTCCGCTCCCCCGAGCCCACGATGGTCGCTCGCGGCTTCGGCGCCGCGGCCGTCCTGCTTGCGCTCGTTCTCACGCTGTTCCTCATCGCCCGCGCCTTGGGCGGCAAAGCTCCTGGTGAGCTCTCGGATCGTCAGCGCCGGCGCGCTCTCGAGGCGTCGAAGCGAGACCTCGACCGCTTCACGATCCGCGCCAACCGCGCTGCACCGCTCGACGAGTTCGAGCCGCCCGCCTCGCTCGAGAAGGTGACCGCATGATACCCATCCGTCGTATCACCCACCTGTTCGCCGCCTTGGTCCTCGTCGGTCTCTGGGCGGTGGCTGGCGCCGACTCGGCGCAGGCGGCTGCCTACTACCCGATCTCGGGCTCCGGCTCCACGTGGTCGCAGAACGCGCTCGACCAGTGGCGCAGCAACGTGGCACGCAACTACGCGATGACGATCAACTACAACGGTGTCGGCTCGACCTCCGGCAGGCGTGATTTCATCCAGGGCACGGTCGACTTCGCCATCAGCGAGATCCCGTTCCAGGCCCACCCTGAAGACGGGTCCGCATCCGAGATCCCCTCGACCAGCTATGCGTATATGCCGATCGTCGCGGGCGGCACGAGCTTCATGTACAACCTCAAGATCTCGGGCCAGCGGGTGACGAACCTGCGGTTGAGCGGTGAAACGCTCACCAAGATCTTCACCGGCAAGATCACCAACTGGAACGACGCGGCGATCAAGGCCGACAATCCCGCTCTCGCGATGCCGAGCAAGACGATCGTGCCGGTCGTCCGGTCCGACGGCTCCGGCACGTCGGCCCAGTTCACTCTGTGGATGTCGAAACAGTTCCCCTCGATGTGGACCACAGGCATGACCTCCCAGTTCCCCTTGATCGGCAACGCCAAAGCCCAGAAGGGCTCGGACGGCGTGTCCGGCTATGTGTCCCAGAACTACGGCGAGGGCGCCATCACCTACGTCGAGTACTCGTATGCGAAGAAGGCCGGCTTCCCTGTCGTCAAGGTCCTGAACAAGGCCGGCTACTACATCGAGCCCACGGCCCCCTCGGTGGCGGTGGCGCTGACCAAGGCCCAGATCAACACCGACACGAGTTCGGTGGACTATCTCACCCAGATCCTCGACGGCGTCTACAACAGCACCGACCCCCGGACGTACCCGCTGTCCAGCTACTCGTACGTGATCGTCCCGACCCAGGTCGCCGGAATCTTCACCACCGACAAGGGCAACACGCTGAGCGCGTTCATGCGGTATGTCCTGTGCGAGGGGCAGCAACAGGCCGACACACTCGGCTACTCACCGCTACCCATGAACCTCGTCCTTGCTGGCTCCGACCAGATCAAGAAGATACCCGGCTCGGGCGGTGCGGGCGTCGACACGTCGAAGTGCAACAACCCCACCTTCAAGGCCGGAGACTCGCCCTCGAACAACCTCCTGGCGCAGACCGCTCCGCAGCCGCAGGCCTGCGACAAGCAGGGCACGACGCAGTGCACCACCGGCACCGGTGGCGCGACGACCTCTACAGCTGTAACGGGAACCGGAAGCTCCGGCAGCACCGCCAAGGCTGGTACGAGTTCGACCACGGCGGGTACTGGCAACTCGGCGGCGTCCAACTCCACCGCCGCTGGCGGGACGGACCAGTCGGGAACCGTAACGGACGGGACCACCACGGACGGGACCAGCCTTGACGGTACCTCTGCGGCGGGAGCTATCAGCGGGTCTGGTGCAGCGTCGTCTCCGTACACGCTGACGGACGACGGCACAGGGTCGAATCGGAGCCTCATGATGGCGGCGGCCGGGCTCCTCCTCGGCGTCGTGATCCTGCCTCCATTGCTGTCGGATCGCCTCAAGGGAAGGTCGAAGCCGTGAGCGACCTCCTCGCCACGAACCCGCGTCGGGCGCTGGCGATGACGGCAGCCCTCGTCCTCATCGGACTGTGCGGCGTCGCCGACGTCGCCCCGGCCCACGCGGTACCCGCGTCGTCGGCCAAGTCAGTGACCGCGGCCTCGTATGACCCGGACGTCGTCGACTCTCCGTTCCCCGGCCTCGCGGTGACGGTCTCGCAGACACAGGACCTCATCCAGCAGGCCGTTACCGTGAACTACACTGGCGGTAAGCAGTCGTCCGTGCCCAACCAGGCCCTGGGCGGCGCGAACTTCCTGCAGATTGCCGAGTGCTGGGGCGACGAGAAGGGCAGCAACGGCACCCGCCCGGACAGGACGACGTGCCAGTACGGAGGGTTCAACACAGTCGGTGCGACCCGTTGGTCGAACCGGAACACCGACACGGAGGCCTCGTCGGAGGACGCTCAGTACACCGCAGCAGGCGCGGGCTGGTGGGAGCCGTCCCTGACCGCGGTCCCCTTCGTCTCAGCGACCGGCGTAACCATCGCCAGCGTCGTCAACAGCACACGAGTGGTCAACCCGCCGGATCTGGACAACAACCAGTTCTTCACCAAGTACACGACCAACGAGGTCTCTTGGGCCGGCTTCGCCGCCGACGGCACCGGATCGGTGTCGTTCGAGCTCCAGACCGCGCAGCAGTCCCCCGGACTGGGCTGCGGCGCGGCGGTGACGGCCGCTAACGGCACGGTCAGTGGGGCATCCTGCTGGCTGGTAATCATCCCCCGCGGCACGACCGACGCCAGTGGCATGGGCATCACACAGTCGGGCCTGCTCTGGGAGACCTGGAAGCACCACGTCGCGATCCGCTTGAACTTCAAGCCAGCCGGGTTATCCTGCGCGATCGGGGCCTCGGAGCGTCAGCTCTCGGGGAGCGAGCTCATGACCGCCGCGGTGAGCCAGTGGCAGCCGAAGCTCTGCAACTCCGCCGGCGGTGCGGTGTACTCGCTGCTCACGGGTGCGGAGTCCGACGCGGCTCTCGCGGCGAACGGCACGTCCGTCGCGCCGTTGGCCCTGGTCTCGAGGGCACTGTCCGCCGAGGGAGTGCCGGACAACCTCACGTACGCCCCGATCGGACTCACAGGAATCTCCATTGGATTCGCGATCGACTACGCGGCGAACCCCACGATGAAGGTCCCGGACTCTGTGGCGGGCAAGGAACGACAAGCATTCTCGACGCTCAAGCTCACGCCTCGCCTCCTCGCGAAGCTTCTCACTGCGTCGTACACGGATGCCGTGCCACCTGCGGCCAACGCGTCCCACCTGACCGGCACCCGTAACATCACGCAGGACCCTGACTTCCTTGCGATCAACGACAGCGACTGGAAGTACATGTCCATCGCTGGCGTCGGCGTCTCCGATGCACTGGCGCCTCTCGGGCGCTCGGACGCCGCGTGGGAGGTCTGGTCGTACATCATGGGCAACGCCGACGCCAAGGCCTTCATGAACGGCCAAGCCGACCCCTGGGGCATGAAGGTGAACCCGTACTACTCGACAAACGAGTCCGTGAACCCGACCGGCACCGGCCTCACCCTCCCGCGCGACGACTTCCCCAAGGCCGACCCGATCGAATACGAGGGGGCCGCGGGCTACGCCTACGCGAACGTCATCAACCTCGTCACCTGGAGAGCGTTCACCTCGAGCCTCGACAAGGGCGGTTACCTCGTGCTGCGCGGCGACCCTCAAAAGCTGGGTGCCTGGGACCCGCTCTCGATACCGCCGAAGTTTGGGTCCGGAGACCGGGCGCTGGTCGGTCTGCAGGCTGTCATTGGCCTCACGGACAGCTCCGCGGCCGCCAAGTACCAGGTGGTCCAGGCCTCGCTGCTCAATCCGGCTGGTCAGTACGTGACGCCGACGACGCCGGCCCTGACCGCGGCGGCCGCGGCGATGAGTGTCGACCCGAAGCAGAGCCAGGTCGTCGCCTTCGACGTCTCCTCGAGCGCCGCGAAGGCGGCCACTGCGGCGTACCCGCTCAGCATGCCGGTCTATGCCGCAGCCAACCCTGCGATGAGCGACGCGACCGTAAGGGCCGACTATGCGAACTTCATCACCGTCGCCGCCTCTACTGGTCAAGTGTCCGGCACCGGAGATGGAGAGCTGCCTGACGGGTACGCACCGATCCCAGCGGCGTGGAGAACCCAGGCTCTTGCAGCAGCCGCCACCATCAAGTCAGGACCTTCAGCTTCTGCCTCGCCGACTGCGACGCCCACAGCGACGGCTACGGCGGGGTCCACAAACACGACGTCCACAACCACGACCGCCGCGGCAACCACCGCAGCAGTTGATCAGACGGCCGCAGCCCAACCATCGGCCGCGGTCGCGACCGACCCCGCCGCCACCGGCGCAACGGCCAAGTCACTGTCGTCGGGCAAGACGGCGAGTGACCCGAACGTCGGCGCGATGGCTGCGGTCGTGCCTGTGAGCGCCACGGCCGCCCTGATCGCTGCGCTCGCCATTCCACCGCTGACACGGCGGAAACGACTGTGACGGCGCAACTCCGTCACCCCAGAGCACCGGGGCGGGGGTCGTTGACCAGCGATCCCCCCGCCACGGCAGCCACCGGCAAAAGCCGTTGGCAGACAACCGAAAGGACAGTTTTGATGATCAACATCAAGCGCCCTGTCGTCCTCGGCATCATGGCAAGCCTAGCGCTTGGCATGGTCGCTACGGCACCGGCGGCTCATGCGGAACCCGTCTCCGACAGCTATGTCGCCGTCGGTTCCGACACGCTCGAAGCGTCGATGGATGCCTTGACCAACGGCACCAAGGCGACCGGCTCCTCCGTCCGCATTCGCGCCAACGGCCAGAACGTCGCCAACTATGACGCGTTCGGCTCGGCCAAGATCCAGTCCAAGTCGACAGGCCCGTTCTACGTACGTCCTCAGGGATCGGGCAACGGCGTCGCCGCGCTCATCGCCTCCGTCCGAGGCACGGGCTTCAACGGGACCGACATCACGAACCAGGTCGACATTGCCCGGTCGTCGAGCAGCGCGGGCAGCAACGCCAGTGCCACCGGCAACCTGGTCTACGTCCCCTACGGCCGTGACGCGATCACCTACGTCTACAAGCCGGTCGTTGGTCACGAGAGCGACCTCGCCAACCTCACCACCGCCCAGCTCAAGGGCCTTTATGACGGCACCATCACCACCATCGGCAGCACCACGGTGAACGTGATGATCCCCCAGAGCGGCTCGGGCACCCGGAAGACCTTCCTGTCCGACATCGGCGTCAGCACCGACAGCACCTGCGGCGTGACTGCGTGCACCACCAGCACGGTGCCGGAGAACGACGCCAGCCAGCTCACCGTGGCGGGCAGCCTCATCTGCTTCGCGACCTCCAACTGGATCGCGCAGTCCAACGGCTACCAGGTGACCACCATCACTGGCGGTCAGCTGCTCGGCACCATCGACGGCAACGCGGCTGCCACCGGCACCGCGCCCTCACTGGTGCCCGGGGCCACCTTCTACGGCACGGGCTACGGCCGTGACGTCTTCCTCGTCGTGGAGTACGCGCGGATCAACCCGTCCGACCCCAAGTACGACGCCACCCTTGCCGGCCTGGTCAACTCCGGCGTCTCGACGTCGCTGACCAACTTCGGCACTCTCCCGAGCCAGCCCGGTGCAGTGAAGACGAAGTTCGGCTTCCTCGCTCCGTCTTCGACCACGCCGGTCCGCGCGTGGGCGTGGTGACCCGGCTCATCCCTGACACCCAGAACTTGAAGGAGACGCAAACATGAAGAAGAACGTGTTCCGCACGGCAGCCATCGCTGCCGTCGGCGGTCTGCTGATCGCGGCGGTAGCGCCGCTCTCGGCGTTCGCTGCAACAGTGCCGCCCTACGACGGCACAACAGATAAGACGGTCTACGTCCTGGACGGCGCCGACCTCAGCAACATCGCCTCAGGTGCCCAGCTCGACTGGAATCCCGCTAATGGGATCATCATGTCCGCGGCTCCGTCCCCTGCCAACCTCGGCGACTACTCGTGGTCGACGTTCGGCCCTGTGACCGGTGCCACATATTGGACCCAATTCGTCGCGCTTCCGGGACAGGAGCGGACCCCGACGTCATGGAAGGAGTTTGGCGACCTCACGACCATCGACACCGGCGTCTCGCTTCCCCAGGTTGCGCCGGGTTCCATCCCTTACGGGACCCCGGTCAAGACTGCAGGCGGCACGTACAGCATGGGCATTGCCTTCACAGACGGCAACGCCTTGGCGTCGACCCACGTGATCAAGGCGTACTACACGACGATCAACGTCGACTCCGGGATCGGCAGCTGGACCTTCGCGGCGCAGAAGCCCCCGGTCGTCAACACGGACATCGCGACCACCACCACCCTGGCGGCCAGCCCGACCTCGGTCGAGGTCGGTAGCACCACGGTCCTGACCGCCACGGTCGGCGCCAGCAAGGCCCTTCCTGCGAGCAACGTCGAGTTCTACAACGGCACCACCAAGCTCGGTACCGGCGCGGTTGCCAATAACCAGGCTTCGTACACGGCTACCGTCGGCACCGTCGGCGCTAACACGTTCTCCGCGAAGTACGTGGAGAACGTCGTGAGCACTGGCGCAACCACCACCGACACGTTCAAGGCTTCCACCTCCGCTGACGTCATCGTCACGGCCCCCGCACCGGCCGTTCCGCAGGCTCCGTCGGAGAACGCTCTCGATGCCAGCAACACGCAGACGGCCACCTACAGCGCGACCACCGACACGGCCCAGCTGGGCCCGGTCGGTGTCGTCGATGGCACGAAGGTCTACGCGTTCGGGTACTCGACGCACAACACGCCGATGTACCTCGGTGAGTACAGCGTCGGCGGCACCGTGATCGTTGCGAACGTCTCCGGCCTACCGGCCGGCACCCTCAAGGTGGCCGCCGTCAACGAGACCACCAACCAGGTGCTCGCCTGGGGCAGCTTCGCCAAGACCACGGCTGGCCCGAGCATCAGCAAGGCGATCAGCGCGAACGTGGCGACCCTCGTTCCCACTGACGGCGAGTTCTCGCTGACCAACCTCAGCGGTGCCGTCGTCAACCTGACCAACCCGACGATCGTCAACGGACAGTCCGTCGTGTCCGGTCAGCTCGGCGACTTCCAGGTCACCGACCTGCGCCAGGTCTCGAAGGCCGGTTGGAGCCTGGGCACCACCGTCACCTCGTTCGTCAAGGGCAGCGACACGATCGCGAATACGGCGCTCGGCATCGCTCCGAAGACGGTCAGCCAGCTCGGATCAGGCGCGACTGCGCCCACCACCGGTGCGGCTACGGTGTCGGGTTCAGCTGTCTACCCGTGGGACTTCGCCGCTCTGGCGGCGGGTGGCTTCTCCGGCTACACCAAGTACAACGCCGACCTGGTCTTCACCGCACCCACGGGAAGCCCGGCCGGTACGTACACCTCCACGCTGACCCTCACGCTGATCTCCAAGTGACCTTGGCGGGTGAGGTCGCGCGGCCGTCGCCGATGGCCTGACGACCTCACCCGATAGACCAGCACAGCTCGACAACGGTTGTCCGTGCCCGGGTCACCATCCCGGGCACGGACGAACCGCTTCCCTGAACGAAGGCTGAACACGTCCATCCAACTGCTGTTCACCCCCCGGCCGATCACCAGCAACCAAATCCCGTTTCGAGAACCCAAAGGTAGCGACATGACTTCTTCGCCCGGCCTGCGCCGCCTCGGTGCGCTGCTGACGATCCTCGTTCTCACGCTCTGCGGTCTCGCCCTGCCGGCTCCGACGGCGCAAGCGGACGACACCGTCGGCATCAGCATCGCCCCAGTCGACGCAAAGGGGACCAACACGAGCGGACGCAGCCGGTTCAGCTACACGGTGGATCCCGGCCAGACCGTGACCGACCACGTGAAGGTGAACAACCCCGGCACCGCGACGGAGGAAGTGACGGTGTTCGCCGCTGACGCGTACAACGACGACAAGGGCGAGTTCGCGCTGAAGCCAACCACCGACACGTCCACCGACGCCGCGTCCTGGACCGCGTTCGAGGGCAAACCACAGCTCAAGATCACCCTCGCCCACGGCGAGTCCAAGGTCGTGACGTTCACGGTAACCGTCCCGAAGAACGCCAGCCCTGGTGACCACGCGGCCGGCGTCCTGGCCTCGGCGACCACCGCTGGACAGGTCGCCGTGGAACGACGCATCGCCGACCGCATGTACGTGCGCGTCTCCGGCAAGCTGCAGCCGTCACTCACCATCTCCAGCTTCTCCTCGACCTATCACGGCGGCATCAATCCGCTCGCCGGTACGATCAGCGTCGCCGCCACGATCACGAACAACGGCAATGTCGCCCTCGAGGGCGTGACGACGCTCACGGCCACGACCTGGTTCGGGCTGTCCATCGGTCGGCTGAACCGCACCGATCTCGCCGAGATCCTCCCCGGGAACACGGCCACGGTGACCTACGAGGTCACCGGGGTGGCGCAGGTCGGCTTCGCCAACGTCAAGATGCTGCTGCAGTCGGGGATCGGCGGGGATGCGCCAGACCCCGGGCCCCTTCCGGTGTTCCAGCGGGAAGCCTTCGTGCCCGCGGTTCCTTGGGTCGTCCTCGGGGTGATTGCGCTCGGGGTCGCCGTCTGGCTCCTCCTGCGGTGGCGCGGCCGTCGCAACGCACGTCTGGCCCTCGAGTGGGCCGAATACCAGAAGGCTGAGGCAAAGAAGAACGCGACGACGGAGTCGGCTGCGGGAAAGGTGGACCACCTCTGATGGCTCGCCGTATAACGCCCTCGATGCGTTCGCTTGTGAGTCTGCTCGTGGTAGGGGCCTTGTGTGTCCTCGCCGTCAGCGTGCTGCCCCGCGCCTCCGCGGATGGCATCGACATCACGGTGAACGTCGAGGTTCTCGGACCGAGCGACTCGACCACACCGTCGGCCACGTCCACCTCTACCGGGACCGGGCAGCCGACGAGCGGTACGAGCGCGACAGCATCTGGGACGTCCTCCAGCACGGGCACAGGCGGTCCGACGTCGTCGGCGTCGACCGTACCTGGCGGGGGTGAGACGAGCATCGGCGGCGTGCTGTACATCAGTGGGCTCACGATGACGTACACGCCATCGATCAACCCGTTCGACGGGCGCGTCGACATGAGGTTCACGGTGCGCAACGCGTACAAGAAGGCCGTTAGCGGCAAGGCGAAGTTCTGGGTCACGGCGTGGTTCGGCAACACGGTGGGGCACCAGGTCGAGGTGACTGCGAACGGCATCCAGCCCGGCGAGACTCGAGCCATCACCGCCACTATTCATGGCGTCGGGCAGTGGGGCATCCTCACCGGCCACGCAACCTTCGTACCGCCCCAGTATCTCGACTCGGTCACCCTCACCGCTGTCACCCGTACAGGCACCATCGTGTACGTCCCCTGGTTCCCCGCCGTGTGCTTGGCGGGGGCATCAGCTCTCTGGTTCGCCCTTCGGCGTCGTGGAGCCTGGTTCGAGATCTTCTCGGTGCTCGGTGGCCGACGATGACCGACGACGTCAAGCTCGACTCCGGGGTCGAGCTCTTCGACACCCGGCACCCGGGCCATGGCTGGGATGCCTCGCCCGCCCCAAAGGCTCCTGAGGAACCGCGGGAGCCGCGCAAACGACCGAGGCGGCTCAAGGGTGCATCGACCGTCCGGCACGCTCCGAGACGCGGCGAGCAAGAACCGCGCGCGCCCAAGCCCCCCAAGCGGTTGCCGCTCCCTCCCCGTCCGCTGGCGCCACTCTCGAGGCGCCAGATCGTGGTTCGCTCGATCCTCCTGCTGGTTGTCGCGACGCAGGTCGGGTTCCTGTTCCACCTCGTCGGGTACAGCCAGCTCAGGCACGCGGTCCGGCAGTCACTGCTACGTACCGAGCTGACGTCGGAGCTGGCCGCCGGAACAGCTCCGGTCAGCGAGGGCACGTTCGACAACGTACTGCTGGCCGACGGCGCCCCCGTGGCCCGGATCAGTATGCCCTCGATCGGCGTCGACGAGATCGTCGTCGAGGGTACGTCGGCCGACGCGCTCATGTCCGGACCGGGGCATCGGCGGGACACTGTCCTCCCGGGTCAGGCCGGCACCTCCGTCCTGATGGGCCGGGCGTGGGCGTACGGCGGCCCGTTCAACCGGATCCAGGAACTGGCTCCTGGAGAGTCGATCAGTGTGGTGACCGGACAGGGCGAGGCCATCTACAAGGTGATCGGCGTCCGCTACGCGGGTGACCCGGCCCCCGCTGCGCTCACCTCGGGCCAGGGTCGGCTGACGCTGCAGTCGGCGCGTGGCTTGCCGTTCCTCCCGAACGCGACGGTGCTCGTGGACGCGGATCTGGCCTCGACCGTACAGGCGGTCGGTCGACGCCAGACCACGTACTCGTTCCTTCCCGCGTCGAACAAGGCCATGGCGTCCGACACCTCGACGCTGTGGGCGCTCGTCTTCGCGCTGCAGTTCCTGCTGATCGCCCAAGCGGGCACCTCGTACGCCTGGCTCCGCTTCGGGCGTGCCAAGACCTGGATCGTGGCGACGCCGATCCTCATCCTCGCGTTCCTGCTGGTCTTCGACCAGATCACAAAACTTCTGCCGAACCTGACATGACACAGCCAATTCCGATCGAACCGAACGAGGTTGCCGTGAGCACCGAGACGACCGCCGCCGACCAGACCCAGGTGATGCCGTTCGCGTCACCCGATACCTACGTCCTGCCACCCGATATCTACGTCACGTCACCCACCAACGGCTACGTACCACCGCTGGAGGACGCGTACGTGCCGAGGTCGACGTACCTGTCCGGCATGTCCGCGCGGAACATCTCCGCGTGGTTCGGTGACCACAAGGTGCTCGAC
>PMLO01000028.1:13340-17813 GCA_003158895.1 Propionibacteriaceae bacterium
CGGCGACGACATCTACGACCCGACCCACAAGCTCGTCGAGGCGCGCAAGAAGATCGGCATGGTGTTCCAGAAGCCGAACCCGTTCCCCGCGATGTCGATCTACGACAACGTGCTGGCGGGGCTTCGGCTCACGGGCCTCAAGGTCTCCAGCGACGAGAAGGACGCGCTCGTCGAGTCGTGCCTGATCCGCGGAGGCCTGTGGCACGAGGTGAAGAACCGCCTGCGAGCACCGGGAGGCGGCCTGTCCGGCGGCCAGCAGCAGCGCCTGTGCATCGCCCGGTCACTGGCGGTCAGGCCCAAGGTCCTCCTCATGGACGAGCCGTGCTCGGCCCTAGACCCGACCTCGACGAGAGTCATCGAGGAGACGATGCTCGAGCTGCGCACCCAGGTGACGATCGTCATCGTCACCCACAACATGCAGCAGGCACTCCGTGTTTCCCAGCAGTGCGCGTTCTTCCTTGCCGCGCAGGGGAAGCCCGGCGTCATCATCGAGCACGGCGACACGAACGCCATGTTCGAGGCACCCCAGGACCAGAGGACCTCCGACTATGTCAACGGTCGCTTCGGCTGACCGACGCCGCGGGCCGGCCCACGGCCCGCTGGTCGGGGGCCACCTCCCACCCACACCAACACCTAAGGAGCTTGAGACATGACCCCTCCGTCGATCGCGCAGATCTTTGCCGCCGCAGTGGCCGCACGGCACCGATCCAGCGGAGCTGCGGTGCGCAGGACCGCCGTCGGCGTCTTTGCTGCCATTGTCGCCACGGTGTTCCTGTCCGGTTGCGCGGGGCCGCTCACGTGGGACTCGTCGTCTGACGCCAAGGTCTATCTCGTGAACAACACCACCGCCGTGGACTTCCCCGATGGGGCCACGGTGGACTGGAACACCGATCAGGGCGTCGTCCTGTGCAGCTTCCCTCTGGTCGGCCCACCGCCCGACGACCAGACCAAGATGGCCCTCCCAGCACCGACGAACGGTGCGGTGGACGTCATCGCATTCCTCGCGCCGAAGGGCTCCGAGCGGACCAAGTCGACGTGGAAGCTGTGGGGCGACGCCTCCACGCTCGATGGCAAGGGAGCCCTGCTGCCCGCGGTCTGGCCTGGCTATCTCAACAACGGTGACGCCAAAGCGGTCAAGAACGCCGGCGGCACGTACAGCATGGGGGTCGCCTACCTGAAGGGCGACGACGAGACCGTGGTCTCCGCGTACTACACGACCATCACCATCGATGCCGGCAAGGGCACCTGGAAGTTCGCGTCGCCTTCGAAGTGACCTCGACCACCCGTCCGGCGCGTACCCCGCGTTCCGGACCCGGCACACAACTGCAACCCAGCACCCGTCAGGAGGCTCGACCCAATGTCAACGGACGCTTCGGTTGACGCCGACAGCGGACTGGCCGACGGCTCGCTGCTCGGAGGACGCTACCGGCTCGGGGAGCTGCTCGGCGTCGGCAGCTCTGCCGCGGTCTTCGCAGCGGTCGACGTCACTGCGGGGGAGGACGACCCGCCGATCGCGGTGAAGGTGCTGCACGCGCATCTGTGCCAGGACCGGGACACGCTGATGGCGTTCCTCCGCGAGGGCAAGGCCGCGTCGACCGTGCGCGATCCCGGCGTGGTCCGGGTGTTCGGCTGGGGTACGCACGAGGCAGGCGGCCTGTCCGTCGGCTGGCTCGCCCTGGAGCGGATCGACGGCGACAACCTCTCGGACATCGTGGGCGCGCGAGGCCCGCTCGCGCCTCGTGAGGCTGCCGACGTGATGTACGGAGTCCTCGACGCTCTCGCTGCGATCCACGCGGTCGGCCTCGTCCACCGCGACGTGACCCCACGTAACGTCCTGATCGCACATGCGGCCGATGAGGCGATCACGAGTGATCGCGTACATGTCGCCGACCTCGGCCTGGCAGACGTCACGGGTCATACGGCAGTGGTCGGCGATCGCCAGGTGGTCGGCACCCCCGCGTACATCGCCCCTGAGCAGGTCCTCGGGCGCGCCGTCGACGCACGGGCCGACCTGTACCAGGCGGGTGCCCTGCTCCACTTCCTCGTCACCGGGCAGACGCCGTACCCGCGGAGCAGCACCGAGAAGATCATCCATGCGCACCTGTACTCGCCGCCGCCCGTACCGTCAGCACACGTCCGTGAGGCCGCGCCCCTGGACCGTGTCGTGACGCGAGCGCTCTCGAAGCAGCCTGCCGCGCGCTTCCAGTCGGCCGGAGAGTTTCGCGATGCGCTTGAGGCCGCGCTCCCCGCTGCGGCGCCAATCGTGCTCTCACCCCGTGCGATCGATGCGACCGCGGTGTTGACGACCGCCACCTCGCCAGCGACGTACCTGCCCATGGGGCCGACTCCGAGCCCGCCCACTCCCTACCGTCGGCCCCGTTCGGACAACCGCCTGGGGATCGCGGCGGCCGTGGTGATCGCACTGCTGGTCATGGTCCCGGTCGTTCAGACCGTTTTCCCTGGTGCCGCATCCGCGATCGCCTCCGCTGCGCCATCGTCGCCGTCGGCGTCAACGACTGCCACTGCGGTCGTCCCCCTCCTCACGGGCACGCTNNCGCAACGCCGTACCGCAGCTGACCGGGCTCACCTTGGCGGCCGCCAGCGCGCAGCTCAAGGCGGCTGGCTTCCTTGTCGCAGGTGTGTCGAGCTCCGCGGCTCTTGTAGGGTCCAGCAGTCCCGCCGCCAACCAGATCGTACGTGTGGGCTCGACGATCACGCTCGTCGCCAGTACCCCGTCGCCGAGCGCCACGCCCTCGCCGACCGAGCCCACGGACTCAGCCTCGGTGACCACGCCGCCGCCGACCCCCTCTGCCACGCGTACGCCTCCGTCGTCCTTCCTGTCCGCCACGGCGTCAGCGAGCGGAGGAGCCTGACATGGATGAGTCCGGCTACGGCCCGCGCACGACACGGTTGATCCCCTCATCGTGCGTCAGCGTCGGTGTCGGGATCGCGATCGCGATCATCGTCGCCGTCATGGCCGTACAGGCCGTCGCCTCGCAGCGCCCCGTGTCGCAGGCATCGTGGGATGTCGGCGTGCCCACCGAGGCGCAAGCCCAGCCGAACCAGGTGGCTGCGGCACCGGCGAAGCCGACCGCCCCGGCAACGGCCTCGGCCAGCGATCGCGTGCTCCAACCGATCCAGGGCGTCGACCCCACATGGCTGGCGCGGACGGCTGCGGCGACCGGGATCCCGTCCCGAGCGCTTCTCGCGTACGCCTCCGCCAACCTCCAGCTCAGGACGGAGAAGCCGGCTTGCGCGCTGGGCTGGAACACGCTCGCGGCGATCGGGCTGGCCGAGTCAGGACACGGTACGCACGCGGGCTCGTCCATCGACGCGAACGGTGTCGCGCGGCCCGCCATCCTGGGTGTTCGGCTCGACGGCTCCCAGGGCATCGCCGCGATCCGCGACACCGACAATGGGACGCTCGACGGCGACACCCAATGGGATCGAGCCGTCGGCCCGATGCAGTTCATCCCCTCAACCTGGGCGATGGACGGCGCCGACGGTAACGGCGACGGCGTAAAGGATCCGCAGAACATCGACGACGCGTCGCTCGCCGCGGCCCGTTACCTCTGTGCGTCCTCGACGATGAGCACCCCGGCCACGTGGCGGGCCGCGGTGCAGTCGTACAACAACTCCAGCCCGTACATCGACTCGATCGCGGCCGCAGCGAACCGCTACGCCTCTCAGGCCAGCGGGAAGGGCTGATCCGATCCGCTGTCACTCCAGACCGCTCAGGCGGCGTACGACTCTCCGACCATCGAGCGCAGTACGTCGCGGCTGCGACGCTCGACGAGGACCGGAACGAAGTCGCGGATCCGGCCGGTCATGTGAGAGTGCACGTCGTCGACGACCGCGTGGACCGTCGTGGCCGGCACCTGTGGGAACTGCTGGAGCAGCTTGTCCAAGACCTGCCTGATGCCCATCCGTTCGCGCTCGAGGACGTCGCCGGCCGGCTGATGAGATCCCATGCCCGCAACGCTATGGCTGCGATCGCCGCAGTCGCAAGCCGGGTGATGTGAAGTTATGAAGCACCTCAAGCGCACTTGAGTGTTCACCTGCCGTTCAACGCGCGCATGCTGTCAGAGGGCTGTGTTCGAGGCGTAGACACGAGACATGCGAACCATGAGAACTTCAGCGCTGGCGGCCGTCACTGCCGCTGGGCTGTCGTTCACAGGGTTGAGCGCAGCCACCCCCGCCAATGCCTCGCCTGTCGGCTACGGCCAGCAGACGATCACGAGCACCGGCCTGCTTCCGGGCCAGGTCAAGCATGTCTGGCTGATCATCCTCGAGAACAAGTCGTACGACGCGACGTTCACCGGGTTGAACCAGAACAGCTACCTGTGGAAGACGCTGCCGTCCCAGGGGGTCCTGCTGAAGGACTACTACGGCACCGGCCACTACAGCCAGGACAACTACACCTCGATGGTGTCGGGCCAGTCCCCGTCGCTGGACCTCCAGTCGGACTGCGAC
>PMLO01000272.1 GCA_003158895.1 Propionibacteriaceae bacterium
TGACCAACGTTCCCGGTCAGTACAACTAGGCCACCGCGGCCAGCGCGGCGGGAGAGACGGTCCGGGCCCGGAGGATGGCAGCAACCGAGAACAGCGCACCGAGAAGCGTCCAGGCGATCAGCGTGAACACCCCTGCGGTGATCCCTGGTCCACCGCTGACGACCGCGCGTACGGCGTCATAGGCGGGCGACAACGGGGACAGCGGCCGGATCGCGTCGAGCCACCCCGGAACAGCGCTCGTGAGCGCCGTCGCCAACGTGATCACCGCCACCGCGACGCCCACGACCCGTCCTGCTCCCTTGGCCCATGCGGCCAGCGCGTGGTTCACGGCGACGAATGCGACACCGGCCACGAGCAGCAGCAGGGTCAGCTGCAGCCAGCGATACGCCGGGAGCTTGACGAAGGCCTCGCCGATCGCCGAGACGAGTACAGCCTGTACGAGCACGATGATGAGCCCCGGACGGAGCGCCTCGACGACGAGGGCGGCCGTCGCGCTGCTCGAGAGAGCGAGCCGGCGGCGTACCGCCGGAAGCACCGTGTACGTGGCGAACGCGCCCGCCCACAGCGCCAGGATCATGAGCAGCGCGGCAAGAGCAGCTCCGGGCTGTACGAGACCGTCGAGGCTCGACACCGAGATCGGCGACGCGACCACCTTCGACAGCTGCGTACGGTCAGAGGTCGAGTAGCTCGGCACCTGTGTCGCACCCTTGGCGAGCCCGTCCGCGAGCTGCTTCGTACCGTCGGCGAGCTGTGCGGCTCCCGGTGCGGTCTGGTCGACTCCGTCGACAAGCTGGCCCACGCCCGACACGTACTGCTGCGCGCCGCTCAGCAGGGTCGTGCCGCCGCTGGAGAGCTGTCCCAGACCACTCGCGAGCTGCTGCGCGCCTGTCGCCGACTGGTCGACGCCAGATGTGTACGCGTTGATGCCGTACTGGAGAGAGAGCTGCCCGGTGCTGACGCCGGCACGCATGGTGTCGAGTCCCGCCACAAGTCCCGCGCCACCGGGAATCAGGGCCGTGGCACCGGCCTTCTCCTGGGCCAACAGCGTCACGCTGGGAGCGTTGTTCGCCGCCACGACGAGCGGCGTCGTATCCGTGACGACCGCTTGGACGGTGGGAACGCTGGCGCCCAGTGCGCTCACAGCGCCCGCCATCCCAGTGGTCAGCTGGGCGAGCGTCTGCTTGGTTGTGCCTGTCTTGTTGATCTCGGCGGCCACAGCGGGCTTGATGGCCTTCGCCGCGTCAGCAACGCCTTGGGCGTACGCGTCGCAATAGGCCTGTGACTGCCCTTGCGGACACGGCACGGTGGTGGAACTGATCCCGGCTTCCGCTCGGGTGTCCAGGTCGCTCGACAGGGCCTTGGCGTCAGGAGCCAGGGCTCCGAGCGACGACGTCACCGCGGAGACTGTCCCGGCAGCCGTGCCGGCGTTGGTGGCCCACGTCGTGGCGTCGCCTTTGCTGCTGGCCAGGACCTTGTCGTCGTACTGGCGAATGGCGGTGAGCAGGTCTGCCTGACCGGGCACCCCCGTCAGGATGCCCGTGGCGCCGTTGGTGTACTGGACCAGCCCCGCGCGGTACGTGCCGATGCCGGCATCGAGCTGGCTGACACCGGATCGCAGAGACGCGGAGTTGGCGGACAGCTGCGCGAGCCCGGAGGCGAGCTGCGACGCACCGGTGGCCGACTGGCTGGCGCCGGACGTGTACTGGCTGATGCCGGACACGAGGCTGGAGCCGCCCGTCTTGATGAGGCCGCCGTTGGAGGTGATCTGGTACAGCCCGCTGGAGAGCTGCGCGCTGCCGTCGGCGAGCTTCTTCGACGCGTCGGCGACGGTCTGGAACTGAGTACCGGTGGTGTTGAAGCCGACGTAGACCTGGTCCAGGTAGGTCTGGGTCAGGGTCTGGTTGAGCGCGATCGCGGCCGCCTGGGCGACCGACTGGCCGACGGCAGTGTCGGCGATGCCCGCGACCGGCGAGGTGGCGACGTCGATCGTCGCCTGCTGCGCGGCGCTGGCCGTGCCGGCATACGACGTCGCCGAGGCGGAGAAGTTCTCGGGGATCGTCACGACAGCCGCGTACCGGCCGGCCTTGAGGCCATCCGACGCATGGCTCGCGTCCGCGAGAACCCACGTGAAGTTCTGTCCCGCCTCAGCCGAGATGAGCTGAGCCGACAGCTGGCGACCCATCGGCACGGTCTGGCCGTTGATCGTCACCGCCTTGTCGAGGTTCACGATCGCGGCCTGGACCTTGGACAGGCGCGTGTCCGAGTTCCACGTTGCCGCCAGCAGACCAGCGGCGATGAGCACGGGGACCAGGAGCAGCCCCAGTGCTTTCGCCCACCAGCGACCACCCAGGGTGGAGCTGAGCCCGCTCATGCGATTCCTCCTCGGTTGCCGACGAGCGCAGGCTCGTCGAGATGCAGTGTGTAGTCGCCCGGGCGCACCAGTTCCTGGAGCGTCTCCAGCGAGGCGGCACCCACGACGAGTGCCCTCGCGCCGAGCTGTTGGATCAGGGTCGCGACAGCGTCCCGGTCAGCGCTGGGCAGTTGGTCGACGTCGTCGACGAGGATGAGCCCCGCCTTCGTACGTGCCAGCTCCCTCGCCAGGTTCGGGGTCATCGCGTCGGCGCACATCGACTCGCGTCGCACCTTCGAGGCGGCGTCCGGCAGGACGTACCCGAGCACCTTGACGGTCCCCTGCGCCGGAACCATCCGGCCGCCGAGAGTGAGCAGGAGGGCTGCTCGGGCCGCCCGCGAACCAGCGACCGCGAGCACCTGGCCCGGGTCGAGCCGGATCGAGAGCCCCTCCACGGATCCGGCGCCGACGGCGAGGTCCTCCGCGATGACCACCCCGCGGTCGCCCGGCGCTGGCCAGTCCGCGAGCCTCAACTGCCGCGCAAGAGACTCACCCTCGATGTCGAGGCTGGGCAGGATCCGGTCGAGCCACGTCGGGAGCCACCACGCCTTCTCGCCCAGCAGGTGCATCACGGCCGGTACGAGCGTCATCCGTACGACGAACGCGTCGATAGCCACGCCGAACGCCAGACCGAACGCGATCGCCTTGAGCGCCCCTTCACCTCGGGGGACGAAGAACGCGAAGACGGAGAACATGATGATGGCCGCGGCGACGACGACCTTCGCGGAGTGTACGAAGCCGTCGTGGACAGCGTGACGCGCGTTGTCCCCGTGGACGTGTTCCTCACGCATGCGGGACACCAGGAAGACCTCGTAGTCCATGGCGAGGCCGAACAGGATGCCCATCGTGATGATCGGGAAGAACGAGATGATCGCCTGTTTCTCCGGCAGGTTGACCGCGGTCGCGAACCAGCCCTTGTTGAAGACGAGCGTCGCGGCTCCGAACGAGGAGCCGACACTGAGGAGATAGCCGACCGCCGCCTTGATGGGTACGGCGATGGATCGGAACACCATCGTCAGCAGGATCAGGGAGAGGCCGACGACGAAGATGCCGAACGGCAGCAAGGCACCCGAGAGCCGGGTGGTGATGTCGAGGCCGATGGCGGTGATGCCGGTGACCGTGGCATCCACGCCGTACTTGTCCTTCCAGCCCGGTGCCTTCGCCTGGATCCGCTTGACCAGGTCCTCGGTACGGGGGTCGTCGGGCGCTGTCGTCGGGACGACCTGGATCATCGCCGTGTCCGCGTTCGCGTTGGGGACCGCCATCGGTACGGACGCGACGCCGTCGATGTGCTCGATGTCCGACTGGATGCCCGAGATGACCCCGAGCGGGTCCGTCGACTGGACGACGGAGAATGTCACGATCAGCGGGCCGTTGGCTCCGGGACCGAATGCCGTGGCCACGGCGTCGTACGTCTGGCGCGCCGGGGAGCTGGTCGCGAGCTGGCCGGCGTTGGGCAGCGACAGCCACAGGTCCTTGGCCGGGTAGCTCAGCGCACCGAGCCCTGCGACGACGAGGATGATGGTGACCACCGGCCACGTGGTGACGACCCGTACCCACCAGCCGGACGCTCCGCCACCCGTACGGGGCGCGCGCTCCTTCATCGGCTTGGTCTTCTTCTTCGGACGCACGCGTTCGCCCAGGAAGCCCAGGAGGGCCGGCAGCAGCGTGAGCGCGACCAGCACGCCGATCGCGACGGCCACCGCACCGAAGGCCCCCATCGTGGTGAGGAACGGGATGTTCGCGACCGCGAGACCGACGAGCGCGATGATGACGGTGAGGCCGGCGAACACGACCGCTGACCCCGAGGTGGCGACGGCTCGGGCCGTCGACTCCTCGGGTGTGATGTCGCTCGCGCCGAGCTGGTCGCGATGCCGGGAGATGATGAACAGCGCGTAGTCGATGCCGACCGCGAGGCCCAGCATCAGGCCGAGCATGGGCGTGGTCGAGCTGATCTCCATGAAGCGGGTGGCGCCGAACGTGATCGCCATCGCGAGCCCGACGCCCAGGAGCGCGTTGGCCAGCGGCACGATGCCGAGGAGCAGTGATCCGAGAACCACGATGAGCACGACGAGCGCCACGACGACGCCGATCGCCTCGACGACGGTGATCTTGGGCAGTGAGACCGAGAAGACGTCGCCGCCGACGAGCACCTGCGACCCGGCGGGAAGGGTCTTCTGCAGCGTCGCTCCGTCAGCCTGAAGGTTTGCGCGGTTGGCATCTGTGAAAGAGGTCGTGGTCCCCACGACCTGGATGGTGAGCTTCGCCGTACGGCCGTTCGCGGAGATCTGTCCCTTGACGTAGGCGTTGTACGGGCTCATGACGCCCTGCACGTACGGTCGCGTCGCGATGTCGTTGAGGCCGGCCTCGATCGTCTTCTGGATGTCGGCGTCGTTGAACGAGTGGCCCTCGGGGATCGTCACCACCATGGTCGACGTGGAGTAGGCCGCGGACGGGAACGTCATGCGCAGCTGGTCGTACGCGAGCTGGCTGGGCGCCCCGGGGGTCGTGAAGTTGTCGTTCGTCGGTTGACGGATGGCCAGGGCGCCGCCGCCCACCAGGAGCAGCAGCGCGACCCACGCGATCAGTACGCGTCCGCGGCGCCGGAAGCACCACCGACCGATGTCGTACAAGAACACAGACATGCGTACTCCCACCGCTTGGGACGTTCAGACGATTCGATACAGAAGTGTATCCGCTGGGCAAGAGCCCTCTGACCAGGTGCGTTCCCCTAAGACCCTGCCCCGAGACCACAGGGACGGACTTCCCTCGCGACACCCCCGGTGGCGTCGTGGCCGATAGATTGGAACCGCTTCGGAGGAGGGTGAGTGAGCGACCACGCGACCATGACGCCTCGACGTGCGGCGACCCGGGCACGTCTGCTCGATGCCGCACGCGATGTCATCGCCGAACGCGGCGCGGGCGGTGCGACCGTCGAGGGAATCGCCGAGCGCGCCGGTTTCACCCGCGGAGCGTTCTACTCCAACTACGCCAGCCTCGACGAGCTGATCGTCGACGTCATCCGCGAGGTCGGCGAGACCCGACTGGCGGAGGTGAGGACTGCGGCCGCCCAGTTCTCCAGCCACCGTGGTGCTGAGGAGCTCACCATCGACTCAGTCATCGAGGGTGGGGTCCGCGACTTCGTCCACCTGCTGCAGCCGCCCATGCACGAGGTGCTGCTCCAGGCCGAGCTCCGCCTGTACGCGCTGCGGCACGAGGGCGCACGCGCGGGGTACGTGACGGCCGTGCGGGAGACGATGACCGGCGTGTACGAGATCCTCGAGACCCTGTTCGAGAGCGTCCACGCGCAGCTGCGACCCGCCCCGGAGATCACCATGGACATCCTCCAGGGCTTCTTCGACCAGGGCAGCGTGATGAGCTACCTCGAGCTCGGCCGGGTCGACCCTGACGCACAGGTCACCCGGCTCCGCCGCCTCGTCGATGTGATCGTCGACCGGACAGCGGCGCCGTCCGGCGCCCCCGGTCAGTAGCGGGTGTGCGCTTTGTCCCAGTACTCGTCGCTGTTGGCCACTTCCCACGCCAGCTGCAGATCACCGGTTGACAGCACCCGCGCGGTCCAGAACGGCCAACCCACCGCGTCAGGCTCACGGAACAACAGCGTCTGATAGATGACCTCGACCCGCCGCATCCGGGTCTCCTGGGACTGGTAGAAGTTGTACGCCAC
>PMLO01000134.1:0-10293 GCA_003158895.1 Propionibacteriaceae bacterium
TACGTCAGCAGCACCGGCAGACCGACCATCAGTGCGAAGCCGCCGGTGAACCACGCGATCACGGCGCCCGGTGACGTGAGCACCTTCCCGAGGAACCCGATCAGCAACGCGACGAAGCCGATGAAGACCGCCATCGACGCGACCAGACCCACGGTGATCGCGACGCCGGCTGACCAGTGGAGTACGGCGCCGAGCGCCAGGTTGACCCCGATCACGAGGGCTAGGACCGGCAGGACGACGGTCGTGCTCCAGCTCGTGGGTTTCGCCGTCTGCAGGTGGAGGCTCGCCGCGTAGCCGGCCGGGTCGCCGAATGCCTCCTGCGGCGTCTGTCCGGAATCGGCGCAGTGGGCATCGACCTCGGCCAGGACGTCGCCGATCCGCGTACCGTCGACGCCACGCAGCCGCAGCAGCAGGGCGACGTCGCGCTGCCAGCGGTCCGCGGACGCGGAGACGCTGCTCTCGCGTGGGTTCTCAGTCGTCATGATGCGGCTCCTTTGGGGGGCGTAGTGATGAACGAGGTGACCTCGACGAAGTCGCGCCACTGTTCGGTCAGTACGGCGAACCGTTCTCGTCCCGCGGGTGTGAGCGCGAAGTACTTGCGGCCCGGTCCGCCGTCCCCCGCTCTCCACTCGGTGACGACGTCGCCTGCGTCCTCGAGTCGGCGGAGCAACGGGTACAGCGTCCCGCCCTTGGGCTCGCCGAGCCCTGCCTCGTGCAGGCGCCCGGCGATCGCGTAGCCGTACGACGGCCCGTCGGCCACAACGCGCAGCACAGCGAGTTCAAGGACGCCTCGCATCCAATCGCTGGGCCATTCCGGCTGGGTCATGACTAGATCGTACGTCTATCTAGTAAGACTGGACACCTACTGACGCGTGCGACGACCCTGGCTTTCCCCGGAGAGGACCTCAGCTATCGGGCGACGGCAGCGGGCGGCCGGTCTCGAGCAATGTCTTGAGCGCGTCGATGATCCACACCCAGCCGTCCTTGACGTGCGCCCAGGTGAGCGGGCTGTACGCGAGGTCGCCGTGCACCAGCCGTACGCGAGTCAGTCCCTCGCCGACCCCCTCGATCGTCCACTCGACATGGCCGGGTGGCTCAGCGGCGAGCGCCGCGTCGTACAGCACATGCCACGTCTGGACGAACCGTCCCGGCCGGCCGGGTGTCGGCGGGGTCATCTCCTCGATGGTGCCCTCGACCGCGTCGCGACCGTCAGCGGTGACCGTTCGGTACGCGGCGCCCGCGACGGGCGGCTCCACGAACGACGTGTGGTGGAAGTACTTCCGCGTCCAGTCCGAGTCGGTGATCGCCCGCCACACCTCCTCGGGAGTCGCCGCGATGTAGATCTGGTAGACGTGCGCCGTACCGACCATCAGGCCTCCTCGGTTCCGGTGATGTGCTGGTCCAGGGCGACCAGCGATGAGGTGAAACGAGCCGCGTACTTGCTGATCCAACGGTTGGCGACCTGCTCGATCGGTACGGGATTGAGGTACAGCAGCTTCGTACGCCCTTGTCGTACCGGGATGACGAGGTCCGCCTCCTCGAGGACGGCGAGGTGCTTCATCACCCCGAAACGGGTCATCTCACCGAACCGCTCCGCGAGCTGCGTCACCGTCTGACCATCCGCGGCGAACAGGGTGTCGAGGATCTCCCGCCTCGTGGGATCGGCGAGCGCCCGGAAGACAGCGTCCATGGGAGGAGAATACGTGACCTAAAGGTCACATATCAAGAGGCCGAGGCTGGCGCCGTCGGTTCACCATGTTAAGTAGGAGAACTGCCCCTTCTCATGGCGAATTGGCCATGTGAAGCGTCGACTCGCCTGGTTAACATGGTGAACCGCGGGCTCGGCCGACGAAGAAGTCGACCGATGATGCCGACGGAGATCAACCAGCGTGAGATCAGCGGGCGCGGCGCTGCTGGCGGAGCTCTTCGAGACGCTTGCGTTCGCGCGCAGTGAGCGAGTCGAGGCCCTGCGCCATGATCTTGTCGAGGAGCGCGTCCATCTCCTCGTCCTCGCGGGCCGGCGGCTCCGGGCCGAGCCACGGGCCCTGGACCACGTTGCTGGCGCCCGTGCTCGCACGAGGCGGTGTCGCCTTGCGCCTGCGCTGGGTGCGACTGGCTCCTCCGGTGCGGATACGCGGACCGGGCGTGTACGTGTGGCCCGGGATGAACGCGTACCGCTCGAAGAGGCCCGCGAACTTCGCGATGATCGCGGCGGCGACGAGGTTGAGGACGAACTGGAGGAGGTAGATCCATGCTCGCGCACCAACGAACTGGAGCAGCGGGATGATCACGATGACCAGCCCGAGCACCCACGCGGGGATGCCGAAGAAGAAGGGCATCCTGGGGTTCTCGGCGATGAAGATCAGCACGACGATCATCGCCAGCGTGCCGAGACCGGCGAGCATCGGTGAGTCGACCCGGAATCCCAGGGCCAGCAGCACGGCGAGTACGGATCCGGCGACCGTGATCCCCAACAGCATCCAGCCGAAGCGGCCCTTCCCGAGCTCCCGCTCGAGCTGCCTGCCGGTGAACCAGAAGACGGCCGCGTTCCAGATGGTCCAGATGCTGGGGACGTTGGCGAGTGGCCAGGTCGCGAGTTGCCATACGAATCCGCGGAGGACATCGCCGGGAGAGAGCGCCAGATACGAAACGAACGTCGGCGACAGGGCGTACACGACCATCATCAGCAGCGACGCACCCGCGACGAAGTCGGTCGTGCCCACGCCGTAGGACCTGATGCGAAACCAGGGCCTCTCTTGATCCGATCCGGACAGCCAGCTCACGCCATAACCGTACCCACCTCCCCCCAGCCCGTCACAGCGCGTGCGCGGGGGTGGCCGACCACCAGTGGCTGGTTGTCTACTCTCCACAATCTGAATGCCCGTAATTGTCAGCAATACAACAAACCCACAGGGGAGAACGAGGGCGCTTCGACACCCGCTCTCGAAGTGTCGTAGCGTGATCATCATGGCTCTCGCGCTGGTGACCGGAGGGACGGCCGGCATCGGCCACGCTTTCGCGATCGAACTCGCCTCTCGGGGCTGGGATCTCGTGCTCGTGGCCCGCGACACCGCTCGCCTCGAGACGGTCGCCGAAGAGCTCCGGACGCGGTTCGGCCGAGAGACCGAGACCATCACCGCTGACCTGGCCGTACGTGCGGACGTGATCCGTGTCGCGGAGCGCCTCGAGTGCACGGAGCACCCCGTCGACATGCTCATCAACAACGCCGGCTTCGGCATCCACGCCTCGCTGCTGGACAAGGACTTCTCCATCCAGGAGAAGGCGCTCGACGTGATGTGCCTCGCCGTGCTCATCCTTTCCGGAGCTGCCGGCCGCGCGATGTCCGCACGGGGCCACGGCTCGATCATCAACATCGGCTCGTCGTCGGGCATCATCACGACCGGCAACTACTCGGCCGTGAAGGCCTGGGTGAACACGTACACGGAGGGCTTGGCGAACGAGCTCCGCGGTACAGGCGTGAACGTCACCGCCGTCCTGCCAGGCTGGGTACACACCGAGTTCCACGAGCGCGCCGGCATCAACGCGTCCAAGCTGCCGAACGTGGTCTGGCTGCAGCCCGACGAGCTCGTACGCGAGGCGCTCGAGGACAACGCCCACGGCAAGGTCATCTCTGTACCGAGCAAGCGCTGGAACACGGCATTATGGATCGGCAGGCACCTGCCTCGCTCCGCGATCCGGGCGCTGTCGCGCAAACTCTCCAATTCGAGGAAGAGTCCCTAGATATGGCTGAGGCCGATCGCGGGCGCTACCAGTCCGAAATCTTCGCCGGGGTGCGGTTCGTCTCCCAGGAGCTGCTGCTCAAACCGTTCATCTGGCGCATCCTGAAGGTCAACATCCACGGCCTGGCGAACATCGAGAGCCTCGAGGCGCCGTTCGTCGTCGTCGCGAACCACTCCTCGCACCTTGACGCACCGCTCGTCGTCGGGTCGCTGCCGCGCCGCCTGTCGAAGTTCCTGGCCACCGGTGCGGCGGCCGACTACTTCTATGCCTCGAAGATCAAGTCGCTGTCAACGGCGCTGGTCGCCAACACGTACCCCATCGAGCGCCGCGGTCTCCGTACCCGCAAGGGCCTGTCGAAGTTGCTCCTCTCCGACGGCGTGCCGCTGCTGATCTTCCCGGAGGGTACGAGGTCGCGCACGGGCGCCATGGGGCCCTTCACCCCCGGCGTGGCCGCGCTGTGCATCTCGCACAACGCCCCCGCCGTACCGATCGCGCTCGTCGGAGCGTTCGCGGCCTGGCCGTACGGGCAGGGACACCTGCCGCGCGGACGCCCCGAGGTACACGTCGTCATCGGCCACCCGCTCACCCCCGCGCCCGGCGAGATCGCCCGGCAGTTCAACGAGCGGATGCGCCGGACCGTGCAACAGCTGCACGATTCCACGGCCAGGGCCTATGGACTACCGACCCTGGACGACTACGCTCGGGCAGTCTCCTTGCGGCAGGCGTCGGTGCCGTCCGCAGTGAGCCCTGTCACACCACCACACGCAACAGATGACGATGGCGGGACCCCCGCCGGCAAGGACGATAGATGAGCGAGAACAGGACCCGCCGCGTCGGACCGGCCTCGGTGAAACAGCAGAAGTGGTGGGGCTGGGGCGCTGAGGGGATCCAGTTCTCCTTCGCCGACAAGCCCAAGTTCGCACCGTTCGTCATGGACGTGATCGGCGTCGACGTCACCAAGCCGGCGCCCCGGGTCGCCGAACTCTCGAGCTTCGACATCCCGTCCACGCAGCTGTCGGAGGCCCTCCGCGCTGCACTGAACGACGCGATCGGCGAGGAGTACGTCGTCGATGACGACGAGTACCGGGTCATCCACGCGTTCGGTCGCGGTGTCCGCGACCTGGTGCGCGTACGTCGCGGGCAGTTCGGCCGCCTCCCCGATGCGGTCGTCTACCCCGGCAGCGAGGCCGACGTCGTGGCGATCGTCAACGCTGCGGTGGATCACGACGCCGTCGTCATCCCATACGGCGGTGGCTCCAACATCGTGGGCGCGCTCGAGGCTGTACCGACGGAGACCCGTCAGGTCATCAGCATCGACATGGGCCGGATGAACAAGGTCCTCGAGATCGGCGACGCCTCATCGCTCGCACGGATCGAGGCCGGCGTGCTCGGCCCGGACATGGAGATCCAGCTCAACGCCAAGGGCTGGACGATGGGCCACTTCCCCGACTCGTTCGTGTGGTCGACGCTCGGCGGCTGGATCGCGACGCGCTCGACCGGCATGCAGTCGGACAAGTACGGAGACATCGCCGATATCACCCGCGGCCTGCGCATGGTGATGGACGGCCAGGTGCTCGTGCTGCGTCCGCTGCCGTCGTCCTCGTCGGGCCCCTCCGTACGCGAGATGGTGCTCGGCTCCGAAGGCCGCCTCGGCATCATCACCGAAGCGTGGGTGAACGTGCACCGGCTCCCGCCCGTACGCGAGATCCAGGCCTACTTCTTCCCGAACTACGACGCGGGCCTGCAGGCGATGCAGTGGATCACCGAGTCCGATGCCGCGCCATCCATCACGCGCGTCATGGACGCCAACGAGACGCAGTTCTCCATGGCCAACGGCAAGAAGTCGAGCAGGGTCTCGCACCTCATGACCCGCGCGATCCAGGAAGTCATGACCCGCAAGGGCTGGGACCTGAACGCGATCGCGCTGGGCTTCGTCGGCTACGAGGGCACGGCCGTCCATGTCCGCTACGAGAAGTCGCTGGTCTCCAAGATCGTCAGCCGCGCCGGTGGCATGAGCGTCGGCAAGGGACCGGGCGTCCTGTACGACCAGAAGAAGTACGACATCCCGTACATCCGCGACTTCCTGCTCGACCGCGGCATCCCCGCGGACGTGTCCGAGACGGCCACCCCGTGGGGCCTGCTCAAGCAGATCCACGACACGACGGTGGCGGCGGCGACGGCGGCGATGGAGACGGCCGGCGTCCAGGGCTTCATCATGTGCCACCTGTCGCACAGCTACCACTCGGGCGCGTGCCAGTACTTCACGTTCGCCATCAACGACTCGAGCGAGCACAACATGGAGTCGTACGACCTCGTGAAGCGCGCGATCCAGCAGTCGTTCATGGACAACGGCGGCACGATCTCCCACCACCACGGCGTCGGCGAGGAGCACAGCCCCTGGCTCGACCAGGACATCTCACCCGCCGGTGTCTTCATCCAGCGCAAGCTCTTCGAGGGCGTCGATCCCGACCAGCGCTTCAACCCGGGCAAGATCATCCACTCTGGCCTACCCGGGGTCTCCAGCAACTCTGTACAGCCGGAGTAGCGGGACGCGCACAACCCTTTCGAGCGCGCGGGGGGGTGCGCGACACAAGGACGTACCTAACGGTGGTGCTCGCGTAGGTGCTGAGCGTGAGGAGCAGCCGCTGCCGCTCGATAGGTACGTCCGTCTGTACCGATCTGGGCTGCGCTGTGGGATGTGAGCCAGTTCACCGGGCCGTAAGTGCTTGGGGTCACTACGGCCCGGTTCACGGGCATCTCCGCTAGTCGGAATGGAGTGCGGTGCTTGGGGACACCGACTCCATCGAGCAGTAAGGCGTTGGGGCGCCTGGGCTACCGCTGTACCGAGATCTGCGTTGCGACGTGCGGGTCGATCGCTGTGACCAGCGGAACCGTGACGGCTAACAGTGCGGCGAGGAGGCCGAGGATGAGTGTGGTACGGGCCGCCGGGCCGGGAAGAGCTTCCCTCAACGCCGCCAGAAGACTGCCGTTCGACACCATGTCACCTCACCCCCTCGAGACATGAGTTTTCCCTTGTGGGGATGGGGGACGTGGGGTTCGTGAGGGACTTCTCATGCACTCTGTAAAACCCGCCTCCCGCGGTTGCCGGTAGATTCGGCCCGTGAGCATCCGGGTCCAGCCGATCAGCGCCAGCGAGCACCTGAGCTACATCGCCGCGCGCGGTACCGCGAGCTTCCTCCAGACCCCTTCCTGGGGCACGGTCAAGAGCGAGTGGAGACACGAAAGCCTGGGCTGGTACGACGGCGACACGCTCGTCGGAGCCGGGCTCGTCCTCTACCGGGACCTGCCGAAGATCGGCCGCTCGCTCGCGTACCTTCCCGAGGGCCCCGTCCTCGACTGGTCCTCCCCGCAGGCGACGGGGCTGCTGGAACCACTCGTCACGTACGTGTCGGGGCGCGGCGCGTTCGCCGTACGCATCGGGCCCACGATCGTGTGGCGCCGCTGGGGCACGGAGACGATCAAGCGCGCCATCGCCGACGACCGCGTGACGCGGCTGTCGGAGGTCGAGCCGGACACCATCGACCCAGCGGCGACCCGCCTGCGCGGCCAGCTCAGGCACCTCGGCTGGCTCCCTCAGCACGCCGACGAGGGCTTCGCGGCCGGCCAGCCGGAGTTCAACTTCCAGCTGCCGCTCGCCGGCAAGACGCCCGACCAGCTGCTCTCCGGGATGAACCAGCTCTGGCGCCGCAACATCAAGAAGGCCGAGAAGGTCGGCGTCGAGGTGTCGCAGGGGGGTCGCGAGGACCTCGCGGCGTTCCACGCCCTGTACCTCGAGACGGCCTCACGTGACGGCTTCACCGGCCGGCCGCTGTCGTACTTCCAGACCATGTGGGACGCGCTGCGCGCCGAGGACCCCGACCGGATCCGGCTGTACCTCGCGCGCCACGAGGGCGACCTCGTTGCCGCGACGACGTGGGTACGGGTCGGGACGCACGCCTGGTACTCGTACGGCGCGTCCTCCAACGCGAAGCGCGATGTACGCGGGTCGAACGCGATCCAGTGGCGCATGATCACCGACGCGCTCGCGGCCGGCGCGACCGTGTACGACCTGCGCGGCATCACCGAAGGCCTCGGCGCGGACGACCCTGAGATCGGGCTCATCCAGTTCAAGGTGGGCACGGGCGGCGAGGCGGTCCAGTACCTCGGCGAATGGGACCTCCCGATCAACCGTGCGCTGTACGCGGCGTTCCGGGCGTATCTGGATCGCGCCCGCTACCTCGGCGTGGCCAAGGGCCTGCTGCGGTTGCCGACACGGGGTGTACGAATGGTGCGCCGGCGGTTCAGCCGCAGCGCCCCGACGATGCCGCTGCCGCCGGAAGGCGTCGCGCGGCCCGCCACGAAGACTGACCTGGAGGCCTGAGATGAGCGTCGTCCTGCGCGTACCGGCTGCTGACTGGCGCGCCCACCAGCGACGTGTACTGGCGGCGACGCCAGGGCTCGTACCGGTCGCGAAGGGCAACGGGTACGGGTTCGGGCTCGTGCGGCTGGCTGGCGAGGCGGCAGCCCTGGGCGTCGACACCCTGGCCGTGGGCACGCCTGCCGAGGTCGCAGCCGTCCGGGACTCGTTCGGAGGCCGCATCGTCGTACTGCAGCCCTGGCGGCCCGGCGAGCCGGGCGCCGAGGAGCTGCTGGCCGACGAGCGGGTGATCCACACGGTCTCGCGGGTCTCCGACCTGGAGCACCTGTCCGCGAGCGGCAGGCGCCCCTCCGTACTGCTCGAGCTGCTCACGTCCATGAAGCGCCACGGGATGGCGGTGGGAGAGCTCACCGACGTGCGCCGGGTGCTCGCCGACGACGGCGTCGACGTGGTCGGCTGGACAGTCCACCTGCCGATGCCCGCGGCCACCGGCGGGAACGCCGCGGAGGCCGAGCGGCTCGCGAAGACCGGCTTGGCTGTACGGCAGGCGCCCGCCTGGTTCAGCCATCTCACGGGAGCCGACTACGACAGGTTGCGCGCGACGCTGTACACGGGGACGCGACTGAGGATAGGTACGGAGCTGTGGCTCGGCGGATCCGTCGCCCGCCGCACCACTGCCACTGTCCTCGACGTGCACAAGGTCGCACGCGGCGAGAAGGTCGGCTACTGGCAGCACGCGATGCCCGCTGATGGTCACATCGTGGTCCTCAGCGGCGGCACCGCCCATGGCATCGCCCTGGAGGCGCCCACGTCGGCTGCCACGGGCCGCCAGCGCCTCATCTCGGCCGTCAACGGCTCTGTCGAGGCGCTCGGCTGGGCCCGCAGCCCGTTCACCATCGCCGGCAAGAAGCGCTGGTTCGTCGAACCCCCGCACATGCAGGCCTCGATGGTCTTCGTCCCCGGTTCCAAGGGAATCCCCGGGATCGGCGACGAGATCCCCGTCGAGCTCCGCCTCACGACAGCGACCGTCGACGAGGTCGTCCTCGAGGAGTGACGTCACGGATCGAGCGAAGGTCACTCGGCTCCAGGATCTCGTCGGTGCGCGCGTTCACCGCCCCGCTCGGAGTAAGGGCCCACGTGACGGGCAGGTACGAACTCCCTGCGGCGCCCGGCCCTCGCTCGTAGAGTGACGGCATGGCGTGGCATCACGTCGTGCGCATGCGGCAAGGGAGCCGCTCCGACCCGGACCGGTCCTTCGTCGACGCCTACTCCTGCCCATCAGGCTGGCGCAGCCGCACCTGGAATCCACGCTCCGGCCGTCGTCGACGGCTCTTGTCCCCCAATGAAAAGTGAGGTTCCGTCATGACTCGTACCTATGTCGTTACCGGCTCGGCTTCGGGGATCGGTGCCGCCACCGCCAGACTGCTCCGTGAACGGGGCAACGTCGTGCTCGGGGTCGATCTGCATGACGCCGATATCGAAGCCGACCTGTCGACGCCCGGCGGTCGCGCGGCTGCAGCCGCCGAGGCAACGGAACATGCAGGCGGCACGGTCGACGCGGTGATCTCGTGCGCGGGCATTGCGCTGCCCATCGCCAAGACAGTGTCGGTGAACTTCTTCGGCATGACCGGCTTCGTGACGAATATGCTGCCGGCCTTGCGGAAGTCGTCCGCTCCGCGAGCCGTCCTCGTGTCGTCGATGGCGTCGCTTCATCCGAACTCCGCCGAGCTGGTCGAGGCCGCGCTGAGCGGCGACGAGGCGAAGGCACTGGCCATCGCGGAGGGACTGGCTGCGGACGAGGTCACCGGCAACCTCATCTACGCCTCGACGAAACGAGCCATCTCGCGGTGGGTACGTCGCGTCTCGGTGAGCGAGGACTGGGCCGGCTCCGGCATCCCGCTCAATGCCGTCGGCCCCGGCATCGTTCTCACGCCGATGACCGCCGACCTACGCTCCGACCCCGCCAGCGTCGAGATGGTCAACCAGATGGTCCCCATGCCGCTGCACTACCACCAGCCGCCGGAGTCGATCGCGTACCTGCTCATCTGGCTCGCCAGCGAGGAGAACACCCACATGGCAGGCCAGACGATCTACTGCGACGGCGGCTCCGACGCCGTTCTTCGCGGCGACGACATCTGGTCGAAGTACGAGCTGGCGTTCTAGCGGTCCGTCTC
>PMLO01000134.1:10375-15987 GCA_003158895.1 Propionibacteriaceae bacterium
GCGGATTGGAGGTAGAACTTGCGCAGCTTCTCGAAGGCCGGGACGACCTTCTTCTCGAGGACGTCGGGGTCGCCCCAGATCGGCGGGTAGACGCTGGCGTCGAGCATCTGGTCGATGTCGTACGCGTCACGGACGTCGTCGGCGCTCACCGGCTCGAGTGCCGTGGCGATCTTGGAGACCGCGTTGGCGTCGATGAGGCGTACGGGGTGACCGGGTTCGCTCGGCAGCTCCGTACCGCCGAGGATCGCGTCCTCCGCGCCACTCGGGATGTCCTCACCGGCGGCGAGGAGCCACTTCAGGCCGTGCCAGGTCGTCTTGAGCTCGATGTGCTGCTTGCCGGGGACGGCTGCCAGCGTCGTTGCGGCAGTCGGGTCGGCTACCAGCTGGGCGCGTTCCTCGTCGTTGAGGCTGCGCGCGACCCAGGGCATGGGCATAGGTCCTACTTCCAGAGGGTGGCGAGGCTGAACGCGGCTGCGATCAAGCCCATGGCGATGAGGATGTTCCACTGGCCCAGGCTGGACATCAACGGAACCGCGACGGTCGAGCCGGCGGAACTGGTGATGTAGTACACAACCAGCCACGCGACACCCAGGAGACCCACCGTGATGAACAACGGCGGAACCCACGCCCGCTGGCCAGGCATGATCGTACGACGCTGCTTGACCTGACGTTCTTCGACGAGATTCTGAGCTCTCTTGAGCTTCCGCTTCTCGTCGGCAGCCTTCCTCGTCTTGGACTCCGGCACGCCGCACCTACCTTCCTGTCCGCACTAGGGTAGTCAATGCCGCCGTCGGGAGCAGCATCGGCGGCACCGAGGGACCGTCAGTCGCGAGGAGACCCATGTCCCGCAACCCCGCAGCAGCCGTACGACGAGCTGTGGTCCGTGCCCTCATCAAGGCCCGCGATGGCCGACGTACGGCTGCGGGCAAGCTCTTCACGGTCGTCGTGCTGGCACTCGCGGGGTTCATGATGGCGTCCGCCGCGGTCGCCGCTCGCGGCCAGGATCTGCGGCCGAACCGCAACACCGACCTCATCCAGCTCGTACGCGCCCAGGCGTCGCGCAACGTCGACCTGGCCAAGCAGGCAGGCCAACTGCGCAGCGAGGTGGACAAGCTCTCGACCCAGCAGGGCGGCGCCGTCATCGACACCTCGGCGGGCGCGGCGGCGGCCGGGCTCACAGCCGTGAAGGGGCCGGCGGTGTCCGTGACGCTGACCGACGCTCCGGCGAACGTGAAGCCGATCGGCGTCGCCGAGGAGCTCCTGATCGTGCACCAGCAGGACATCCAGGCCGTCGTCAACTCGATGTGGCAGGGCGGCGCGGAGGCCATGAGCATCCAGGGACAGCGCGTCACATCCCGCACCGGCATCAAGTGCGTCGGCAACAGCGTCCTGCTCCACGGCATCCCGTACGCGCCCCCGTACGTCATCGTGGCGATCGGCAACCAGAAGGGGATCGAGCAGGCGCTGAGCAGCTCCACATATCTGCAGGCCTACCGCCAGTACACCGACCGGTACGGGCTGGGCTACTCCGAGAAGCGCATCTCCGAGGTCACCCTCGACGCGTACACCGGCGCCATCGAGCTCGGCTACGCGAAGCCGCAACCGAAGTAGCTCTCCGGGAGCCCTCCCACTACGTGAGCGCGGTTCATCATGTTAAGTAGGCGAGCCGTATGTTCACATGGCCAATCCGCCATGTGAACATCCGAATCGCCTACTTAACATGATGAACCGACGACCACCAGCAAAGGGCGGCGCCAGCAACATCCCGCGGCTACTTGACCGCCATCAGCGGGGCGAGGCCCTTGCCGCGCTCGACCGCCTCCGTGTCACCGCACTCCGCGAGCCAGGTGGCGAGCATCTGGTAGCCCCCCTCGGTGAGGACGGACTCGGGGTGGAACTGTACAGACTCGACGGGGAGCCACTTGTGCCGTACGCCCATGATCACGCCGTCGGCGGTCCAGGCCGTCACGTCGAGGTCGCCCGGCATCGACTCGGGCAGGATCGCGAGCGAGTGGTACCGGGTGGCGCGCAACGGTGACGGCAGGCCCGCGAAGACGCCCGTACCGTTGTGGAAGACCTCCGAGGTCTTGCCGTGCCGCAGCTCGGGAGCGCGATCGACCACACCGCCGTACGCCACACCCATGGACTGGAGACCGAGGCAGACGCCGAAGATCGGCAGCTTCCCCCCGTACCGGCGGACGACGTCGATGCACACGCCGGCGCGTTCCGGCGTCCCGGGACCGGGCGACAGCAGGATCCCGTCGAAGCCCGACACCCAGTCCTCGCCGGAGAAGCGCGGGTCGTCGTTGCGCCAGACCTCGACCTCGGCACCGAGCTGGCCCAGGTACTGGACGAGGTTGTAGACGAACGAGTCGTAGTTGTCGACCACCAGGATCCGCGTCATGAGCTCATTGTCGCCCGGTAGGAAGGTCACTGGGCGCATGGTCCACGCCGGGAACTACGACGACGGGGCCGCGGTCGGGGTCGAACTCGGTGTCGGAGGCGACGACGGGGCCGTCGCGATGAAGATCGTCACCGGGGTCGTGCGGTCCGCGACCGTACCCGCCTTCGGATCGGTTTCGATCACGGTGCCCGCTGCGGGCGTACCGTTCTGGCTTTCCGCTGCCGTTGGGGCCCTTTCCTTCACTGTGACGTTGGCGAAACCCGCGGCCTTGGCGGCCTGGACCGCCGCTGCTTGTGCGAAGCCGCTCAGATCAGGGAAGGCTGACTGCCCCGTCGCGAACGTCACGGTGATCTGGGTGTTCTGCGCTACCTCCGCGCCCTCCGCAGGGTTGATGGAGACGACGTTGTCCTTGACCGACGTGGGTGGCTCGGAGGTCGCCGCGACCAAGGTCACCTTGGTGAACCCTGCTGCCGTGAGTGCCGCTTGGACCACGTCCTTCTTCTGGCCGGTCAACCCGGTCGGGATCTTGAGCATCGCCGGACCGACATTGACTGTGATCGTCACGTCGGAGTCCTTGTTGACCATGACGCCCTGTGCCGGGTTCTGATCCGTGACGGTGCCGACCGTGGTGTCGTTGGGTCCCTCGACGGTCTTCACGACCGCATGGAGGTTGGCCGCGGTGAGCGTGTCCGTCGCGTTCTTCTCGGTCATGCTGCGGACCTGAGGTACAGCGACCTGCGCGATTGCGGGCGGCCTGGAGTTGAACCAGAGCAGGGCGGCGATGACCGCCACCGCGAGGACAGCAGCGATGATGCCGATGACGAGGCCCGTACGGCTCTGGCGCCGTTTCGGCTCCCAGTACGGCGACTCGGGCGACACGGGAAATGCCCGCTGGGGTGAGGTGGCGGCGGTCATCGGGCTGATCACCGGGGCGATGGCCGGCGCGAGCGCGGTCGCGGCGATGGCAGCCTCCGGTACAGCCACCGTCGGCAGCTGCGCCGTGGGCGAGAGCCCCGCAAGGAGCCGCGCGATGTCGTCGCGCATCTCCTTCGCCGACTGGTACCGGTTCTCGGGGTCCTTCTCCAGCGCCTTGAGCGTGATCGCGTCCATCTCGGGCGTGATGACGCTGTCGAGCAGCGACGGCCGTACCGGCAGCTCGCGTACGTGCTGGTACGCGACGCTCACGGGGGAGTCGCCCTTGAACGGCGGCTCGCCCACGAGCAGCTCGTACAGCAGGCACCCCGCCGCGTACACATCGGAGCGGTTGTCGACGGTCTCGCCACGTGCCTGCTCGGGCGACAGGTACTGGGCGGTGCCGATGACGGCGGCGGTCTGCGTCATCGAGGCGGACGTGTCCGCGACGGCGCGCGCGATGCCGAAGTCCATGACCTTGACCTGGCCGGTCGAGGTCAGCATCACGTTCGCGGGCTTGATGTCGCGGTGGATGATGCCGGCCTGATGGCTGTACTGGAGGGCGTCGAGCACGCCGATCTCCATCTCGAGCGCACGCTCGGGAAGGATCTTGCGGCCCTCGCGGAGCAGGTCGCGCAGCGTGTGGCCGACGACGAGCTCCATGACGATGTACGGGACGTGGACGTCCGACGCGTGGTCGAGCTGCTCGCCCGTGTCGTACACACTCACGATGTTGGGATGGTTCAGTCCCGCGGCGGCCTGCGCCTCCCGCCGGAACCGCGCCTGGAAGGTCGAGTCGCCCGCGAGATCGATGCGCAGCATCTTGATCGCCACCGGACGGCTGAGCCGCGTGTCGATCGCTCGCCGCACTTCCGCCATCCCACCACGGCCCAGAACGGGCCCCAACTGGTAGCGGCCGCCCAGCAGCGTCCCCTGCTCGGCTGTCACCATGACCCTCCCACGACCCGTGCTCGACTGATCAGTCCCGGCACATTGTGACCATTCAACATGAGAGAGGGCTGAGCGTGTACGCCAGGGCCTCTCAAGATTGGGTTAGCGGAGGGTGAGATCTTCATCGTGACGCCTGGATCAATGCCTTGGCGATGGGTCCGGCAAGCGCCCCACCCGCGATGTCCGTACGGGCGACGTTCGCATCCTCGATGAACACCGCGATCGCGATGTCGGGGTTCTTGGCGAACGACACGAACCACGCGTACGGGTTCTTCGTGAGGTCCGTCTGCGCCGTACCGGTCTTGCCGCCCACGACGACACCGGACACCTGCGCCGCCGTACCGGTCCCCTTCTGGACGACGTTGACCATCATCTGCTGCAGCGCCTGGGCGGACCCGGACGAGAGGGCCTGCTTGTCGTCGGGGCCATGCCGGTACAGGACCTTCAGGTCGGCGCTGCGGATCTCGCTGACGAGGTACGGGGTCTTCAGGACGCCGTCGTTGCAGATCGCCGAGACGACCATCGCCATCTGCAGGGGGCTCGCCGCGACGTCGTACTGCCCGATCGAGCTCAGCATGGTCTGGGCGGCGTCGAGCTTGGTCGGGAACTGGCTCTTCGCGGCGTTGACGTCGGTCATCGGCGTCGTGTTGAAGCCGAACTTCTCCGCCTGCGCCTGGATCTTGGCCGCTCCCAGCTGGGCCCCGAGGTTCGCGAACGCGGTGTTGCACGAGAGCTGCAGCGCCCGGTCCATCGTCTGCTGGGTGTTGCCGCACGCGGACCCCTCATTGCCCAGGACGCTCGTGGAGTTCGGAAGCGTGAGCTGGCTAGGGGTGTTGATCAGCGTGTCCGCGGCCATCCCGTTCTCGAGCGCGGTAGCAGCCGTGACGAGCTTGAACGTCGAGCCCGGCGGGTAGATCTCGCGGGTCCCCCGGTCCGACAAGGGCTTCGTCGGATCGGCGTTGAGCGCCGTCCAGGCGGCCCTCGCCGCCGTCAGGTCGTGCGTCGCGAGCGTGTTCGGGTCGTACGTGGGCGTGGACACCATCGCGAGGATCGCGCCGGTCTTGGGGTCGAGCGCCACGACGGCGCCCTTCTTGCCCGCGAGCTGCTGCGCGGCCACCTGCTGCAGCTTCGGATTGATCGTGGTCTGGATCGTCGCACCGACGGGCGTCGCGCCGGTGAACATGTCGACGAGCCGGTCGAGCGTCTGGCTCGATGCCGTACCGGCCAGCTCGGTCGAGTACTTCGACTCGAGCCCCGAGCGCCCGAAGTCGTACGCGTACCAGCCGGTCACCGTCGCGTACAGGCTGCCTTGTGGGTACGAGCGCTGGTACTGGAAGCGGTCCTT
>PMLO01000134.1:16037-23546 GCA_003158895.1 Propionibacteriaceae bacterium
AGCAGCGCGAGGAACAGGACGGACGCCACGATGGCTGTACGGCGGATGGATGCGTTCACTGTTCCTCCTGGTCGAACCGGAACAGCTGGGTCGGTTCGTCGGGGTCCGTGACCGGGTGGGTCATGGTCGAGCTGGACGACTCCTCGGCCGGGATGAAGGCCGCCGTCGCCTCCATGTCGGAGTCGTCGAGGAAGGCGTGGGCCGGGGGCTGGTGCTCGTCGGGAAGGTTGGGGCTCGAGGCTGTACGAGGCTCGGGGCGGGGCACCTGGGAAGGCCTCAGGTTGATCACCTGCGTCGCGTCGGCGGACAGGGAGGCCACATCCCCCTCGTCCTGGTGCACCACGGCCGGCCGTCGCGCGTCGTTGCTCACGACCAGCATGATGGCTATCACCAACCAGTTGGCGACCATCGACGAGCCGCCCTGTGACATGAAGGGCGTTGTCAGGCCCGTGAGCGGGAGCAGCCGGGTCACCCCGCCGATGATCGCGAAGACCTGCAGGGCGAACACCAGCGACAGCCCGGCCGCGAGCAGCTTGCCGAACGGCTCCGTACAGCTCAGGGCTGTCCGGAGGCCTCGAGCGACGATGATGCCGTACACGAGGATGACGGCCATGAGCCCCACCACGCCGAGCTCCTCGCCGATGGCGGCCGTGATGAAGTCGCTCTTCGCGAGGGGCGTCAGGCCCGGACGCCCGAGGCCCCAGCCTCGGCCCAGCAGGCCGCCGTACGCGAAGCCGAACTGTCCCTGGATCACCTGGTAGTTCTGGTCGTAGTTGCTGAACGGGTTCAGCCACGAGCTGACGCGGACGCCGACATAGGCGAAGCGCTGGTACGCGAACCAGCCGCCGGCCGCGAACAGCAGCCCGCCGATGACGACCCAGCTCAACCGACCGGTCGCGACGAACACCATGGCGACGAACAGTCCGAAGAACAGCATCGAGGTGCCGAGGTCCTTCTGGTAGATGAGGACGAGCATGCTCGCCACCCACATCACCGCGATCGGGCCCAGGTCCCTGGCGCGTGGCAACGTGAATCCCAGCACCTTCGGGCCGGCCATCGCGAGCACGTCCTTCGTGTCGGCGAGGTAGCCGGCGAACGCCAGGCTGAGCACGAGTTTGGCCACCTCGGCCGGCTGGAAGCTGTAGCCGAACACTCGGATCCAGATCCGGGAGCCGTTCAGCTCGATGCCCAACGGGCTCAGCGGAAGGAGCAGCAGGACGAGGCCGGAAAGGAACAGGATGTACGTGAACCGCCCCAGGATCCGGTAGTCCTTCACCAGGAAGATCACCGCGATCGCCGCCACGATGCCGAGCACCGCCCACAACGACTGCGTCTGAGCATCCGACCGTGCCGGCTCCGGGATGAGGTCGATCCGGTGGATCATCGCCAGACCGAGTCCGAGCAGCAGGAACGTCGCCGGGAGTAGGACCGGGTCGGAGTACGGGAGCTTCCACCGCACGACGACATGAGTCGCGATACCGACGCCGAACCAGACAGCGAGAATGTACGGCCACGCGCGCGGCAGTGTCCCGTCGATGTCGAGGTGCGTCAGCAGATAGCCCGACGCTCCGACCACCTGCGCGAGCAGGAGGAGCAGCAGTCCGATCGCCGGCCTGCTGCGGTGGACGACGACCTCGCCCGTGCTCATTGCCGTGGCGGACACGTCAGCACTCGTCGGGCGCGCTCGGGGTCGGAACGGTCGTGGGGCTCTGTACGGGGAGTGTCCCGGTGGAAGGCTGGGCGCTCGTCGAGGCCGACGTACCGGGCGAGGCGGACAGCGTCTGTGACGCGGAGGCGGCCGTCGTGCTGGGGCTCGGCGAGGCGGTCGGTGTCTGCGTCGCCTGTGCGCGTGCGAGGCGCTGGGCGACGCACTGCGACGCCCGCGTTCGCAGCTCTTCAGCCGCTGCCTTGGCGGCGTCGAGGCCGCCTTGGCGGATCGTGATGCCGGCCCGTACCTTCTCCTGGTACGCNNCCCTGGTAGATGCCGACCTGCTGTCCCGTGGGCGCGACGAGGAACTGCGTCATCGCGTACGCGTACGTGCCATAGGCAGCGAGCCCGACCACCAGCACAACGGCGATGATCGCTCCCCACAAGCCGAGACGTCGTCGCCGCTGACCGGACTCCGGCTCGTACCGGCCACCGCCTCCGGTTCCGGTCAGAGCGGGTGCCGGAGCTGCGGGGACGATGTTGCCCGAGGCGTCGGTGGTCTCCTCGGCGGCGCCGTCGCCGAGATCGATCGGCTTGGACCGGATCGCCGGAATCTCGCGGGTGACCGCAGCGCCCAGCACGAGGCCGCGCGCGGCGTGGCGCGGAGGCGTGAGCCCCGTCTCCCCGATGAATGCTTCGTCGTCAGCGCCGCCCTCGACGACGTCCGAGACGATGATCGTGATGTTGTCCAGACCACCGCCGGCGTGGGCCGCCTCGACGAGGTCGGTGAGCACCAGGTCCAGGTCGTCGCCCGCGAGCGCGTCGTCGATGACATCGTCTGTCACCAGCCCGCACAACCCGTCGGAGCAGAACATGATCCGGTCGCCGGCCTTCAGGGTCACCAGTTCGAGATCCGGCTCGGAGATGGGCTGTCCGTTGAGCACGCGCAGCAGCAGCGAGCGATGCGGGTGCACGTGGGACTCGTCCTCCGTGATCCGTCCCTCGTCGATGAGCGACTGGACCCAGGAATGGTCGTGGGTGAGACGGGTGAGCTCGCCGCCCCGGCGCAGGTAGCCGCGCGAGTCTCCGATGTGGGCGACACCGAGCTGCTCGCCGTCGAAGAGAGCCCCGCACACCGTCGTACCCATCCCGTCCAGGGACACATCGTCGGCGACGAGCTCGGCGAGGCGATCGTTGGCCTTCTGCAGCGCGCCGCCCAGTACCTCGAGCATCTCGGTGCCCTTGTGGAGCCCATCGGCCTTCTGGAGCTCGGTGACGGCGACAGTGGAGGCGAGATCTCCGGCGGCCGCGCCGCCCATGCCGTCGGCAACGACCACCATCGTCGGGGACGCATAGCCCGAGTCCTGGTTGTTCTTCCTCACCAGGCCGATCTCGGAGTGTGCGACCGTGCGCAAGGTGAGCGGCATCAGGTCTCCAGCCTCATCTGGGTTCGCCCGATCCTAAGGCTGTCGGATGCCGTGACCACAGTCGGAGTCACGACTCTCACCTCGTTGACGAAGGTTCCGTTGGTGGAGCCGAGGTCGGTGAGGACCCAGTCGCCGTTCGGACGGCGCGCGAGAGACGCGTGGTCGCCGGACACGTAGTCGTCGTCGAGGATCAGCGCGCACTCGGCGGAGCGTCCGATCCGGAACTCGTCGACGAGCGCCAGCCGGGTGCCTGTCTGGGGGCCGGTGTCGATCGCGAGGACCTTCACCTCGTTCTTCCCGCGCTTCCGCGGCTCAGGCGACCGAACCGCCGCGGAGGCCTTGCCCCTCTCGCGCGGGCCGACGACCGGGGCTGTACGGAAGAGGTCTGTACGGATGACGTTGGCCACGAGCAGTACGAACAGCCAGAGAACGGCGACGAACGCCACTTTGAGCAGCGTGACGATGAGATCCGCCATGTGGTCAGCGCCTCAGCTGGCCGCGGGCGCGTGGACGAGCAGCCGGGTCGAGCCGATGTCGATACGGGTGCCGTCGGTGACGTCCGCCTCGCGGACCTTGCGTCCGTCAACCGTGATGCCGTTCGTCGACCCGAGGTCGACGATCCGGATCGTCTGGGCCTCGCCCGTACCGGTCACGATGAACTGCGCGTGCCTGCGCGAGATGCCCGGGTCGTTGATCCGCAGGTCGGCCTCCGTGCCGCGGCCGATGACGAGGCCGGGCGGGTTGAGCGGGTGACGGACACCGTTCACCTCGACGACGAGGGCGGCCCGGCGCACCTGGGTCGTGGACGCCTCCTCGCCGGACGTGACGAGCGCCACCGCATCCGAGGTCACGACGAACCGTCCGGTGGGAAGGTCCTTGCGCTCCTCGTAGTGGATCGCGATCGGTCCGTTGAAGACGTAGCTCCGCTGGATCGCGTACTCCCTCAGCTCGGCGACGATCTCGTCGTTGAGGGTGCGCGAGTACGGGAACAGCCGGGCGTAGTCCTGTACGGACAGGCCGACCAGGAAGTCGTTGGGTACGAGTCGCTTGTCGCGACTCAGCAGCTGGGCCTCGCTGTCGAGCTCACGCAGCAGTCTCGCGGTGATCTCGACGGGCTGGACGTCACCGCGGAAGGCACGCGCGAATGCCGCGTTGACGGCGCCTTCGATCTTCTTCTCGACATTGCCGATGAACCCCATGAGCGCCTCCTTCCCTCTGCTCGCCTCTACGGCGACGCGGTACTGACCGTCCGATGCTACCCAGTCTGGCTGTCTGCGGTCGTCCCGACGCCCCGCAGCGTGGGATTGGCGACGAGATCGGCCGCCGGTCCGGAGCCGGAATGCCCGCGCTACAGTCGGATCCAGTACGTGATTCAGAGAGGTGCCGATGCCAGCACTGCCCCTTGACCCTTCGACCGACGAGCCCGCGCACGGCCACACCCATGAGGCTGATCACGAGATCTTCGACGAGGACAGCCTGCGCGAGGACCAGCCGTACGCCCAGCTCGAGGACGACCCCGAGGACTACCGCACGCCGCGATCCCCGGACTCCGAGGGCGGCGGGTCCTGGTAGGTCAAGCGAGCCGCAGACCCGCGGCACGTACGACGCGGTCGGCCTGACCACCCACGTGGGTGACGGCCTCGCCCAAGCGCGTGAACTGCGTGTCGTACGTGTCGTACGCGCGGTCAAGAGCCTCTGACTCCGACGACGCGTCCAGCCACTCGTCGTACTGCGCGTCCGGGTCGGTCACGATGACGTGGAACGGCAGCCCCAGCTCCTTGGCCGCCGCGCGGGTCGCGTGATGCAGGCGGATGTGGTCAGGATGGCCGTACCCGCCGTCGTCGGCGTACGAGACGAGGTCGGTCGCCGCGACGGCCAGCGCGAATGCTGCGATGTCGCCCGCGACCTCCCCCGCATCGGCAGCTGTCAACGAGTCCGGTCCGGCATCGTCCCCAGGCCCCGCCAGCGTCGGCGTCACCCAGCGCATGCCCGAGTCGGTGTAGCGACGCGGCGGCAGTCCGAGCGCCCGTGCGGGGGGGGCGCCGAGATAGGCGTGCCCAGCAACACCCAGCGCCGCGATCGCCGTCGCCAGCTCGTGCTCCCGGATGGCGGCCAGCTCCGGCGTGCCCTCCAGGGCTGCGTACGGACCGGGCCGCACCTCACCCTGCTCGCCGCGTGTCGCCGTCAGCACGACGACAGCGTCACCCCGCGCACGCAACGCCAGCGCAAGCGCCCCCGTGGCCAACGTCTCGTCGTCGGGATGGGCGTGGCAGAGCAGGTACGTACGGACCGTCACGACGCCAGACGCTACACGTGCCCGTCGGCGTGGAAGTCGCCGTTGCGGGGCCTGGTCTCGACATCCGGTGGCAGGTCCAGCGGCCGCGTGCCTTGGTCGTACGACCCGTCCCGCGCGTCGAGCAGCCGCTCGTACACCTCGGTGAGGCACTGGGCCGTGTTGTGCCACGCGTACTGGCGGGCGTGGATCCGGGCCACGGTGCCCATGCGGGCCAGCAGCACGGGGTCGGCCAGCAGGCGGATCATCGCCGAGGCCCAGTCGTTCGGCAGGCGGCTGTCCATGAGCTGACCGGTCTCGCCGTGGACGACCGCCTCGCGCAGGCCGCCGGCCGACGACGCGATGACCGGCGTCCCCGAGGCCGCCGACTCCAGCGCGACGAGGCCGAACGTCTCGGAGTGGGAGGGTACGAGGGTTAGCAGCGCACCGCGCATCATCTCCGCGAGGCAGTCGCGGCTCTTCGACCCCATGAACGTCACGTACTGGCCGAGGTCCAACCGGTCGACCATCGCACTGAGCTCATCGGCGTAGCCCGCGAAGTCCTTGCTCACCTCGCCGGCGACGACGAGGTGGGGTCGCAGTTCCACGGGCACTTGGGCCAGTGCGGCGATGACCAGGTCGGGGCCCTTGAGGGGCTGCAGCCTGCCGGCGAACAGCATGTAGCCCTTGGAGCAGGCCGGGCCGCGTTCATGCGGCCAGGTCCACTTGGCCTCGTCCGGGGCGCGCGGCCGGAACTGCTGGGCATCGACGCCCGGTGGCACGATCACCACGCGGTTGGGGTCGGCGCCGCAGCGGGTCACGACCGTACGGGCCTCGGCCGCGGAGATCGCGACGACGAGATCCGACTCCATCGCCAGCAGCGACTCCCCCGTGACGCGCGCCGGCGACTCGGGCGGCTCGCCCTCGCTGAGGTAGTCGCCGGGCAGTGCGGCGACCGAGTGATAGCTCTGTACGTGGGGAACCCCCCACAGCCGCGCCAGCGGCAACGCGGCCATGCCGCTCATCCAGTGATGGCTGTGGATGACGTCGTACGGGTCGAGCTCGCCCATCGACATCGCGAAGTCAGGAATGTACGCATCGATCGCCGACTTCGCGAGGTGCTCCGCCGGGCCCGCGTCGAGGTGGCGTACCCGCACTCCCCCGCCGAGGTCCACGATGTCCGGCTGGTCGGGGTCGCTGCGCCGGGTGATGAGGTCGACCGTGTGCCCCAGCTCGGCGAGCGCCTCGGCGGTGTGGCGCTCGACGACATTCATGCCTCCGGCGTCACCCGATCCCGGCGCATCAAGGGGAGAGGTATGCATCGACACCATGGCGATGCGCAGCGGACGAGAGATCGGCACGACCGAATCGTAGGCGCCACCACCCAGGCTTCGTTCTCCGTCCAGGGCGGAAGCTGCTGAGGCGCTCCGCCGGGTCGGGCGCCCGAGGCCCATCAGGAACCGTGGTTGACGTACCGCCGTCTCACAGACGTGCGGCCCCTACAGTGGGTGGTGTTGATCGGAGGCAGTGAATTGACCGCTTTCCTCGTCATCGGCGCCGTCGGGATCGTGCTTCTTCTGTTCTCGCTCGTCGTCGGGGAGCACCTGCACGGCATCTTCGATGCCCTCGGTGGTGGTGACTGGTTCACGGGGTCGTCCCTCGCTGCCTTCCTCGGCGCCATGGGATTCGGCGGCGCCATCGTGGACCAGCTCACGGGCAGCACCGTTCTCTCGGTCGTCGGTGGGCTGGCCCTCGGGCTGGCCTTCGGGGCGCTCACCGCGTACGGCATGCTCAGGCTGCGTCGCAGCGACACCGGCGGCGTCGTGACCACGCAGGAGCTGCTCAACGCCCCGGGTGTCGTGCTCTCCGATATCCCCGCTCTGGGCTTCGGCGAGATCAGAGTGACCCGCCAGGGCCAGATGATGAAGCTGAACGCCAAGTCCGCCATCCCGCTCGCGACGGGCACCCAGGTCACCGTGATCGATGTCCTGAGTGCGACGGCCGTCGTCGTCGAACCCACCTACAGGTAGTCGCAGTACGTTCCAGAACTAAGGAGCAGTCGTGTTCGGTCTTGCCCTACCCATCCTCGGCCTCGTCGCCATCGTCGTGCTGCTGGCGATCGTCATCATCACGCGCTACAAGGTCGCCGGCCCCAACGAGGC
>PMLO01000134.1:23590-27805 GCA_003158895.1 Propionibacteriaceae bacterium
CAGGGCGTCAAGCTCAACCTCGACGGCGTCGCGATCGTCAAGGTCGGCGGCAACGAGGACCAGATCCGTGCGGCGGGCCAGCGGTTCCTCACCCAGCAGGAGTCGATCGAGCCGTTCACGCAGGAGGTGCTCGCGGGCGCGCTCCGTTCGATCGTCGGCTCGATGTCGGTGGAACAGATCATCCGTGACCGCGCCGCGTTCGCGCAGCGGGTCGCCGAGGAGTCCGAGGCGGCGCTGACCGGCCAGGGCCTCAACCTCGACACGTTCCAGATCCAGGACATCACCGACGACGGCACGTACCTCTCCGACCTCGGACGCCCCGAGTCCGCTCGCGTCGGCCAGGTCGCCGCGATCGCCGAGGCCGGCGCACGCCAGTCCGCGGAACAGGCCCGCATCGCCGCCGAGCAGCAGATCGCCATCGCCCACCGGGCGCTGATGCTGAAGCAGGCCGAGATCAAGGCCGAGACGGATGCCGCTTCCGCGCAGGCCGCGGCAGCGGGCCCCCTCGCACAGGCGGACCGGGACCAGGCGATCCTCACGGAGCAGGAGAAGGTGGCTGTACGTCAGGCTGCGCTCACCGACCGTCAGCTCGATACCCAGGTGCGCAAGCCGGCCGACGCCGAGCGGTACCGGATCGAGACCGAGGCCGCTGCCGCGCGCCAGGCCGTCATCCTGCAGGCGGAGGCCTCGAAGGCATCCGCGATCGCGGCAGCCGAGGCGGAGGCCGAGAAAGCACGCCTCGTCGGTGTCGGCGACAAGTCCCGCCGCACGGCACTCGCCGAGGCGGGGGCGATCGAAGGCGCCAAGGCCGGTGAGGCCGAGAAGGCGCGTCGTATCGCCGAGGCCGACGCGCTGCGGGCCGAAGGCGAGGCAGCCGGTGCCGCGATCCTTGCCAAGGGCCAGGCCGAGGCGAAGGCCATGGAGCTCCGCGCCGAGTCGTACAGCCACTACAACCAGGCGGCCGTGCTCGAGATGCTCGTCTCGGTGCTGCCGGCGATGGCACGCGAGGTCGCCGCGCCGATGGGCCAGATCGACAAGCTCACGGTGATCAGCTCCGATGGTGCGAACGCGCTGCCGAAGCAGGTCGGCCAGAACGTCGTACAGGTCCTCGAGATGCTCAAGAACACGACGGGTATCGACCTCGAGGCGCTGGCCCGCAAGTACACCGACGTGGACGCCGTCCCGGCCGTGACCGACGGTACGACCGCCACACCGAAGTACGGAAGCGACAAGGCCTGACACGTACGCAGCGCACGACGGCCGGTCCACGCAGGTGGGCTGGCCGTCGTCGCATGTGCAGGATCGATCGGGACCTGTAGCGCTATCTACGGAATGTCCAAGATTTGCCCATACAGTCCCGATGAGATCAGGAGCCGAGCCCCAGGCGCTGCGCCTTGTCCGAGACCTTCTGGTCGAAGTGATGCCTCTGGACGACGGCGCGGGTGTGCGTGCCGACGGAGATCATGTCCTCNNGCCTCTGCGCAGGCAGCCTCGATGAACGTGACAAGGGCAGCAGTCGCAAGGACATTCGGCATGTCGGCGAACAAGGGATAGTCGCCCCGCCCGGAAGGGACTGTCATCGTCTCGTCAACCACCCTGAGAAGTGAATGGGTGGCACCTTGGGCTAGTGCGGGCTTCATAAGCGGACCTTACGCGCCGGGAATCACGAATGGGAGGCGATGAGGACGCTCGACCGGAGGCCGTACGCCCTGAAAGTGTCACGGTGGATCGTGTGCCACCCGGCTGGCAGATGGTCGGCAAGGACGAGAGGTCGGCATCCCGCGGTCAATCGGGGATCCACAGAGAACAGCCGCATCCAGGCCTCCGACAGCAGATGCGCCGCTCCCCGATCTGCAGGAGAGAGACTGGTCACCGCGACCATGCCGTCCGTTCGCAGCACTCGCGCTGACTCCGCGAAGAACGTCGCGATGGCTTCCGGCGAGAGCAGGTCGAGCACGTACGTGGCGACCACACGATCACAGCTGTGGTCCTCGATCGGCCATGGTGAGTGGCCATCGACACCGACGATGCGGGCACGATCCGTCCACGGCCGTACCCGGTCGCCAGCAAGGGACACCATGTGTGAGCTGACGTCGAGCCCGAGGTACGTGGCGTCCTCAGGGAGATGGCGCGACAGAAGCCGCTCCGCCAGTGCTCCGGTTCCGCAGCCGACCTCCACCACGCTTCGGGCCTGCTCGAAGTCGCCGGAGCGCACCATCTCCTCCACGGCGGGAGACTCGTAGAAGGCCTGGGTGTCCTGCCAGCGTCCGATCCGGTCATAGACCGCGGCCGCCTGTGCGTTGGTCAGGTAGGCAGGACGACGTCTCATGTGGCTCACACTAGGCGCGAAACGAGGACCGCGGACCGCACAAGCGGGGTTCGCCAAGGTCCGTCCCGGAGTGCCCGTTCCCGCGCCTTCGATCGGCGCGCGGCAGGCTTCGCAGGATGGATAGAGTGGATGTGATGTCTGCTGACCCGCCACCGACCCTGGTGGTACGAACGGTTCAACGGCACAACCCTCTCCCCTTGTCCGACTCGCTCTCGGGTGATGTCACGGGCGCCTGGACGCACGGCGCCGATGGGCTCGTCGGCCTGGGTGCGGCGCTGATTCTCCCCCTGCGCGACGGGCTCGACGAGGCGGCGGACATCTGGCGGCGGATCGTGGCGACTGCCGCGGTCGACGACCAGGTCCATGTCGAGGGCTCCGGGCTCGTGGGTTTCGTGTCGACCGCGTTCGACGGCGAGGGCGGCCGGATCGTCGTACCGGCCCGCATCCTCGGACAACGCGACGGGGTCACGTTCGAGACCACGATCGACGGCGGGATCGTACGCGACGTTGCTGGTCCGGCCGGACCCGGCGAGGTCGTTGTCGTCGACGGCCCGGTAAGCGGCGCAGAGTGGCGTGACCGGGTCGCCGAGGCGTCCGCCCGGATCCGTACCGGCGCGCTGGCGAAAGTCGTCCTCGCACGCAGCGTCGTGGCAACGACCGAGAACCCAGTCGACCTGCGGTGGTTGGCGCTGCGGCTGGCCGAGGCCTACCCCGACTGCTGGACCTACCTCGTGGGACCGCTCGTGGGCGCGACGCCCGAGCTGCTCGTACGGCTGCGGGACGGTGTCGCCGAGTCGCGGGTTCTCGCCGGGACCGTGTCGCGCGCGGACGACCCGGTCGAGGACGAGGCCCTCGCCGCCTGGCTGGTGGCATCGGCGAAGGACCTCTCCGAGCACGCGTACGCCGTGCAGTCAGTCACCGAGAGACTGGAACCACTAGGGGAGCTGCAGGTGACGGGCCCGTCGCTGCTGACGTTGCCGAACGTACGCCACCTGGCCACCGACGTGCGGGTCGCCGTCACGGGTCGCAGCGTCCTCGACCTCGCCGCGGCACTCCACCCGTCGGCGGCCGTGTGCGGCACTCCCCGCGAGGATGCGCTGGCGCTCATCGCCGAGATCGAGGGCATGGACCGTGGCGTGTACGCCGGCGGCGTGGGCTGGATCGACGCGGCCGGCGACGGCGAGATCGGGATCGCGCTGAGATGCGGTGTGCGTACGGGAGAGCACGAGCTGGTCGCCTTCGCCGGCGGCGGCATCATGGCCGACTCCGTACCGGATGCCGAACTCGCCGAGACCGACGCGAAGCTGCGACCTGTACTGGGGGCGCTCCGATCCTGAGCCGCTCCACGGCTCGTACGACGATCGGCACGCCCCCCACGAGCAAGGTGCCGTGGCTAGGCAAGGCGACTTCCCACGCGAGGTTCCCAAGCCGAGTAGAGCTTCCCAACCCGCCCACGACTTGGGAACCCTCCACACCGGTTGGGAACCCTCCACACCGGTTGGGAACCTGCGCGGGGCACTGGGGCAGGTGGGTCCTGTGGCGACTTCCCTGACAGTCAGAGGCCGGCGTGGAGCCGAGCGAGGTTCGTACGGCTGGTGGCGACCTCCACCACGGTGACCCCGAGAGGGATGTCAGCCAGCGCGCCGGGCAGGTCGGCCAGCTGGACCTTCTGATGGAGGACTCCGTAGCCGGCGCAGAGCGAGGCCAGATCGGCGCCGACAGGCGTCGCGAACACCCGCTCGAATGCCTCTGGGTGGCCCGCGTGCTCGAGGGTGGCGAAGATGCCGCCGCCATCGTCGTTGGCCACGACGATCTGCAGGTGGAGGCGATCGCGCTCGATCGCGGGGATCGCCAGACCGTTAATGTCGTGCAGGAGCGTGAGATCG
>PMLO01000200.1 GCA_003158895.1 Propionibacteriaceae bacterium
ATAATCGACGACCCCGAGGCGTACCACACGGTCATCGATGCCTTCACGCGTATCGACCCGGCCGCCGGGGACGTGCATCGTCGCATCGCCTGGGTGCCCAACCAACCGCTCCACGGCGCCTTCAGACTGGTCTCGCCTGCAGTCGCCGCGGCGGTCGAAGACAGCCTCGTAGCACTGAACGCCACCCGTGCCATCAGCGATGCCTCGAACCGCCTGGAGATATCCCGGTCCGAGCACTGACCGGCAGCTATACGCACCCAACACCCACCGGGAGAGGCCGATGACAAGCCCGCTGAATCGCACGGTCACGATCGAGGACGTGGCCCATCTGGCCGGCGTCTCGCGGGCAGCAGTCTCGAAGGTCATCAGGGACGCCTACGGGGTGAGCGACGAGATGCGAGCCAAGGTCGAGGTCGCCATCGCCCAGCTCGGCTACCGCCCGCGGGTGTCGGCACGCGCGATGCGCGGGGCAACGTACACGCTGGGGATCGAGATCCCGACAATCCGGAATCCGTTCTTCACCCAGATCATCGCGGGTGCAGCCTCCGCGCTGGTCGGCAGCCGGTACCAGCTGATCATCGCTGCCGCGGGTCCCGACCACGACGGCGGGCCGCAGGCCATCGAGGCCCTGGCGGACCGTCAAGTCGACGGCATCCTCGCCATCTCGCCGGCCGTCGCCCCGGAATGGCTGGAGGACCTCGCGCAACGCACACCACTGGTCATGCTCGGCCGGCACGACAACTCCCGCTATTACGACACGGTCGTCGACGACGACCTCGAAGGCGCCCGGCTCGCCGTCCGACACCTGAACGACCTGGGCCACCGCGACATCGTCCACCTCACCATCAGGCCAGAGGCCGAGATCAACATGACGACCGCGCCGCATGCCTTGCGCGAGCGGGGGTACGAGCTGGCCATGGCCGAGCTCGGTCTCCTGAATCGGGCTCGCGTCGTCCATGTCGAGCCATATGGGGAGGACACGAGGCAGAAAGCGCTGGCTCTACTCAGCAGTGCGTACCGGCCGACCGCGATCTTCGCGGGGCACGACGACTTGGCTCTTGGAGTGCTGCAGGCGCTCAGCGAGCTCGGGCTCAGCGTGGCCGACGTCTCCGTGGTCGGGTACGACGACACCGACATCGCCGCCCACCCGTTGGTGTCCATGACGAGCGTCAACCAGTCCGGCACCCTTATGGGCGAGTTGGTCGTTCGCCTGCTGCTCGAACGCATTGCCGGCCGAACCGAACCGGCGCATGAGGTCATCCAGCCATACCTCGTGGCCCGTAGGACGACCGCATGCTTGCGAGTCGACCCGAAGTGAAGTGCGAACCACCCAGGGATCATCGGGACGACACGATTCGAACCTGTCCACGGGCTCCGAGCTCGCACGGTCCCTGGCTGGCTGTGTCCTCGGGGCGGCAGGTTTTCGACCTGCGGCCTCGGCGGGACATCGTCCTCCAGCTGTCGGCCGCTGGTGAGCGGTGGGGCGGCTCGACCCTGGTCACGAATGCCATCGCGCCCGTCCTCGCCCTGGGCCATCGAACGCGCCGTGAGGGCGACTCGGGGAACCGTGAAGGGTCTTCCCGCCGGGTTCCGCTTCCACGACCTGCGGCACTACTTCGCGTCGCTGCTGATCGCGGCCGGGCTTGACGTGAAGGTTGTTCAGACGCGGCTTCGGCACGCGTCGGCCGTCACGACGCTGAACACCTACGGCCACATGTTCCCGGACAAAGACGAGTCCGCACGGGCGGCGGTCGCTGCTGCTCTCGCTGCCCGTGCGGACTCTGTGCGGACTCAGGGGGTGGTTACTGCCCTCTGACTACGCCTTTTGCTTACATGTCGTAGTACATCTCGAACTCGTGCGGGTGCGGACGCATGCGGATCGCGTCGATGTCCGCACGCTTCATCTCGATCCACGTCTCGATGAGGTCCGAGGTGAACACGCCGCCTGCGAGCAGGTAGTCGTGGTCCTTCTCGAGCTCGTCGAGCACCGCGTCGAGGGACGCCGGAACCGTCGGGATCTGGGCGTGCTCCTCGGGAGGCAGCTCGTACAGGTCCTTGTCGACCGGGGCCATCGGCTCGATCTTGTTGACGATGCCGTCGAGGCCGGCCAGGAGGCAGGCGGCGAAGGCGAGGTACGGGTTCGCGCTCGGGTCCGGGCAGCGGAACTCGAGGCGCTTGGCCTTCGGGTTCGAGCCGGTGACCGGGATGCGGATGCACGCGGAGCGGTTACGGCCCGAGTACACGAGGTTGACCGGAGCCTCGAAGCCCGGGACGAGACGGTGGTACGAGTTCGTCGTCGGGTTCGTGAACGCCAGCAGGCTGGGCGCGTGGTGCAGCAGACCACCGATGTAGTAGCGCGCCGTGTCCGACAGGCCCGCATAGCCGGCCTCGTCGGCGAACAGCGGTACGCCTTCCTTCCACAGCGACTGGTGGACATGCATGCCCGAGCCGTTGTCACCGAAGATCGGCTTCGGCATGAAGGTCACGGTCTTGCCGGCGGCCCAGGCCGTGTTCTTCACGATGTACTTGAACTTCTGCACGTCGTCAGCCGCGGCGAGCATGGTGTTGAACTTGTAGTTGATCTCCGCCTGGCCCGCGGTGCCCACCTCGTGGTGCGCCCGCTCGATCTCGAGACCGGCGCCGCTGAGGTTGCGCACCATGTCGTCGCGGAGGTCGGTGAAGTGGTCGACCGGGGCTACCGGGAAGTAGCCACCCTTGTACTTCACCTTGTAGCCACGGTTCGGGCGGCCGTCGGGATCGGTCTCGGCGCCCGTGTTCCAGGCCCCGGCCTCGGAGTCGATGTAGTAGTAGCTCGCGTTCTGCTTCGTCTCGTAGCGCACCGAGTCGAAGATGTAGAACTCGGCCTCAGGAGCGAAGAACGCCGTGTCGCCGATGCCGGAGGAGGCGAGGTACGCCTCAGCCTTGCGGGCGATGTTGCGCGGGTCGCGGCTGTAGGCCTCCTTCGTGATCGGGTCGTGGACGAAGAAGTTGAGGACGAGCGTCTTGGCCTTCCGGAACGGGTCCACGTACGCCGACGTCGCATCAGGCATCAGCGCCATGTCGGACTCGTGGATCTTCTGGAAGCCACGGATCGACGAACCGTCGAACGCCAGCCCATCCTCGAAGACGGCATGCGTCAGGGCCGCGGCCGGGATCGTGAAGTGCTGCATGACGCCCGGCAGGTCGCAGAACCGGATGTCGATTGACTCGATGTCGTTGTCCTTGACATAAGCCAACGTGTCGTCGGCGCCTTGGAACATGGAACCTCCAGTGAACTCAGGGCGCACGGTGCGCCGAGACTGAACCTAGTGATGGGCCGTTGCCGACCCATGTCGGGATTGTTTCGGCAATGTAACGCCCCACGAAGAGTCTCGCAGGCCATCTCAGAAGACCGTCTGAGCGGTCCGGATATGCTCCACGACATGGGAGACGAGACGGCGACGGGTTACCCAGGATCCTCGCTGGGGCTTCCCTCCTCGGGCCGCGGTTCACTTGCCTCCTGGCGTGCCAGGATCGCCGCGCTCATCATCGACTGGGCGGCGAGCATGGCCGTCGCCACGCTTCTCGTGGGTACTGGCGCGCTGTACGGCGGAGGCTGGCGCGGCTTCGTCGTTCTCGCCGTGTACGTCGTGCAGAAGGCCCTCCTGACCTGGCTCACCTCCGCGTCCTTCGGGCAGCTGCTCGCGCGGGTCGCGGTGGTACGGGTCGAGGGTGGGCCGATCGGTCCGTGGCGGGCGATCGTCCGAGCGGTCATGGTCGGCCTCGTCGTCCCGGCGGTCGTCGTCGGCGCCGAGCGGCGCGGGCTGGACGACCTCGTTCTCGGGACGGTCGTCGTGAACCGTGCGGATGGCCGTACGGCCTGAGCGAGGATCGGTAGTCTGGGCTGACAGGCCACAAAGGGAGTCTTTCGTGACGGACTATCGCGAGCCAGGTCGGCGATTCGGCGACGATTTCATCTTCGGGACGGCCACAGCGGCGTACCAGATCGAAGGCGCAGTCACGGAGGACGGCCGCGGGCCATCCATCTGGGACACGTTCAGCCACACACCCGGCCGCACGCTCGGCGGGGAGACCGGCGACGTCGCCTGCGACTCGTACCACCGCTGGGAGTCCGACCTCAACCTCATGGCCTCGTTCGGGATCGACGCGTACCGCTTCTCGATCGCCTGGCCGCGGATCATCCCGGCCGGTACGGGGGCTGTGAACCAGGCCGGCCTCGACTACTACTCGCGCTTCGTCGACGGGCTTCTCGAGCGGGGCATCAAGCCGATCGTCACCCTTTACCACTGGGACCTTCCGCAGGCGCTCGAGGACCTCGGTGGCTGGCCCGAGAGATCCACCGCCGAGGCGTTCGCCGCGTACGCGAAGGTCGTGGGCGAGGCGCTGGGCGACCGCGTCGACACCTGGACGACGCTGAACGAGCCCTGGTGCGCGGCGTACCTGGGGTACGGCGTCGGGGTACACGCACCGGGACGGGCCGACCCGGTCGCGGCGCTGCGTGCCGTCCACCATCTCAATCTCGGCCACGGCCTCGCTGTCCAGGCGCTGCGCTCCGTGGTCTCACCCGAGGCGAAGGTGTCGATCACCAACAACCTCGCGACCGTACGGCCGGCGAGCGACGACCCGGCCGACATCCACGCCGCCGACAAGGACCGGGCGCTGGCGAACGGCGTGTTCACCGGACCGCAGCTGAAGGGCGAGTACCCCGCGCTGGCGCTCGAGGTCACCGCGAAGCTCACCGACTGGTCGTTCGTCCAGGACGGCGACCTCGAGCAGATCCACCAGCCGATCGACGTCTTCGGCCTCAACTGGTACACGCCGAGGACCGTCCACCAGGGCACCCCGCCGCCGCCCACGCCCACGCCGATGCCGTCCGTGTCACCGGGCAACGAGGACGTGCAGGACGTGTTCACCGAGGGTGACCGTACGGAGATGGGGTGGCTCGTCGACCCGTCCGGGCTGGAGGAGCTGTTGCTCGACCTGGGTCGTGAGTTCCCGGCGATGCCGATCGTCGTCACCGAGAACGGCTGCGCGTACGACGACCCGGTCGTCGACGGTCGCTGCCACGACGCACGTCGTGTGGACTATCTCCAGCGCCACCTCACCGCGGTGCACCGGGCGATCGAGGGCGGNNGCAAGCGGTTCGGCATCACGCACGTCGACTTCGAGACCCAGCAGCGCACACCTCGCGACTCAGCCCTGTGGTATTCGAAGCTGGCTCGTACCCACGAGATCCCGGAAGTCGACGCGATCTAGTCCAGCCACTGAAACGCCCATGTGGTTTTTGCTGCGTTCGTGTTGATTCATGCGTATCTTTAGGTCATGGTCGTCACAGCTGCCGATGAGGAGCGTCTGCTCCCGCACGAGCGTCACCTGCGCATCCTCGATCAGGCGCGCAACCGGTCCCGGGTCGAGGTGTCCACGCTCGCCGAAGAGCTGGACGTGACCTCGGAGACAATCCGCCGCGATCTCGCGGTTCTCGAGCGCCGTGGTCTGCTCCGCAGGGTGCACGGCGGAGCTGTCCACATCGAGCGACTCGGGTACGAACCGTCGGTCACGGCTCGCCGCGAGCAGCGAACGGCGGAGAAGTCCCGCATCGGGCGCGCAGCCCGCGACCTGCTGCCCGACGGGGGAGCGATCCTCGTCGACGCGGGTACGACCACCATGGAGCTCGTCCGAGCGCTACCCTCCGACCTCGCACTGACGGTCGTCACGAACTCCATCCAGGCCGCCTCGTACCTCGCGGAGCTGCCGCGCATCGAACTCCTCTTGCTCGGCGGCCGCATCCGTGACGTCACGGGTGCCGCGGTGGGCGCATGGACCCGCAAGGAGCTCGCGAACCTTCGCGTGGACGTGGCGTTCATGGGTGCCAACGGGATCACTCCGGACAACGGCCTCACGACGCCCGACCAGTCCGAGGCCGAGGTCAAGGCGGCGATGGTCGCGGCCGCGGCGCGGGTCGTCTGCCTCGTCGACCACAGCAAGGTCGGACTGAGCCAGCTGTGCCGGTTCGCCAGCCTCGATGTCGTCGACGTCGTCGTCACCGATTCCGGTCTGGAACAGGACCTCGCCGACGAGCTCGCGGCGGCGGGCCCTGAGGTGATCCGCGCATGATCGTCACCCTGACGCCGAATCCCAGCCTCGACCGCACGATCGCGGTCCCGGCGCTTCAGCGAGGCACGGTGATGCGCGCAACCGAGTCGCGTGAGGATCCGGGCGGCAAAGGCCTCAACGTGAGCCGGGCACTGGCGCAGAACGGCACCGCGACGCGAGCTGTACTGCCGATCGGGGGCGTGTACGGAGGGGTGATGCTCGACCTCCTCCGTGCGGAGGAGATCGACGTCGTGCCCGTACCGATCGCGGGCGCGATCCGGGCCAACGTGGCGATCGTCGAGCCCGATGGAGCTACGACCAAAGTCAACGAGCAGGGTCCCTGCTTCAGCGCCGCCGAGGTGGAGACACTGCGGACGGCGACCGCGACCGCGAGCATCGGGGCCGGTTGGGTGGTGTGCTGCGGGTCGCTGCCCCCCGGCATCGACGACGACTTCTACGCCGACCTCGTCGAGCGCTGCCACGCCAATGGCGTGAAGGTGGCCGTCGACTCGTCGGGGGAGCCCATGACCCGTGCGCTCGCCGCTCGGCCCGACCTCATCAAGCCCAACCGCGTCGAGCTCGCCGAGGCAGTCGGCCACGACCTGCCCACGGTGGGTGCGGTCATCGATGCCGCGCGGGATCTGGTAGCGACGGGCATCGGATGCGTTCTGGTCAGCCTCGGCCGCGACGGCGCGCTGCTCGTGGACTCCGACAGGGTGGTACAAGCTCAGGCGCGGGTCCAGAACCCGCTGTCCACGGTCGGGGCGGGCGACGCGGTCCTGGCCGGCTATCTCCACGCAGTGGCGTCGGGACTCGACGGCGAGGCCGCACTCCGTACAGCCGTGGCCTTCGGCGCCGCCGCCGTGAGCCGGCCCGGAAGCCAGATGCCGACCCCCGCCGAGGTCGCCGCCATCACGGTCGTCGTCGACCGCGATCCCGATCCGGCAGGCCTGCTGGACGACTGACGTCCGCGGGTAGTCTCGGCGGATGATCTGGATCTGTGCCACGTGTGCTGTCGAGACCGCCGACGCCGACGCTCCGCCCGATAGCTGTGACATCTGCTCCGACGAGCGCCAATGGGTCCCCGCATCGGGTCAGGCATGGACGACGCTCGCCGAGCTGGCAGCGCGGGGGACGACGACGTCATGGTTCGAGGTCGAGCCTGGCCTGTACGGGATCACCGCGGACCCCACGGTGGGCATCGGCCAGCAGACAATGGTCGTCGACACCGGTGACGGCGTCGTGGTCTTCGACCCGCTGGGCTACGTGGATGCTGCTGCCATCGGCCACATCCTCGACCTCGGAGCCGTACGCGCCGTCGCGGCGAGCCACCCGCACATGTACGGCGCTCAGACGGCGTGGGCCGAGGCGCTGGATGCTCCCGTCGTCATCAACTCTCACGACGCCCAGTGGTGCCGGCGACAGGACAGGGTGACGTTCTTCGACGAGACGTACGAGCTGGGGGCCGACCTCACGCTGTACCGCGTGGGGGGTCACTTCCGGGGCCAGACCGTGGCCGAGTGGCGCACGGGCAACGGGGGAGCGGGAGTCATCTTCGCCGGCGACGCGGTCTCGCCCAACCCCGACCGCCGTACCGTCAGCTTCCTGCGCAGCTACCCGAACCGGCTGCCGCTCTCGGGCGCCGTGGTGAGGAGGGTCGCGGGCCAGCTGGTCGGGCTGCACTTCGACCGGCTGTACAACAACTTCGGTGACGTGGTGCCGTCCGACGCGAAGGCGGTGCTCAGGTTCTCCGCTGAGCGGCACGCCGCCTGGACTGACGGCCTGCACGACGACGAGACCTGGTGAGGGACCCGTCCCAGGGGTGACGCGCCGAAGGGCCGCGAGGAGGTCGTTGCCCTGGCGGCCCTTGGCTCCTTCTCGCTCTACGACGCGATGGGCATCATGACGCGTCGAGGTCGGTGGCCAGCAGTTCCGCGAGAGAGTCGAGGGTCGCTTCGTCGTCCGCCGTGAGGGTCACGGTGTCACCGTGGGCGGCGCCCAGGGTCATGACGGCGAGGATGCTGTCGGCGTCGACGGTCATGTCGCCCTTGGTGAGGGTGACCGCCACGCCGCTCGCTTGGACCGCCTGGACGAACAGTGCGGCGGGACGGGCGTGCAGACCGACGGCCGATGCGATGGTGACGTCTCGGGAGCTCATTGGTTCTCCTTGGTGCTCAGGGTTCGACGGTGACCTTGATGGCCTGGCCCTTGGCGACGATGTCGAACGCCTCCAGGGCCCGCTCCAAGGGCAGGTGGACGGTGATCAGGTCCTTGACCGGTACGAGTCCGGACGCGATGTAGTCCGGTGCTCGCTTGTTGTGCTCCGGCGCGGAACCGTTCGCACCGTGGATGTGCAGCTGACAGTAGTGGACGAGGTTCGAGTCGCACGTGATCGTGGGGTTCGTCTTCGGCAATCCGCCGAAGAACGAGATCCGTCCGTTGCGAGCCGCCATCGCGATCGCCTGCTCCTGGGTGACGTTCGCCGCGGTCGCCGTTAGGAACCCTTTCTCAGACTGCGGTGCCACGGGCATTGGCACTACAAAACAACGCATTCGGGCATCCATCAAGCCAAAACCACAAATTTGGACATCTAAACGCGCACAGCGACCGCACTTCTGACGCTCGCCGTACGGATCGTGATGTGATGCTCGTCCAGCAGGAGGTGAGCCGATGACCCTGGGAATCGTGGCGATCGTGGCGGTGGTGGTCGTCGTCGCGGCGACGGCGCTCGCGCCTCGCGTGGGCGTCGCCGCCCCGTTGCTCCTGGTGGTCCTGGGGTTCGCGGCCAGCATGACGCCGTTCGTCGGGCCGGTGACCGTACCGCCGGAGTTGATCCTGTCAGGCATCCTTCCGCCGCTGCTCTACTCGGCCGCGGTGAGCACCCCCGTGATGGAGGTACGCAGGGACTTCCGGATCATCTCGCTGTTCTCGGTCGTCCTCGTCGTCGTGTCAGCGGTCGTCGTCGGCGTCGTGGCTAAGGCACTGATCCCCGGCCTGCCGTTCGGCGTTGGGGTTGCCCTGGGTGCCGTGATCAGCCCCACCGATGCGGTGGCGACCAGCATCGTCCGCAAGGCCGGCGTCTCCTCGCGTCTGGTCACCGTCCTCGACGGCGAGAGCATGCTCAACGACGCCTCGGCCCTCGTGCTGCTGAGATCCGCGGTGGCGGCCGTGGGAGTGGGTATCTCCGTCTGGCAGGTGGCCGGCCAGTTCGTCTGGGCGGTCGTGGGAGCGGTAGTGATCGGGTACGCAGTGGGCAAGCTGAACCTCCTTGTCCGGTCGAAGATCACAGACACCAATGCCGGCGTCGCGCTGTCGTTGGTGGTCCCGTTCGTCGCGTACATCCCCGCCGAACAGCTCGGCGCCTCTGGGCTCGTGGCGGCGGTCACCGCGGGCGTCATCACGGGCTACGGTGCGCCCCACAGGCTCGGCGCGGGGGATCGGATCACGGAGCGCACCGTGTGGCGCACGATCGAGCTGCTCCTGGAGAGCAGCGTCTTCCTGCTCATCGGACTGGAGCTCCCGGCGCTCGCTCGAGACCTCACGCGCAACGGCGGGAGCATCGCCTCTGCCCTGGGCATCGGCGTGGTGGCGGCCAGTGTCGTCGTGGCGATCCGGGCGGCGTTCGTGGCCTGGTCGGTGTGGGCCCTGGCACGGAGGAACGGCCGCCAGCCGGAGGTCAGGGAGAAGCTGGCCGAGATGTCGGACAAGCTGGATCAGGGCGTCGTCCCGGAGGTGGGTCGCCCTGAGCGCAACGCGCGCCGGCTCGTCAAGCGTCGGTCGCCGGCGAAGACCGAGGAGCAGACGCAGACGCAGCTCACGCGCTGGCGCCAGGCCGTCGACGCGAGGATCGCCGACCTCGACTATCTCGCGGCGGAGCAGTTCAGCTGGCGGGACGGTGTGATCCTCGTGTGGGCGGGCATGCGCGGAGCGATCACGGTCGCCGCCGCGCAGACCCTGCCCGAGAACACTCCGGAGCGTTCGCTCATCGTGCTCGTGGCGACGCTGGTGGCCGTGGGCACCTTGTTGACGCAGGGCTCGTCGCTGTCGTGGCTCTCTGGCCGGCTCGGTCTCACCGGCCGCGACAGCGCCGGCGACGAGGCGACGTGGATCGCCCTGCAGAACGAGCTCAAGCTCGCGGCGCTCGCGAGGCTCGACGCGTACCCGGAAAAGATCGCGGAGACCGTACGAGACCGGCTGACGCAGCGTACGCAGCCCGAGGACGACCCGTACGGGGGCGCCGTGCAACGCGTGCAGATGCAGCAGTTCCGCAGCCTGCGGCTTGACCTCATCTCCACCGAGCGGGACGAGCTGCTGGCCCTGCGCACGAGCGGCTCGTACCCGTCGGCCATGCTCGACGCCGCCCTGACCCAGCTGGATGCCGAGCAGATCGGCATCGAACTTCGCCGCTGAGCCGGACTGTGGGAGCTATCCACAGCGCAGACGGTCGTCCACAGCTGCCGAGCTTCGTGAACGGTGACGAACCTCGACTTCGGTGTGGTGCGGTGGCTGGGCGGCGAGAACATGACCGTCCCCTCTCGTCCACGTTCGCCTCGTAAGCCGAGTTTCCGAGGACCAGTTGGACGCGACGGTTTCGAGGCGAGGCATAGGCCGAGCATCGATGGTCGGGCCCCACTGCCGGAGTCCCTAGGCTGTCCGGGTGGCACATCTGCTGGGGACCGAGTCGGTACGCCTGGAGTACCCGACCAAAGTCGTCTTCGACGCAGTGACGATCGGGGTCTCCGAGGGAGACCGGATCGGCATCGTCGGCCGCAACGGTGACGGCAAGTCCAGCCTGCTCGGCATTCTCGACGGGCGCGTCATCCCCAACGACGGGAAGGTCACGCGCCGTAACGGGCTGCGGATGGGCGCCCTCGAGCAGGGCGACACGCTCGACGACGCGAGCACGGTGGGCCACGCGATCGTCGGCGACCGTCCCGAGCACGTCTGGGCCGGCGAGCCAAGGATCCGCGAGATCATCTCCGGGCTCGTGGCTGACGTCGGCTGGGACACGCTCATCGGGACCCTGTCCGGCGGCCAGCGGCGACGGGTCGCCCTCGCGGCGCTGCTCGTCGAGGACTGGGACCTCGTCATCCTCGACGAACCCACCAACCACCTCGACGTCGAGGGCGTGCAGTGGCTCGCAGACCATCTGCGCCAGCGCTGGACGAAGACCCAGGGCGGTCTGCTGGTCGTCACCCACGATCGCTGGTTCCTCGACGAGGTCTGTACGGCGACGTGGGAGGTACACGACCGGGTCGTGGAACCGTTCGACGGCGGCTACGCCGCGTACGTGCTGCAGCGGGTCGAGCGCGACCGCCAGGCATCCACCATCGAGGCCAAGCGGCAGAACCTCATGCGCAAGGAGCTGGCCTGGCTGCGGCGCGGCGCACCGGCCCGTACGAGCAAGCCCAAGTTCCGCATCGACGCCGCGAACGTGCTCATCGATGACGTCCCGCCACCACGTGACCGGGTGGAGCTGGCGAAGCTGGCCACCGCACGCTTGGGCAAGGACGTGGTCGACATCGAGAACGTGTCCGTGTCGTACGGCGAGAACGTCGTCCTGACGGACGTCACCTGGCGCATCGGTCCTGGGGATCGGCTGGCCGTGCTGGGTGCCAACGGGGCCGGCAAGTCGACGCTGCTCGGCCTCGTGAGCGGCACAGTGCTGCCGACCACGGGCCGCGTGAAGCGCGGCAAGACCGTGAAGATCGGGATGCTCGACCAGCGCTTCAACGACCTCGAAGAGATCGCCGACGACCGGGTACGGGAGGTGCTGGCTCGGACACGTACGACGTTCACGGTCGACGGCCGGGACCTGACTCCGGCCCAGCTCCTCGAGCGCCTCGGCTTCTCCCGCGACCACCTCTCGGCCCGCGTCGCGGACCTGTCCGGTGGCCAGAAGCGGCGCCTGCAGCTGCTGCTTGTGCTCCTCGCCGAGCCGAACGTACTGATCCTCGATGAGCCGACCAATGACGTGGACACCGACATGCTCACGGCGATGGAGGACCTGCTCGACTCGTGGCCGGGCACGCTGCTCGTCGTGTCCCACGACCGGTACCTCGTGGAACGTACGACGGACATGCAGTACGCGATCTTCGACCGTGGGCTGCGGCACCTGCCGGGCGGGGTGGACGAGTACCTGCGGCTGCGCCACGCAGAGTCGCAGACCGTACCCGAAGCGGCGCCACGGGAAGTGTCCGCCAGCTCCGCGGCCGAGCAGCGCGCCGCGGCGAAGGCGTTGCAGGCGACAGAGCGCAAGCTGGAACGACTGGGGGAGCGGATCGAGGCTCTGCACTCGACGATGGCCGCTCACGACCCGTCCGACTATCTCGGGCTAGGGCGCCTCCACGACGAACTCCGCGACCTCGAGGCTGAGGTCGCGGAGCTGGAGAACGCGTGGTTGGAGCTGTCGGAACAGGCCGGCTGAGGCCTCAGCGGCCGCGTACAGCCGCTCGTGCACCCTTCGCCGAGGTCGGCATCGGACCTTTGGGCAGCGGGATCTTCGGCCGCATCGAGTCGAGCGCCCGGAGCCGGTTGGCGATGTCGGTGATCTCGGCCGTCTTGATGACCTTCGGCAGCTTCTTGATGTGGTCGGCCAGTTTCGCGAGGGGCACCTGGTTGTCCCGGTCGCCCATGACGATGGTCGTCACCTTGACCCCGTACTTGACCTGCTCGTGCTTCTTGGCCTCGGTCGCGAGCATCGCCCGTACGCGGCCGGCGTCACCCTCGCCGATGAGCACGATGCCGCCGGGACCCACGACGCGGTGCACGATGTCGAGCTGCCGGTTCGCGGTGATGACCGGCGACTTGACCCAGTCCTTGCTGAGCATCGACATGGCGACCTCGGCGGAGCCCTTCTGGCCCTCGTACCGCTTGTACGTGGCGTTCTTGGCACGCCACGTCAGGATGAACATGGCCGCCAGGACGCCGAACAGCGCACCGTAGATCAGGTACAGCCACCAGGGCTTGATGAGGAAGCCGACGACCGTGAACACCACGATGGAGAGAGCCAGTGCCCCGCCCATGAACAGGTTGGCCTTCGGGTCGTGCTCCGTGGTGACCTTGTAGACCTCGATGATCTGGCGGACCTGTCCCCAGTCCTTCGGGTCGGTCGAGTTCTTGCGGCGCAGCTTCTCGGCGTTCTTCGCCGCCTTCTGCTCCGCGGCCAGCTCTTTGGCCCGCTCACTCGCCATGGGTGCTCACATTCTGTGTCTGATCAAGAGTTGAACGTGGTGCGGCCAACGCTTCGCTGGCCTGCCGGTACAGTCTCCCAGCGCGGTACGAGGACCGCACCAGCGGCCCCGACAACACGCCCTCGAAGCCGATCTCGGTCGCTTCGGCGGCGAGCTCGTCGAACTCGCTCGGCTCGACCCAGCGGTCGACGGGATGAAGGTGCGCGTTGGGACGCAGGTACTGCGTGATCGTGACCAGGTGGGTACCGGCGTCGCGGAGGTCTCGCAGGGTCTGCGACACCTCCTCACGGGTCTCGCCCATGCCCATGATGATGTTCGACTTCGTGACGAGCCCGGCGTCGCGGGACCTCGTCAGGACGCTCAACGAGCGCTCGTACGAGAATCCGGGGCGGATGCTCCGAAACACCCGTGGCACGGTCTCGACGTTGTGGGCGAAGACCTGCGGCCGGGTCTCCAGCACCTGATCGACGAGCTCCGGCTTTCCGGAGAAGTCCGGTGCGAGCATCTCGACGCCGACGCCCGGATTCTCCCGGTGGATCGCGCGGATGGTCTCGGCGTACAGCCAGGCTCCCTCGTCGGGCAGGTCGTCGCGGCAGACACCGGTCACGGTCGCGTACCGCAGCCCCATGGACTTCACGCTCTCGGCGACGCGCTGAGGCTCCTCGGTGTCGTACGAGGTCGGCTTCGCGGACTCGATCTGGCAGAAGTCGCAGCGGCGGGTGCAGGCATCACCACCGATGAGGAAGGTGGCCTCGCGGTCCTCCCAACACTCGAAGATGTTGGGGCAGCCCGCTTCCTGACACACCGTGTGGAGGCCCTCGCTGCGCATGATCGACTGCAGCTCGGTGTAGTTGGGGCCCATGACCGCGCGCGTACGGATCCAGGAGGGCTTCCGCTCGATGGGTGTCTCTGCGTTCTTGACCTCGAGTCGGAGAAGCCGGCGGGCAAAGGGACGAACTGTCACCCGCACAGGCTACCTGGGCAGCGGGGGTTTCACACTCCGCGCTCAGTGGGGCAGCAGTGCCCTGAGCACCATGGGCGCGAAGAACGCGGCGAGCCATGACGCGGCGATCAGCGATGGGCCGAACGGGAGCTCGGCCTTGCGTCCGGCACGCCGGGCGATGAGGACGGCGATGGTCACCGGGACATGGACGAGGAAGGCGCCGACCGCTCCGACAAGGGCGTACGGGAGCCCGAGCCAGCCCAGGAACGTACCGAAGAAGAGGGAGAGGCTCACGTCGCCGATCCCGAACTGGCCTTTGCCGACCCACGCGATGGCGAAGTAGACGACCGCGATGATGATCCCGGTGACCAGGGCGATACCGAAGCGGGCCCAAGATCCCTCGATTGTGGCGGCGGCGGCGAGGCTGAAGACCAGCCCGACCATGCCCGGCCACATGATTCTGTGGGGAATCTCGTGCGAGGCGAGGTCGGTGGCGACGAGGAGCGTGCTCACCAGCGCTGCAACGGCGAAGGCGAGGGCCTCGGGCCAGGCAGTCAGGCGCCAGCCAGCGAGGGCGCCGAAGATGACGCCGAGAACGGCGAGTACGGGGATGCTGACGACCCGAGGGGATGTCGGATCGGTGAGACGGGCTCTCGTGAAACGGGTGAGCGCCGCCGCCGCAATGCCGATCAAGGCACCCGTGATAGCGGCGGCGGCACTCATGACGACCCCATCGGCTACCTGTTGAAGCTTGACATGATGCCGATGACGCCAGGTCCCATGACGACCATGAACAGCACCGGGAGGATGCAGAGCATGAGCGGGAAGATCACCTT
>PMLO01000131.1 GCA_003158895.1 Propionibacteriaceae bacterium
CCGCCGATCCCGTACGTCGCAAGGATGTCGTCGTTGCTGCCGACGTTGCCGCTGAACGTGTCCTGGCCGAAGTGGAACAGGTTGAAGAACAGCTGGCCGACCTTCTGCTCCAGGGTCAGCCCGGCGAGGGTGGTCTCGACCCAGGCGACGCGGTCGGCGTCGAGCTCGTATGGGACGGCTCTCAGATCCACGGTGCGGGGCATGGCGAACTCCTTGGTCTCAGACCCGCCAGGGCGGGGTGGTGGGAAGCAGCGCGGTGAACTGGGCGAGGAGCGCGTCCTGGTACGGACCGGCGTAGCTGCCGGTGAGGAAACGATCCAGCGCCTCGTCGCGGAAGCGACGCCACGAGTCGGCCTCGCTGCCGGGGTTGATCGGATAGAAGAGGACGCCGGCTGCAGCGGCGGTGTCGCGGTCGGCGGGCGCGTCACCGATGAGCAGGATGTGGTCGTCGGCGTACGTGCCCTTGGCGGCCAGCTCGAGGTGGCGCCCCTTGGTGCCCGCCTCCTGGCCGGCAATGAGGTCCATGTAGCCGGCGAGGTCGTGCTCGGCCCACTCCCGGGAGAGCGCGTCGACCGGGGTGGCCGAGACGACCATGAGGTCCGCGACTGCTGACGCAGCAGCGAGGCTCTCGCGCACCCCTGCGAAGGGCGGTACGTCGTGGACCATGTCCGCGATCCGTTCGTCGACCTCGTCGGTCCAGCGCAGCGCTGAGTCGAGCTCGGGATCCGGGTGGAGGGCCGCGTAGTCCCGAAGGCCGGCGCCACTGAGCGGGAAGCCCGACGCGACGAACCGTCGCAGGGTGGTTCCGGCCGGTACGCGGACACCGCGCTGGGCGACCTCCGGACGCACGGCGAGCAGGTCGAAGACCCTCAGCAGCGCGAGCCAGCGGTTGAGACCGCGGCCGTCGGAGTACAGGTTGACGAACTCGGCGGTCTCGCGGACCAGCGACGACACAGCCTGCAGGTGCCAGCACTTGATCGTGGCCGGGATGAAGCACTCCTTGTGCTTGATCTCCATGGCGTCGAAGACGCAGCCGTCCGAGTCGATGCCGATGAAGTGGTCTCCTCTGGGCTGGAACGAGGTCAGCCCGGCAACGGCTTCATCAGCAGGTGCGACGTGCTCGGCGACGTGTGTCACGGTGCCTCCTTTGGCGTGACCCCACTTCACTCCGTCCGTACCATCTGTGCAAATCGTTGCCAGCGATTGCCAGTTGCATTGCCACATCGCCGCCATGTCCATCGGACAGGCATCCGGATGCCTGCCCGGTGGACGTAGAGCCTGTCCGGTCGCGGGAGTCAGCTGCGCTGGGGCACAGGGCCAGTGGATGCGCGGAGCTTCAGATAGACCGGGAGGTCGACGACCGTTCCGTGATCGAGCTCGTGCCCGTCGAGCTGTGCGAGCAGCAGCGTGGTGAGCTCGCGGCCGACGCGACGGGTGGGCCCGCTGATCGTCGTCAGGGGAGGGGAGCAGAAGTCGGAGCCGAAGATGTCGTCGCAGCCGACGATGCTGATGTCGTCGGGAACATGGATGCCGCGCTCGATGAACCGCTGCAGCATCCCGATCGCCAGCATGTCGTTGAACGCGATGCCTGCGGTGGCTCCGCTGTGCCACAGCACGTCGGCCGCGGCCGCTCCGGAATCGGGCTTCGGGTTGAACGGGCCGATCCGGGTGACCTCGAGGTCCAGCCTTTCGGCCGCGTCCTGGCAGGCCTCCCAGCGGCGGCGGTTCGTCGCCGACCGCTCCGAGCCGGAGACGTAGCAGATGCGCGTATGGCCCAGTGAGGCCAGGTGTTCGACCGCTTGTCCAACCACGGCGGCGGTGTCCATGGTGATCGCGGGGACACCCTCGATCGTACGGTTCATGGTCACCAGAGGGATCCGTGTCGAGAACTCCCGCAGGTCCTCGTCGGGCAGCCGGCTCGCCACGACGATGGCGCCGGTGGACGCCTGCGCGAGCTGCTCGAGGGACCCGCGTTCCGCGCTGCCCGACTCCTCGGTGTCGATGAGGATCTGCGTGTACCCGGAGTTGCGCAGCCGTTCCTGCGACCCCCGGATGATGTCGAAGTAGAACGGGTTGGTGATGTCCGGCACGAGCAGGGCGACGTAGCCACGGTTCGTATGGGGCGCCGGTTTCGGCGCTGGAGCGGCGTAACCGAGCTCGCGCGCAGCCCTCAGGATCAGCTCGCGGGTCTCGGGGCTGATGCGTTCGGGTGAGGACAACGCCCGGGAGACCGTGGACACCGCGACGCCTGCATGGTTCGCGACATCCCGCATCGTCACTGTGTCCTTGGCCACGTCGATCTCCTTCGATCCGTTGCGGCACGCGGGCAACGACGCTCTCGTACCGCCGCATCCGGCTCCGCGGGTGCGTCTCAACCATTGCACATCATGAGATGGAAAACGGCAACGCGTGGCAATGGTTTCCATTCGATCGGCAACAAGGCTTACGTTCCTGGCAACGGCACCGATGCCGTATCGACTCGAAGGATCCGCACATGTCCACGACCGTCGCAACTGACACAAGCAGTGACCTGGGGTCGCTGGCGAAGCAGCCCGCTCGGGCAGTGCTCGGCTACGGCCTGGGTGACTTCGCGAACAACCTGGCGTTCTCCATGGGGACGTCGTTCCTCCTCTACTACCTCACCGATGTCGCCGGCGTCACCGCCGCCGCGGTCGGCACGATGTTCCTCGTCGTACGGCTCTGGGACGCGTTCACCGACCTCTTCGCCGGCCGCCTGGTCGACCGTACGATGACGAGGTTCGGCAAGTTCCGCCCCTTCATCCTGTGGTTCGCCGTACCGGTGCTGTTCCTCAGCGTCCTCAACTTCAACGTGCCGACGCCCGGTGTGAAGTGGCTGGGCATCTTCGACGTAAGCCTCTCCGGGCAGGGACGCGTCCTCTACATGTACCTCGCCTACGCGGTGCTCGGCCTGTGCTACTCGCTCATCAACATCCCGTACGGCTCCCTTGCCTCGGCGATGTCGCAGTCCGTCTCTGAGCGCGCCAAGCTCGTCGCGGCCCGCGCCTTCGGTGCAGCCATCGGCGGCGTCGGCCTCACCTACATCGTCGCTCCGAAGATCTCCGCGCTCCAGAAGACAGCTCCCAAGCTTGCTGCGAACGCCGATGCCACCGCCAAAGCCGCGTACGACGCAGCGGCCCTCGTCTACCGCCAGAACGTGCAGAGCGTCTTCACCACGACGACCCTTCTGTTCGTCCTCATCGGCTCCATCGCGTTCTTCCTGACGTTCTGGTTCTGCCGCGAGTCGGTCGTCCGCGCCACCCCCAAGGTGAGCATCCGCGAGACGATCGACACCCTGAAGCACAACAAGCCGCTCGCGTACCTCTGCGCCGCGAGCTTCTTCTACCTCATCGGCCTGTTCGCGGTGGGCGGCTCGACGGCCTACTACGCCAAGTACGTGATGGGCGACATCTCGCAGACCGCCACCATGACGCTCGTCAACTCCGGCATCGCACTCCTGGTCACTCCCTTCATCCCGAGGATCATCAGGAAGTTCGGCAAGAAGACGGTCTTCCAGTGGTGCGGCGTGTTCACGGTCGTCGGCGGTGTGGCGCTGTTCTTCACACCGGTCGGCGCCCTGGCTCTGGCCCTGATCCTGCTGGGCATCAAGGGCGTCGGAGCTTCGCTGATCAACACCGTGATGTTCGGTCTCGAGGCCGACACCGTCGAGTACGGCGAGTGGAAGTCCGGCAAGCGGTCCGAGGGTGCGACGTACGCGATCTTCTCCTTCACCCGCAAGGTCACCCAGTCCATCGGCGGCGCGGTCGGCGCGTGGATGCTCGCCATCGGCGGGTACCTGTCCGCCACCGCGACCACCCCGAACCCGGTCCAGCCGGACTCGGCGATCTGGGCCATCCGGTTCACGATCGGCCTGCTGCCCGCGCTGTGCGCGATCGCAGCGATGATCATCTTCTGGAAGTACCCGCTGACCGACAAGCTCTTCGCCCAGATTCGCAACGAGAACGAGGCCCGCAAGAGCGAGGCTGCCACCGCTGAGTGAGCCTGTACGAACGATGGCCGGACGCCCTACGGCGTCCGGCCATCGTCGTGTGAACGAGATGGTGGGGTCGTCGCGTGTACCGAGGCGTCCTGCCCAGCGAGAGCCTCGCGTTTCGGGTTATGAGGCCCCGTGCGTGGGCTCGACACACGTCGGCCTACGCGCTCGTGGTTACCAAGGCTCGCTGGGCCCTCATAACCACGAACGCGAGGCGGCTGCGGCCGTTAGCTCTCGAAAGGCGGCTGATAACCACCATCGCGAGGCTTTCGGGCCGAGATCACGTGGGCGCGCGTCGCAGCGGCTGGCGACGCCGTGGGTTACCGTCGTGGTGGAGCACGTCCCCGAGTCGCCGGAAGGAGTCGCATGACCGAGCCGTACGGGCCNNAGCCCCGGCCGCCGTGAAGTCCCCCCAGCGAATCATCCGCGTGGCAGCCGTTGTCGTGGTGTTCGTCGTGGGCGTGATCGGCTACCTGGTGTTCTTCCAGAAGTCCGATCCGACCGCCGCGAAGGTCGGCGACTGCGTGAGCATCACGGGGGCGTCGAACCTGGCGACCGCCACCAGGTTGTCCTGCGACGATCAGTCGGCCCTGTACGTGGTGACGGCAGCAGGCAAGACCGTGACCTGTGACTCCAGCGAGGTCAGCTACTCCGGGAGCGCCAGGGACCGTACGAAGCTCTGCCTGTTCTACAACGTACGTGTCGGCGACTGCCTGACAGTTACCCCGAAGGGCGACGGCGATGCAAAGGGGACGTGCGCGGCGGGCACGCTCAAGGTGCTCTCGGTCAGGACGGACACCGCTGACAAGACGACGTGCCCCGCTGAGGCCGACGAGGCCCGGGCGGATGTCACCCGCAACCGGCTGATCTGCTTCTCCACCGTCAGGTAGCGCTGGCGTCGCCGGCCTTCGGGACCTTCCGCAGCTCGACGTGCAGTGCTTGTGCGATCTTCTTGAGATCGGCGAGCTCCTCGGAGTTGCGCCGCCGGTCCAGCTGGGCGAGCTTGAGCTCGGCCAGCGTCGCCTCGTGGGTCTCCGTGATGATCTGCGCGGTCCCGCGCGCCTGCAGGTCCTGGCCCACCATGATCACGCTCAACAGCACGAGCTGCAGGAAGGTCTGTGCGATCCAGGAGATGATCGTCACCAAGTTCCCCGTGGCGATCGCGCCGGGCAATGACACCAGCGCAATGATCGCGAACGCGATGGCGCACCACATCGTCCCCACGACGCTGGTGATCTTTCCTCCGGCCGTCTCCAGTGCCGCGTTGATCCGCTTCATCGCTCCGCCTTCCGTTCGACACCGGCTGCTCGTGCGCTGCCCGATGTCAGTGTCGCGAATGAAACGACGGCCGAGCGGGAGGAACGCGGGATCTTGACGCGATCCTTCCGTCGACGCGTCTCAGGGGACGAGCGTGAAGAGGGGATCGACGAAGACGTACGCCGCCCAGTCGGGCCCGTAGACGGCTGCGATCTGAGCATCCTGCTCGGGGACGCGGATCATGACCCTGAGGTTCACCCGCGGTAGCGCGATGGACGGTTGCCCATACAGCAAACTATGGGGTCCGGTGCCGGACGCGTACGAGATCTGGCTGAAGTCCATGCGGTTGATGTCGTAGAAGGTGGGCCCGGGCAGGGTTCCCACGCAGTACGCACCTTTGTAGTCGCTGTTCCTGACCGCGTCGCGTGTCGAGCCGACGTAGTCCGTTGTCACGGCGATGTTCAGAACGCCTGCGGAGGAGGAGGTGGCGCCGGTCCACCACGCGGCCTGGTAGCCGCCCACCAGGCTCTGGATGAGCTGCTCGGCGTCGGTCGTCTTGGTACCGGTCAGGGGCACGGCACTGCAGAGCGATGGTTCTGAGGTCGGCGCCGGTGTCGGCAGCATCGTGTCGAGTACCGAGTCCACGGCAAAGCTCTCGCCGTGGAGCGTCCCCTGGACGGTCGCGGCGGCCGCTCGACTGCCGTCCGTACCGGTCTTGGCCCACGCGATCGTGCTCCAGTCGATGCCGGTCAAGGGCGAGATGACGTTGATGCATCCGCCTTGGTCCATGGTGAGGTCCTGCCTCCAGGCTTCGCACAGGACCGCTGAGGTCATCGTCGGCGACTGCACGATGTAGCCGCTGGCTTGTCGACGAGCCGTCGCCGGCGCCGGCTTCTGGTCGAGGGCGGTCGTCATGGTGGTCGGCTTCGCGGCAGGCGTCGCGACCCGCGGCTCCCACGGCTTCCACCAGGCCGCCGCGATGACGAGGGCGACCAGGGCCACCACGGCTGCCAGTCCCAGGAGCAGGTTGGTACGTCGCCGCGCGAGGGGCGGCCTGTCGAAGCGCTGGAGCCTGCCCACGCCTGGTACGACCGGGTGATCGTCTGTCGGCTCGTGACCGCCCGCTGCGACCTTGGTCGCCCAGGCGGGGATCTCATGACTGGGCGCGATGGCCCGCAGCTCGTCCATCATGTCAGGCATCGAGGGCCTCCTTCACGGCCTGCAGGCGCTTGCGCGCACGATGGATCCGGACCCGTACGGCTCCCGCGCTGATCTCGAGGACCTGCGCGGCCTGGTCGGCGCTCAGGTCGTCCCAGGCGACCAGCAGGAGAGCCTCACGTTCGTGGTCGGGGAGCTTCGAGAGCAGCTCGACGAGCTCCTGACGCCGTACGACGCCGACCTCCAGCGAGTCCCCGGCCACGTCCGCGAGACGTTCGAGCGTGTCAGTGGGTGTCGTACGTCGCGAGTTGCGCCACTGCGAGCGCATCACGTTGTGCGCCACGCCGAGAAGCCAGGGCAGGGCCTCCTCGGGCATGACGTCGCGACGGCGCCAGGCCACGTGGAACGTCTCCGCCACCACATCCTCGGCGTCATCCCGGTTGGTGTGACGTCGCGCGTAGGCGAGTACGCGGCCCGCGAACTGCCCGTACAGCTCACTGAACTCGGTGGTCACACTGAGTACTGCCTGTGGCGCGTCATATCGTTACTGGCTGCCCGTCAGCCCCACCAGAACGCCGCGGCGATGACCCCGTACAGGACCACCATCGCCGCACCCTCGGTCCACGTCGACTCGCCGTCGAACGTGATGAAGACGGCCATGAGCACAGCGATGGCGACGGCCGCGATGAGCATCGGCGGGAACACCAGCGTGAGGGTGGCGAAGCCGAAGACGTACGACACGATGACCAGTACCGGGGCCAGCACGAGGGCGATCTGGAGCGGCGACTGGATGATCACCGAGAACGCGTACTCGCTGCGGTTCTGGGCTGCGAGCTGTACGCCGACGACGTTCTCGATCGCGTTTCCGGCGATCGCCACGACCACAAGACCCGCAAAGGCCTCCGAGATGTGCAGGGAGTTCATCGCCGGTTGGAGGGCCGCCACGAACCAGTCGGACACGAACGCCGCGGCGACCGAGGCGACCGCGAGCAGCACCACCGCCAGCCACAGAGGCCACCGGGCGGCCTCCCCCTCGCGGGGTTCACCTCCGCCTCGCTTGATCATTCCAGGCAGCGTCACCGCGTAGAGCACGAGCAGCAGTACTGATACGAAGAGCGACAGCGCTCCCACGTGGTTCTCTGCCGGGGTGTGGATGTGGGCGGCGAGCGACGGCACGACCATGGCGCCGACCGCCAGGACCATGAGGACCGCGATCTCGCGTGCCCGCTTCGAGCCGAGGTGCTGCGGGCCGTGCTTGATGCCGCCGACGATGAACGCCAGACCCAGCACCAGGAGCAGGTTGCCGAGGATCGAGCCGATGAGCGCGGACTGTACGACGGTGACCAGGCCGGCCTTCAGCGCGAACAGCGCGATGAACAGCTCCGGCAGGTTGCCGAGCGCCGACTGCAGAGCGCCCGTCGCGCCGGCGCCGAACCGGTCGCCCATCTGCTCCACGGAGCGGCCGACCAGCGACGCGAGCACCGCGACGGCGCCGGCCGAGAAGAGGAACGGCAGTACGGGTCCGGCCGGGACGGCGTGGGTGACGCCCGCCGCCACGGTCAGCGCCACGCTGAGGCCGATGATCACGAGGTCGGACCGCGTGAACATCCGTCCGTACAGCTGGGGCGATTCCGTCTCGCTCATGCCTGCATCCTGACATGTACGAGGGGGCAGGACCGGTCCGTACGAGCCCTGGTCCGCGAGAGTACGTCGCTGGTTGACTGTGCGACATGGAGCTGGGAATCGAATGGCCCGTGTCGCCGATGCTCGCGAAGGCCGTCCCGGGAGTGCCCGACCCGGAAGCGAAGGGCGGGCCGTACGCGTACGAGCCCAAGTGGGACGGCTTCCGGTGCATCGTCGCGCGCGACGGCGACGAGGTGGAGCTGGGTAGCCGGGGAGAGAAGCCGCTGACACGGTACTTCCCGGAGGTCGTCGAGGCGGTGAAGAGGCTGCTCCCGGCGAGGATCGTCGTCGATGTCGAGCTCGTCGTACGTGCGGGTGAGCGGGGTGCGCAGCGCCTCGACTGGGAAGCCCTGGCGCAACGCATCCACCCGGCCGAGTCGCGGATCAAGCGCCTGGCTGTGGAGACGCCGGCCGAGATCGTCGCGTTCGACCTGCTGGCGATCGAGGGCGAGTCGCTGCTGGACCGGCCGTTCCGCGAGCGGCGCGCGCGCCTGGAGACCGAGCTGGCCCACCTGAGCACCGGCGATCGCGTACATCTCACGCGCATCACCACCGACGTCGCCGAGGCGCGGGATTGGTTCGAGACGTTCGAGGGCGCCGGCCTCGACGGGGTGGTCGCGAAGCCGCTCGACGCCAGCTACCAGCCGGGCAAGCGGGCGATGCTCAAGATCAAGCACCATCGCACCGCGGACGTGGTCGTGTACGGCTACCGGGTCCACAAGTCCGGGGAAGGCGTCGGATCCCTCTTGCTCGGCGTGTACGGGGAGGCGCCCGAAGGCTGGCAGGGCCTCGATCCCGATGCGCCCGAGGGTCTCGCGCTGATCCCGGTGGGCGGGATCGTCAGCCTTCCCGACACGATGCGGCGCGCCCTCGTCGCCGAGCTGGAGCCGCTGACCACCCGCGATGATGCCGGCGAGCTCGTGAGGATGGGTGGCGCGCCGTCGCGGTTCTCAGCAGCGGGAAAGGACAGCTCGTTCGTACCGCTCCGCCCGGATCTCGTCGTCGAGGTCGCGTTCGACCAGCTCGAGGGCCACCGCTTCCGCCATGCCGTGTCGCTCGTACGGTGGCGCCCCGACCGCGAGCCCCACTCCTGCCGCATCGACCAGATCGACCGCGCGAACGCGTACGACCTCGGCCAGGTCCTGGTCACGGGCTAGCGGCAGCCGCGCCTCGAGTCGACCTCGAGCATCGACCAGATCATCGCGTTGCTACGTCTTGTCTCGCTTACGGGCCTCGAGCGAGTGCGTACGGCCTCGGCCAGGTGCTCGTCACGGCCCCACCAGACTCCGGTCGGTGGCTACGGACAGGCGATCGCTGCGGTGACCGTACGGCTGTCGAGGAGTGCGCCGGCACCGCTCGGCGACGTGACGAAGATGAACGCGGTGGCAGCGAGGGCGGCCATCAGTGCGAGGCGGCGAGCAAGGCGGCAGATCACGGTCTTCCCCATGCCCACTCAGAGGCGTGTGTCGCCCTCCTGATACCTCCGATCCGTCAGCACTTCCGCCGGGCCGTCAGGCGATCTCCCTGGTGCGGATGTTGCGCCGGCGGCACCTCGCACCCTTCGCCCACCGGGACTCCTCGAACGCCGGGTCGTTGTCGTGGACCTCGAGCGCGAGGTGGCCGGACTGACCAAAGTACGTTCGGGGCATGGCATGCCGGCCGGTCGGCGTCTCGCCGTCGAACAGGGTGGTGAACTCCGTCACCCTTGGAGGCTCCAGAGCCCCGGCACGAGGGAGACGGCGCGTCGTAGCTCGGCGATGTCGCCCGACCTCGCGCCGGCCGCGACCGCCGCCGCGTCCTGCCAGCAGGCACGCCGTGAGGTCACCCAGACCGTCGGCAGGAGGCGCTCGCCGTCGGCGTCCGCGACCCGTACCTCGGCGGGAGCGGCTGTGGCGGGCGACGGCACGTGGACGTCCAGACCTCCCTCTCCCGTGAGCAGGCGGAGGTGCATCGCGAAGGGGTACGCGTTGGTCACGACGACCGAGAGGGTGAGGGGTGCGCCGCCTTCGAGGTGTCCGGTGAGGTAGAGGCCGTGGTGGTCGCGGTGCCTCACGGTCAGCGTGGAGATCTCCCCGAACACCCGGACCGCCGCGACGAGCAGATCGAGCAGCGCGACCTGGATGTCGGTGCTGCGGCCGACCGTCACCGCCCCCTTGGCGATCCCGGCCCCGCCGCGCAGTGCCTCGGCCTCGGCGGCCGCAGCGTGCACCCCGGGGTTGGCCGCGAAGTCCCACGCGAGGACGACACGGGACTGGGCAGCGGGGCTGACGTTCTTGAGGCCGGCCAGGACCGGTGCCTCGACGACGATGGCCAAAGCTCCATTTCTCACCGCAGCTGTTGCCTGCGCCGCCCAGGTGCCGGTGCCGGTCACTCCGATGATCTGCGGCGGGCCGTTGCCCGCATCCCTCAGCGAGAGCGGCAGGGAGGCGACGATCTCGGCGAGCCCGGGAAGCTGTCGGGTGTCGACCGTGAAAGCACTCATGCCGTCACCCCGAGGAGGTGGTCGCGGCCGGCCATCGCGATGGCGACCGCGAACCTGATGTCGTCGATCCGGGGGTCGACGGGCGGTGGGTCGGCCGCACCCGCCACGATCGCGGCGAGGAGGCGCCACTCGTCCTCGTACCCGTTGGCCGCGTACGGTCCCGACACCGTGCGCTGCCCGCCGCACGCGTACTCGGCGACGGCTGACCCGCCCTGTACGAAGGAGGGTGTGAACCGTACGGTCAGCGCGGCATCCGGGCCGATGGCCTCGAACGTCCAGTCCGGCTTCCAGCCCTCGTGCATGGCGCCCGTGAGCTCGATGGTCCGGCCTGCGGCGCGCATGACGAACTCGTACCCGAAGGGACGTACGAGCTCGGCGTGCAGCACGGTCAGGTCGTCGAAGTCGGGCAGGAAGCGCCGTACCAGCGGCAGGTCATGGATGGCGAGCCCGAGGACGCCCATCTGGAGGAGTGCGGCCACCACCTGGGGGTCGTCGTAGTCGATCCCGGGCATCCCGGCCTGCCGGCTCGTCTCCGTTGCGAACTCGATGAACCGCGTGTTCGGAGGCAGGATGATCGTCGACCGAAGAGTGTGCGCGGTCTCGGGCAGGTCGTGCCACAGCCGCTCCGCAGCGAGCCAGCCCGGATCCATCGTGTGCATCGCGCCGACGAGGATCGGTACGCCGGTCTCGGCCGAGACCGCTGCGATCTCAGCGGCTTCCGCTGAGGTCAGCGTGAAGGGCTTCTCACACAGCACCGCCTTCTTCCCGGCCCGGCACGCGGCGACCACCTGGGCGGCGTGGAACTGGTCGGGGCTGCAGATGGCGACGACGTCGACGGTCGAGTCCGCCAAGAGCTCGTCCTGGGACAGGGTGGCGCGGGCGCCGACTCGCGAGGCAACCGTCTGCGCTGCCTCGGGAAGCACGTCCATGACATGCCTGACCTCGAACAGGTCGTCGAGCTTCGCCAGCACTGGGAGGTGCACGGTTCGAGCGACGCTTCCTGCACCGATGAAGCCCACTCCAAGACGACGGCTCCTACCGCCATTCCCGACGTGCATGACTGCTTCCTCCGCGATGAGGTCTCTTCACCACTCAAGATACGCGCCGACCGGGCCTGTTGGAGGGGGACGGCGAAGCCAGTCGGAGTGGCAGCGTTCTGTCGGTGGCGCGTGACACAGTGGGGCTCGCACAAGGAGGGTGATGGTCGACGTGCTGGACCGGTTCTCCCCGGCCACGGCGGCGTGGTTCCGGTCGAGCTTCGCCGCGCCCACCGCAGCCCAGCAGGGCGCGTGGGAGGCCATCTCGTCGGGGCAGCACACGCTCGTCGTGGCGCCCACCGGTTCGGGCAAGACGCTGTCGGCGTTCCTCTGGGCGATCGACCAGCTGGTCACCACCCCGCCCGATCCAGAGCGTTCGGCGTGCCGGGTCCTGTACGTGTCGCCGCTCAAAGCCCTGGCGACCGACGTCGAGCGGAACCTGCGCTCCCCACTGGTCGGGATCGGCCACGCCTCGACGCGTCTTGGCTTGTCAGCGCCGCAGATCTCGGTCGCGGTCCGCTCGGGGGACACCCCGGCCGACGAACGCCGAACGTTCGCCCGTCACCCCGCCGACATCCTCATCACGACGCCCGAGTCGCTGTTCCTGCTGCTGACCTCCGCCGCCCGCGAGGCGCTCACCGGCATCACCACGGTCATCGTCGACGAGGTGCACGCCGTGGCCGGCACGAAGCGTGGCGCTCACCTTGCGGTGTCGCTCGACCGCCTCGACGCGCTCCTGCCCACCCCTGCGCAGCGGATCGGGCTGAGCGCGACCGTGCGTCCCCTGGAGGAGGTCGCCCGGTTCCTGTCCGGCGGCCGCCCGACCACGATCGTCGCGCCGCCGTCGGAGAAGAAGTGGGACTTGCAGGTCGTCGTCCCGGTGCCTGATCTCGGCGAGCTGGGCACCGCGCCGGCCAAGGACGACCCCACGTCCCACGCCTCCATCTGGCCGCACGTCGAAGAGCGGATCGTCGACCTCGTCGCCGCCCACCGGTCGACGCTGGTCTTCGCCAACTCCCG
>PMLO01000034.1 GCA_003158895.1 Propionibacteriaceae bacterium
CGGCGCGTCGGTGGTGCATGACCCAGATCGGGTCACCTCCCAGATCGGTTACATGAGCCAGCAGTTCTGCCTGTACCCCGACCTGACCGTCGCTGAGAACATCGAGTTCTTCGCGCGGCTCCGCGGCGTCCCGAAGGCCGAGCGGCGTACGCGTGCGGCATCGCTGCTTACCGCGCTCGGTCTGGCGGACGTCACGACGCGACGTGCCGGGCGCCTGTCGGGCGGTATGAAGCAGAAGCTGATGCTTGCAACGACGCTCATGCACGAACCGCGGCTGCTGCTGCTCGACGAACCGACCACCGGCGTCGACCCGGTGTCGCGCCGCGAGTTCTGGCAGATCCTGGCCCGGGTTCGCAGCGAGGGACGTACGGTGCTGGTCGCCACCCCGTACATGGACGAGGCCGAGCGCTGCACCGACGTCGCCTTCATGGACGCCGGCACGATCACCCGCCGCGGCACCCCGGCTGAGATCAAGGCGTCGCTGCCCGGCCGGGTGCTGGAGGTCGGCGCGCCCGATCCGCGCGCCGTGCTCGCCGCGATCAAGGGTGTCGACGGCGTACGGCAGGCGCACCTGCTCGGCGACCACGTCCGGGTGCTGTGGTCCGGCGGAACCACCACCGGCCTGGCGGACCGCCTGGTCGCGGTGGGAATCACCGCCGAGATCGACGAGATCCCCGCCGACATGGAGGCCGCCTTCTCCTACCTCGCCCAGGACGCCGGATGAACGGCCTGGACCGGATCATGGCGATCGTCGTCAAGGAGTTCCGTCACCTCCTGCGCGATCCGCGGGTACTGGCGACCGTGCTGCTGCTGCCGATCGCGCAGATGCTGCTGTTCGCGTACGCGATCAGCTTCGACGTCCGCAACGTACCGACGATCGTGATCGACCAGGACCAGACGCCGGCGTCGCGCGCGTACGTGCAGACCTACTCGGCGGGCGGGTTCTTCCAGGTACGCGGCGACGCGGCCGGGATCGGCGACGTCGACGGCATCTTCCGGCGTGGCGAGGCGAGCGTGGTCGTGGTCGTACCGGCCGGGTTCGAACGAGCGATCACCTCCGGCGCGAAGGCCGACGTGGATGTCATCGTCGACGGCAGCGACCCGAACGCCGCGCGGATGGGACAGGCGTACGCGCTGGCGCTGAACCGCCTGTACGGACAGCAGGTCGCGGCCGTGTGGGCCGAGAAACAAGGGCTCGACCTGTCGGCCGCGGGTGGGTTGGATCCGCGGGTACGGACGTGGTTCAACCCCGATCGCCAGTCCTCGATCTTCCTCATCCCCGGCCTGGTTGCCGTGATCCTGATGATCGTGTGCGTGCAGCAGACGGCGGTCACGGTTGTCCGGGAGCGGGACCTGCACACCGCCGAGCAGATGGTGGTCAGTCCCGTCACCCACACCGAGCTGATCGTCGGGAAGCTGCTGCCCTGGACGATTCTCGCGTTCTTCGACATGGGGATGGTGGTTGCGGTAGGCATGCTGGTGTTCGGCGTGCCGCTGCGGGGCAGCGTTGTTCTGTTGCTGGTCGCGTCGCTGCTGTTCGTGTTCGCCTCGCTCGCGATGGGAGTGATCGTCTCGACGATCGCACCGTCGATGGAGACAGCGAACGTGATGGCGCTGATGCTCGCGTTCCTTCCGGGGCTGCTGCTGAGCGGGCTCGCCTTCCCGTTGGAGTCGATCCCGGTGGTGCTGCAGTGGGTCTCGAGCGTCTTCCCGGCCCGGTACATGGTGGACATCTCCCGCGGGGTGTTCCTGAAGGGCGCCGGGTTCAGTGACGAGTGGCCACAGCTCGGATCGCTCGCCCTCTACACCGTGGTCGCACTGTTCCTCGCCGTGAGGCTGTACGCGAGGAAGGTCCGTACATGAACGTGCGTCACGTACGGCTGCTGGTGTGGAAGGAGTTCGTCCAGCTGCGCCGCGACCCGATGCTGCTGCGGGTCGTGATGATCATGCCGTTCGTCTACCTGATCATGTTCGGCTACGTCGTCGCCGCCGACGTGACCCACCTGCCGACGGCGATCGTCGACCTGGACCACTCGGTCACCAGCCGGCAGATCGACTCGGCGTTCAGCTCCACCGCGTACTTCGACGTCAAGGCCCGCCCCGACACAGAAGCAGCCCTGCAGACGCTCCTCGACCGCGGCGATGTACAGGTGGCGATCGTGATCCCCGACGGCACGCAGGCGGCGCTCGACACCGGCCAGGTCGCCGGGATCGGGATCGTCGTCGATGGGGCCGACAGCCAGAGCTCGTCGGTGGGGACCAGCTACGCGATGCAGATCATCGCCGACCTCAACCAGGCCCGGGCCGCGGATCTGGGCGCCGGGGCTCTGCCGGGGGTGGATGCCCGGGTGCGGGTGGAGTACAACCAGACACTCGCGAGCGTCAACACGATGATCCCTGGGCTGCTGGCATCGGTGCTGATGGTGACGTTGATGGTCGTGCTGAGCCAGGCGGTCGTCAAGGAACGCGAGAGCGGCACGCTGGAGCAGATGTTCACCACGCCGGTGTCGAGGGGTGAGTACCTGGTCGGGAAGCTCCTGCCGTACGGGCTGTTGGCCTGCGCTCAGAGCGCCATCACCGCGTTCGTCGGCACGTGGTGGTTCGGCGTGCCCTTCACGGGGTCGGTGTGGATCGTCTGCCTCGGGCTCCTGCTGTTCATGCTGACGACGATCGGGCTGGGACTGCTCGTCTCGCTTGTCTCGCGGACCAGGCAGCAGGCGCAGCAGACGATCATGTTCGTGATGTTGCCGATGTTCATCCTCTCCGGGTTCATCTTCCCGATCGAGTCGATGCCGGCGCCGATCCAGCCGTTCACGAAGCTGATCCCGCTCACGCATGCGGTCGTGATCCTGAGGGCGTCGTTCGTGAAGGGCTCGGGGCTCGCTGATCTGGCCGAGCCGTTCCTCTACCTGGTCGGGTTCGCGATCGTGATCTTCGGCGCGGCGATCATCGCGGTCCGGCGGAGGTTGTCGGAATGAGTGAGGCCGCCATGGGGCAGTCGGTCGTCCGGATCCGCGACGTGACCAAGAGGNNCGACGGCATCACGTTCGACGTGGCCCGCGGCGAGGTGTTCGGGTTCCTCGGTCCGAACGGGTCGGGCAAGACGACGACGATCCGGATGCTGACCGGCTCGATCGCGCCGACCGCGGGGACGATCTCGGTGCTGGGCAACGACGCGGTGCGTCATCCCGACAGGATCCGGACCCGGATCGGGTACATGTCCCAGAAGTTCTCGCTGTTCGAGGACATGACGGTCGCGGAGAACCTGCGGTTCTACGGCGGGATCCACAACTTGTCGAAGGACATGTTCGCCGAGCGCCGCGACTACATCCTCGACATGGCCGGCCTGCGTGGCCGGGAGTCGACGCTGACGAGGGACCTGTCGACCGGCTGGCGACAGCGCCTGGCGCTGGGCGTGGCGACGATCCATCAACCCGAGCTGCTGTTCCTCGACGAGCCGACGTCCGGCGTCGACCCGGTGGCCAGGCGACAGTTCTGGGACCTGCTGTACGAGATGTCGGGCGCTGGCGTGACCCTGTTCGTCACGACCCACTACATGGAAGAGGCCACGAACTGTACGAGGCTGGCGTTCATGTACCGCGGCAAGGTCATCGCCGACGGCAGCCCCCGCGAGCTGCGTGAGGCCCACGCCGCCGGCGGCCCCCTCCCAAGCCTCGAGGACGTGTTCGTAGAGCTGGTCGGCTGACCGACCGCGTCTCGTCGATCCGGCCGCGCGAGCCGCGGCGAGACACCCCCGGAAGGCGAGCCAGATCCCTACGGCCGGACGTCATTCGCCGCGCTCGGGGCCGCAGGCGTCGGCGTCGGATTGGACGCGTCAGAGGTCCGACGCAGGCGGTTTCTCGGACCCTGTCGAGGACCTCAGATATAGGGCGATCTAA
>PMLO01000215.1:0-31241 GCA_003158895.1 Propionibacteriaceae bacterium
GAGCATGAGCGGGAAGATCACCTTGACGGGGATTTGCATTGCTTTGGCCTCGGCGCGCTGACGCCGCTTCATCCGCATCTCAGCTGCCTGCGTGTTGAGCACGCCGGATAGTGCGAGACCGTACGCCTCGGCCTGGATGATCGACCGGATGAACTGCTTGAGATCGGGCACTTGGGTGCGCTCGACGAGGTCCTCGTACGCCACACGGCGAGTCATGCCGACCTGCACATCCTGGAGTGTACGGATGAGCTCCGCTGCCAGGACCCCCGATCCGTTCTTCGCGACCCGGACCATGGCGGCATCGAACCCGAGGCCTGCCTCGACCGCGATGCTCATCTGGTCGAGGGTATCGGCCAGCTCTAGCGTGATCTTCGCTTTGCGCTCGATGCCGATGCTGTAGAGGCGGAGCTCGGGCAGGAAGTACACGAGCACTCCGAAGACCACTCCCATGATCGCGATCACGGGAGACGACGCCTTGAGGACGAACAGCGCCGCCACGAGTGGAGCGGCGACCGTCAGTGCAATCTTGACGGTGACCACGCGCTCGATCGGCCAGGCCGTGGGTCGTCCAGCTTGCGCGAGCATTGAGTCCAGACGGGCCCGCGAGCTCTTCGGAACCAGAGTCTTGCTCAGGGTCGAGACGTTCCTGCCCTTGCCGGAGGACGTGGCGAGAGGAGCGCCTGCAGGAGCGGCGTGGGCGCTGGGGATGCCTCGCCGGAGATTCTCCATCGCGCGCACCTTCGCTGCACTCGGACCTGCGACGATGGCGAACGCGAAGTAGCCGGTGGCAGCGGCGAAGACCGCCACTGCGAGGAACGTGGTGAACATGCCGCCTTCCTAGAACTTGATCTTGACGGTCGCTCGGAGCCAGAGGCCACCGATAGTCAGCATGATGATGGCGGCGATGACGATGCCCCAGCCGATCGTGGTGGTGAACAGCACGCTCAGATACCCGGGGTTCGCCATCGTCAGGAAGGCTGTGACGCCGAACGGCAACGCCATAAGAATGACGGCCGACAGCTTGCCCTCCGACGCGAGGGACGCCACCTGACGGTGCAGCTGGTTGCGGTCGCGAATCGTCCGCGCGACACCGTCGAGGACGTCGGCGAGGTTGCCGCCGACCTCCCGGTTGATGGCGATCGCCTGCGCGACCCAGTTGAAGTCCTCACTGCCCATCCGGTTGGAGACCTCGATGAGGGAGTCGTTCAACGAGCGTCCGATCCGGGTCTCGTTGAGGACCCGGCTGAACTCATCCTTCGTCGGACTGTCCGCCTCGGAACTCATCGCCTGGACTGACTGCAGCAGCGAGTAGCCGGCCCGCAGGCTCGCGGCCAGCATCTGCAAGGTTTGGTCGAGCTGATCCGCGAAGGCGCGCTTCCGACGACCCACCAGGAACCCGAGGATGAACCAGCCGACCACCGGGATGATGATGGTGATCAACAGGCCGATGGCCGGTGTGAGGACCAGCATGACGAGCGCGCCCGCGGCGAGAGAAGCGGCGGAGGTGAGCAGAACGACGTCGGACGCCTTCGTCCTCAGGCCCGCCAGTTCCAACTTGCCTGCCAGGCTGCTGCCCCGTTTCGCCAGGACCTTGCCGATCTGGTCGGTGGCGAAGTCGGTTGCCGTGGCCAGCGTCGTGGCCTTCTGGTTTCGCTTGCGTCCCTGCAGCTGTCGGCGCCGATCTCGCGACAGCCTCCTGAACCCGGGGCGGATGACGAGGAATGCGGCGATCGTGATCGCCACCAGCAGAAGGAGTGAGCCCAGCGTGAGCATGGACGCTGTGGCGAAGAAGCTCATCGCAACCACTCCTGGTTCCCGCCGAAGACGCGCGGCGACAAGACGATTCCCAGCTCTTCGAAGCGCTCGGCGAACCTCGGCCGGACGCCGGTGGCGACTGGACGCCCGAGGAACTTGCCATTGGCGTCGAGGCCTGCCGAGTAGTCGAACAGGAAGATGTCCTGCAGCGTGACTGTCTGGCCCTCCATACCGTGGACCTCGGTGACGGCCACGACACGGCGGGTGCCGTCGCGCAAGCGCTGAATTTGTACGATCAGGTCAACAGCGGATGTGATCTGCTCGCGGATGGCACGTAGAGGCAGATCCATGCCGGCCATGAGGACCAGCGTCTCCAGTCGAGCGATCGCATCGCGTGGAGCGTTCGCGTGGACCGTCGAGAGCGAGCCGTCGTGGCCGGTGTTCATNNCATGGCCTGCAGCATGTCGAGCGCCTCGGCGCCACGACACTCGCCGACCACGATCCGGTCGGGGCGCATACGCAAGGAGTTCTTCACGAGATCGCGAATCGTCACCTCGCCGCGTCCTTCGACGTTGGCCGGACGTGACTCCAACCGGACCAAGTGGTCCTGCTGGAGCTGGAGCTCGACCGCGTCCTCGATCGTGATGATCCGCTCGTTGCTGGGGATGAAGCTCGACAACACGTTCAGCAGGGTCGTCTTACCGGTACCGGTACCTCCGGAGACCAGGATGTTCAGTCGGGCCTGCACACAGGCTCGCAGCAGGTCCGCCATGTCCGGCGTCATCGTGCCGAAGCCGATGAGGTCGTTGACACCGAGCGCGTCACGGCTGAACTTGCGGATGGTCAGCGTGGAGCCACTGACCGCCAGCGGCGGGATGATGGCGTTGACGCGGGAACCGTCCATGAGTCGGGCATCGACGAGCGGCGACGACTCGTCGATGCGGCGGCCGACCTTGCTGACGATGCGGTCGATGACCCGACGAAGGTGCGCCTCGTCGTCGAACGTCACCGGGCTTCGCGTCAGCTTGCCCTTCTGCTCCACGTAGATGGTGTCCGCCCCGTTGACCATGATCTCAGTGATGGTGTCGTCATTGAGGAGGGCCTCCAACGGGCCAAGGCCGAGTACGTCGTCCTCGACCTCTCGGATGATGCGGCGCCGCTCCTCGGACGTCAGTGGCGTCGAGGACTCCTCGATGATCGCGTTGAGCTCCTGGCGGACGAGACCGCTGATCATCTCCTCGTCGAGCGCGCCCTCATTGAGCCGGGCCCCGATCCGTTCGAACAGCTGGGCGGTTGCTTGCTCCTTCAGCTTTCCGACCGGATCCGGCGCTTGGGGCGCCACAGTGGCGGGACGACCGCGCTGGGCAAGAGTGTTGCCGGGCATTGTGGAGGTCGGGGCTGCGGGGAGCGGCGGGAAGGCGCCCACCTCCGCCGCCCGCGTCGCGAGGGACGCGGGAGCGGCATCGGGGGCGTTGTAGGTGGCCGGCGAGAAGGGATCCAGCGGCTCCCCACCCTCGGCGCGGCGAGCGCCGAGACGTTCTGACAGCTTCATACTGACTTCTCCACTCTCACGCCTCGGCGACCGGTGAAGCCGCTGAGGGTCTCCGAGGTACGGCCGGTGACGCGGTCGACCAGCAGGTTCAGCTGCTTGGTGATCGGGTCGCGCCCGTTCACCTGGAGCAGGGGCATTCCCTGGTTCGTCGATTGGGGAAGCAGATGGGACTGGTTGAGCACGATGTCGACCTCCTCGCCGATCGTGGACTGAACGTCCTTGATCGTGAGCCCACGGCTCGACTCGAAGAAGTTGACGACGACGTGACGCGCCTCAAGCAGCATGTCGAGGTCGTCGAGCGTCTCGAGCTCCTTGCGGAGACCTCGTACGCCTGGCACGTCCAGCGTGGTGACGAGGACGATCTCGTTGGCCTTGTCGAGCACCGCGAGCGTGTGCTCCGACAAGCCCGGAGCCGTGTCGACGACGACGTACTGGAACTCTTTCGCCAACATGGTGAGCAGGTTCGAGATGTCCTTAGGGGTCACCGTGTCGGCAGCGACCGGAGAATCCGATCCGGGTACCACGTACAGGCCCGTCTCATGCCGCGTGAGCAGGGACTTCAGCGTGAGCATGTCCCCGGTCATCGCGCCCTGGATCGTGTCCGGCAAAGAGAACTCCGGCTCCAGGTTCAACGCGGTCGCGCAGTCACCGAAGTGGATGTCGAGGTCGACGAGCACGATCTGCTGGGGGTAGCGCTTCGCGAGCCCCACGGCGAGGTTGGTCGCGACGGTCGTCTTGCCGACGCCACCCTTAGGGGACGCCACGGCGACGATTCGACCGTCCGGCTTGGCGACCAAGGGGGCCATCGGCGTGACGGCGATTGCAGCCGAGCGCATGGCGAGGAACTGAGCTGCCCGTTCCAGGGCCTTACGAGTATCAGCGACGTCACCCTCGCTCGCCACGAGGTCCTTGACGCCGGCGCGCAGCGCGGGCAGGGCCAGAGGTTCGATGTTCGTCGCGGCAAGGATGACCACGCACGGATACGACTGGTCGAGGTTGCGAGCGAGCTCGATGGCACCACCTGCATCGATGTCGGCATCCAGAACGATGATGTCGGGGATCGGAGCACCGCGCAGTCCGGCGAACAACTCAGCGGCGGTGGCGGGTAACGGATTCGGCGACAGCAGGAGGAACGAGCCTCCCGTTGCGTACCCCATCCGCTCCGTCAGACCAGCGGACTGGCTGACGAGAACGACACGGCTCATCGCAGGACGACCTTGCCGTTCGTGTACCGCGAGCTGGAGTCGTCCGTATCGGTGGTCTCGACCGTCAGCAGCAGTGTGCCGGCCGACTGTGCCCACGTGAGCTTCTCGATGTCGGACGTGGTGAGTGCCACCGTGAGCATGACGGAGCCAGCGGGTAGCGGGCTTGTCCCTGTCGCATCGGAGGCCGGCGTGATGCCGCCCTGGACGCGGGTGACGAGGACCTTGTTCATGATCTGCTTGGTGATGGTGTCACCGTCGATCGTGACCGGTGTGGCGATGCCGGGGATGCTGATCGGGTCGGCCGCCGAGGACTTGATGCTGAGGACGACGCCGATGGTCTCGCCGGCCTTCACGATGCCGCCGCGGATCTGCTCAGGCTTCACGAGGAGGCTCATCTGCTCCATGCCCTTCGGCACGGCGACTGAGTCCTGCGTAGCGGCAGCGGGATCGACGAAGCGAGTCGTCAGAAGGATCTCACCGGCGACAAGGTCGACGGCGGCGACCTTGCTCTGGATCTCGCCGAGGTCGGAGACGGCCTGGACCGGTACGGTCTTGGCAGGGATTTGGGTCAGCTCGATGTTGCTGCCGAGGTTCTCGGCGAGGGTGCCCTTGGTGATGGGGTTGACGACGACGTAGACGCTCTTCACAGCGACGCCGTTCAGTGCGCGCACATCTGCGTTTCGGACATACAAGAAGATGCTGAGAAATGCCACAAGGGCAAGTGCGGCCGCCACGAAAGCGGCCACAATTCGACGGTTCATGATGGGTGTCTTTCTCACGGGTGAACGACGTAGTGCGAACCGGTTGCCGATCGGGGCCTCAAGCCCCGGCCATGGCGGGTAGTTCAGGTGGCGGAAAAGGCCCAACGCCGGCTGGCCGCTGCGGGGCGACCAGCCGGCATCGAAGCGATGGAGCCGAACTCAGCCTTACGCGGCAGGGGCGATCTGGCTGGTGATGTTGGAGAAGACCTTGCTCAGGGTCGTGCCGAACACGGCCACGACGCCGATGATGACGGCGGCGATCAGCGCGACGAGCAGGCCGTACTCAACGGCGGTGGCGCCCTTGGTGGCCTTGCCGAGGCGCTGCTGGGCAACGAAGGCAAGCGTGGTGAGGTAAGCGGAAATGGCGTTCATGTAGGGAGTCCCTTCTCTACAGTCACGAGGCCGGAACGCCTTGTGATGTCCCCCGGCTCCTTCCCCTCGGAAGGGCCACGAGAACTATGACCCAGGGCTCAGCGAGTGGGCAACGAACGTGAGAATTCCGTCATGAAATGGCTCGCCAGGAGTGTTGGATATGGCGCTGACCAGGGATTATGTCGGGAGTGTTCGGCGGATTCGTCGTGAGCTTCATGAGTAACGTCACATCTTCGGCGATGGTCGGCGAAAAGCGAGTACGTCGCGCAGCTGCTTCTCCGCAAGGTCCGCGACCTCGGCCATCGACGGCGGGTCGTCGAGCTCGGCGGCCAGGGATGACACGCCCGCGTCCTCGATGCCGCAGGGGATGATCCGGTCGAAGGCTGCGAGATCGGGCGAGACGTTGAGCGCGAAGCCGTGCTGGGTCGTCTTGCGGCTGACGCGGATCCCGATGGCGACGACCTTTCGCTCGGGCTTGTCGCCTGACGCCGGGAGCCAAACCCCCGAACGGCCCTGTACACGTATTGCCGGCAGACCGTACTCGGAGACGGTACGGATGAGTGCCTCCTCCAGACGCCGTACGTAGTCCACCACGTACACGCCATCCGGCAGCGTCACGATGGGGTAGCCCACGAGCTGGCCGGGACCGTGCCAGGTGATCTTGCCGCCGCGATCTACGTCAACGACAGGGGTGCCGTCCTGGGGCCGTTCAGCGGGTTCTGTACGGCGCCCCGCTGTGTACACGTCGGCGTGCTCGAGCAGCAGCACCGTACCGGGGCGACGGCCATCTGCGACCTCGGCGTGGATCCGTCGCTGTTCATCCCAGGCCCACTGGTAGTCGATGAGGCGCGGAGGCGTCTCATCGAACCCGAGGCGTACGAACTCGAGGTTGCTGGTCATCGCCGGGGCCACCGGTGAGCGGTCAGGCCCCGAGCTCTGCGGCGAAGTCACCAGCCTCCAGGCGAGCCTTGACGGAGCTCAGGAAGCGCGCGGCATCCGCGCCGTCCACGAGTCGGTGGTCGTACGACAGCGACAGGTACATCATGTCGCGGACCGCGATGATCTCCCCGAGATCGGAGTCGTTGATCACCACAGGTCGCTTCACCAGCGTGCCGGTGCCGAGGATGGCCACCTGGGGCTGGTTGATGACGGGCGTGTCGAAGAGCGTGCCTGCGGAGCCGTAGTTCGTGATGGTGAACGTGCCCCCGTTGAGCTCGTCCGGGGTGACCTGGCTCGTACGGGTCCGGGCCGCGAGGTCGACGATCTTCTTGGCCAGACCTGCCACGTTGAGATCACCCGCATCCTTGATGACGGGGACGAGCAGGCCCTTCGGAGTGTCGACCGCGATGCCGACGTGCTCGGCGTTCGGGTACGTGATCGTTCCGGCCTCGGTGTCGATCGTGGCGTTCACCTTCGGGAACTGCTTGAGAGCCTCGATGGCGGCCTTCGCGATGAAGGGGAGGTACGACAGGGACGCGCCCTCGCGGGCCTTGAAGTCGTCCTTGACCCTCGCCCGCAGCTTCGAGACCGACGTGAGGTCGACCTCGACGGTGGCCGTGAGCTGAGCAGACACGTGCAACGACTCCACCATGCGGCGTGCGATGGTCGCGCGCAGCCGCGAGATCTTCTCCGTCGAGCCGCGCTGGCTCGCCAGGGGGGTCGCCGTGGCGGTCGGCGCCGGTGCCGGGGCAGCGGGGGCCGGTGCGGCCTTTGTGGCCTGAGCAGCGTCGATGACGTCCTGCTTGCGGATCCGTCCACCGACTCCCGTGCCGGCGACGTCGCCGAGGTCGACACCGTGCTGGGCGGCGAGCTTGCGGACGAGCGGCGTCACGTACGAGTCGAGGGTCTCGGCGTCGCTGGCACGTCGCGGCGCCACCGTGTTCGCGGCCTGCGGAGCAGCGGCGACGGGAGGTGCTGGTACCGGAGCGGCGACCGGAGGTGCTGGCACCGGAGCGGCGGCCGGCGGGGCCGCGGGGGCCGGGACAGGGGTAGCCGCAGCCGCAGGAGCAGCCGGTACGGGCTCAGGAGCGGGTGCAGGTGCAGGAGTAGCCGCAGGCGCGGCCGGGGCAGCGGCCGCATCGCCGATGATGGCGAGTACGGACCCGACCGGGACCGTCTCGTCGACCTCGACGCGGATCTCGAGGACCGTCCCGGAGACGGGCGAGGGAAGCTCTGTGTCCACCTTGTCCGTGGAGACCTCGACGAGCGCCTCGTCGGTGTCGACGTGGTCGCCGACCTGCTTCAGCCAACGGGAGATGGTGCCCTCGGAGACGCTCTCGCCGAGTGCGGGAAGCGTCACCTCGGTGCCGGTCGCGGGACCGGCGCTCGCGGCAGGCGCGGCTGCAGGTGCTGGCTCAACTGTTGCGGGTACTGGTGAGGCCTCAGGCTCCACCGCCTTGACGGGAGCCTCCGGCTCGGGTTCCGGAGCCGCAGGTGCGGGCTCGGCAGGGGCAGGCGCGTCTGCCTCGGCTTCGTTCGGCTCGCCGATCACGGCGAGGACCGCGCCGACAGGCGCCGTCTCGTCCACATCGACCTTGATCTCGAGCAGAACGCCCGACACCGGGGACGGGATCTCCGTGTCGACCTTGTCGGTGGACACCTCCAGGAGGGGCTCATCGGTGGCAACAGTGTCGCCCACCTTCTTGAGCCAACGGGAGACCGTACCCTCCGAGACCGATTCTCCGAGAGCCGGGAGAGTGACGTTGGTCGACATGGTGGGAAATCTCCTTACCGCAGGTGCTCTATGGACGACGTCGGCCAGCCTAGCCTCCTCACCGGGATAATGGAGTTCGTGGGAATCCTGGATGGACTGCGCCGCCGCCGCAACCGTGATGGGGCCGCGGGGCCCAATGGGGCATCGGCCGCCCAGCACCTCGAGAGCTTCATCTCGACCCGGCGCGGCATCGAGGCGTACGTCGAACAGCCGACAACTTTGACCGGGCCGACGCTCCTTCTCATTGCATACGACGGTGAGTGGACGCGCCGCAGCGTGCCGTCAGCCGCCTGGGCGCGTCGCTTCGCCGCGAACCATCAGCTGCCGTGCTACGACGCCGGCGTGGTCGCGTACCCGCAGCGGATGCGCGACTTCAACAGCCGTGCGAAGAAGCGCTCGACCTAGCCCTGGAGCGACTGCGCCAGGGCCACCAGGGTACGTACCGCCACGCCGGTGCCACCGGAGGGTACGTAGTCGTACGGCTCCTTCTCGTTGAACGCCGGTCCGGCGATGTCGAGGTGCGCCCAGTCGATGCCGTCTGTGAAGCGCTGGAGGAAGGCCGCTGCCGTGAGCGCGCCACCCCACCGGTGGCCACCGGATCTGAGGTCGGCCACCTTGCTGATCAGCTGGTCGCCGACCTCATCGGTGATGGGGAGCTGCCAGAACGCCTCGCCCGCCGCCTCCGCGGCATCGAGAAGCCGGTCCGCGGTCTGGTCGTCGCTGGCCATCAGGCCGGCCGTCCGCTCGCCGAGCGCCACGACGCACGCCCCGGTCAGCGTGGCCACGTCGACGAGGAGGTCGGGCTTGTCCTCGGCGGCCCGCGCGAGCGCATCGGCCATGACGAGGCGGCCTTCGGCGTCGGAGTTGTAGTTCTCCACCGTCGTCCCGCCGTACATGGTGATGACGTCGCTGGGACGCTGAGCGGAGCCTGACGGCATGTTCTCGGCCATCGCCGCGTAGACCGTCACCGAGATCTTGAGTCCGAGCTCGGCGATGACCTGGATGGCGGAGATCACCGTCGCGGCGCCGCTCATGTCGCACTTCATCGTGTACATCGAGTCGCCCGGCTTGATGTTGATGCCGCCGGTGTCGAATGTGATGCCCTTGCCGATGAGCGCCAGGTGGTTGCGGGCGCCACGTGGGGCGTACGAGATCCGCACCAGCCGCGGCGGCCGCTCGGAGCCCATGCCGACGGCGAGGATACCTCCGTACCCAGCCTTCGCGAGGGCCTTCTCGTCGAGCACCTCGACCTCGAGCTTGGCCTTCTTGCTGGTGGCGACCGCGGCGGCCGCGAACGTCTCCGGATACAGGATGTTGGCCGGGGTGTTGATCCAGTCTCGGGTCTGGTTGACGCCGGCCGCGATCGCGACGGCGGCGGTGACCGCGTCCTTCGCCTCGAGCTTCGTCGACGGGGAGACCACCGTCACGACGCGGAGCAGCTCGTCCGGCTCGCTGCCGACCTTGGTGTACGTGTACGCGCCGAGCAGGGCGCCTTCCGCGGCACCCTTGATGACTTCGGGCTCGACGAGGTCGAGGCTGACCACCACATGCAAGGGGGAGGCGGGCTCGAGGCGCGCCAGGGCCCGTACGCCGTTGGCCACGGCCCGGCGTACCTGTTCCGGGGTCACGTCGACGTCACCCAGGCCCACGACGACCAGCCGGACGCCGCCAGCGGTGGGAAGGATGACGGTGCTCCCCGACTTCGTCTTCGCACCCAGATCGAGGGCGACCGCCAGCGGGGACGTGCCCCAGCGCTTGGTGAGGTCCTTCTCGAGGGCGGAGGGAAGGTCCACCAGGGCGGGCGTACCCGACACCTGCGTGAGACCGACGATGACTGCATCGGCGTCACGCGGGACCGACTTCGACAGGGACACCGAGACCACGAACATCCACCTTCCGGGCTTGTGAAGAGGCGCCACGCCCCGTCGGTCAGCGTATCGCGTCGGCTATAGGCTCGGGATGGCCCGTACGGGCCCGTTCATGTCCCGAGGAGACCCATATCATGACCCCGGTCCAGTTGACATCTGTGCTCCACGACCGCCACGAGGCGGCCGGCGCGAAGTTCGCGGAGTTCGGCGGCTGGCTCATGCCGCTCGAGTACACGGGCGTGCTCGCCGAGCACACGGCGGTACGGGAGAGGGTCGGGCTGTTCGACGTCAGCCATCTCGGCAAAGCCCTGGTCATCGGTCCAGGTGCCGCGGACTACCTCAACACCCGGCTCACCAACGACCTGAACCGCATCGGTGCCGGCCAGGCGCAGTACACGCTGCTGTGCGCCGAGGACGGTGGCACCGTCGACGACCTCATCGCGTACCGGCGCTCCGACGACGAGGTCTTCCTCATCCCCAACGCGTCGAACACCGCTGAGGTCGTGAAGCGACTCCAGCAGGGAACGCCCGAGGGCGTGACCGTCACGAACCACCACCGCGACTACGCGGTCCTCGCCGTACAGGGTCCTCGTTCCGACGAGCTCCTGGCCTCGATTGGGCTACCGGTGGGCCACGACTACATGCGCTTCGCGGTCGCGACGCTGGGAGATGCGCAGCTCACCGTGTGCCGTACCGGCTATACCGGGGAGCGCGGCTACGAGCTCGTGTGCGCGTCCGCTGACGCCGGCGCTGTGTGGGACGCGGTGGTCGCGGCCGGCGAGCCGTACGGGCTGGCGCTGTGCGGGCTGGGTGCCCGCGACACCCTGCGCACGGAGATGGGCTACCCCCTCCACGGCAACGACCTGTCGCGCGAGATCTCCCCGGTGGAGGCCGGAATCCTGTGGGCCGTCGGCTGGAAGAAGCCGGTCTTCGACGGGGCACAGGCGCTGCGTGCGCAGAGGCTCTCTCCGCACCGTGTGCTGCGTGGCCTGAAGGCGATCGGCCGTGGCATCCCCCGACATGGCATGGAGGTCGTCGATGCGGACGGGGCGCACGTCGGTGAGGTCACGTCCGGAACGTTCTCCCCGACGCTGCGGCAGGGCATCGCCCTGGCGCTCGTCGATCCCTCGGTGGTCGAAGGCGATCAGGTGGGCGTCATCATCCGGTCGCGGACGGAGGCCTTCGACGTCGTGAAGCCCCCGTTCGTCACACCCGGGGTACGTGGCGCGTGAGGAGGCTCGTCCGGGCACGCGTCCTGCACGTGCTCGTCCTCGTCGCAGGGCTGTTCGCGTTGGGCTGGGCGCTGTTCGCACCGGTCGCGGCGATCCGCTGCCATGACCAGATCATGCGGCCCGGCGACGTGTGCTCCTACGCCAGCCTCAACGGCGTGGACAACGGGAAGACGCAGTCGTACGAGCAACGGCTCGCCACGGAGAAGTCGGCCCGGCCGGTCGTCGCCGTCGTCGGCGTCCTGGTCGCGGGCTTCGGCGGCGTCCTGCTCTGGTCGGCGATCCGCCGCAAGGACTCACTCCAACAGTGACATCGGCCCGTACACAGCGCGCCCTTCGTGGTACAGGCTCACCGACGTGACGCCGCGCTCAAGCAGGTCCTCGTAGGACTCCGTCAACCAGGCCTCGGCATCCGCCTGCGTCGGGAACGGTCCTCCGACGGAGGGGACGTCCATGGCCTGGTCGCCGTCCCGCCAGGTGAACCCGAAGTACACGGCCGGCCTCAGAGCTTCGCGCCGCGCTTCACGCGGGGAGTCGGTGCGCGCCAGGGGCGGATGGAGAGCGCACGGTTGACCGCGAGCATGAACAGGCCGCGGGTCGAGGCACCGGGGTGCCGAAGAGCGAGCAGCTTCTTGTAGCCGCGCCACATCACGTACAGGTCGATGATGGCCACGATCAGCAGAACCCACACGGCGAACGTGGCGATCTCGACGACCGTCGGCCACCTCGTGCCGAGCAGGACCACGGCGAGGACGAGGATCCAGGCGGGCAGCAGGATCTCAGTGACGTTGAACCGTGCGTCGATGTAGTCGCGCAGCAGCACGCGCTCGGGCAGGTTGTCCTGCGCGGCCACGGCCTTTGTCTGGTTCGCCCGCCGCACGTCACGTTCGTGGACTCGAGCCTCTTTCTTGGTGAGGACCGGGTTCACCCGCTGGCGACGCGCCGCCTCCGCCTGCCTACGAGTCGGAGTCGGAGCTCCTTTGCCCTTGCTCTGGTCGTGCGGCGCAGGATCGGACACCTCAGGTGTCGACTTCTCCTGCGAGTCGTACGGGCGGAAAACTCCCACGGTCGTCCTTGCTGTTCGTCCTGGGCCCTGCTGATTCGATCGTGGGCTCCCGCGCATCGTACCTGCACGATGCCGCGGGCGGCGACGGCGAGGTCGTCTGGCGTACGCTCCGCAGCACCATGCGCGTACTCGTCATCTCCGCCGGCGTGGCGGACCTCACGCCCGTCGCGGCCGGCAGGGTCATCGGCGCCGCCTGGGCGGATCGTGGTCACCAGGTCGCGGTCGTTCCCATCGGGGTCGGCGGGCAAGGGCTCGTGGACGCCGTGAGCGGCATCCCCGGCACGGCGGTGCTTGTCCCGCGGGCGGGGGAGTCGAGCGCCGAGCTGGGCCGGGAGCTGGCCGCCGCATCCCAGGCCGGCACGGTCCTCATCGACCTCACCGGCGACTGCCCGGACGATGCCGGAGCCGGACTGTTGTCGACGCTGGGCGGGCGAGATGTCATGACCGGTCGTTCCCTCGTCGGCGTCGTACGCGACGACGAGCTCGACGCTGTGTTGCTCGGTGTACGAGGCGTGGCCGCGCGACGTTCGTTCGCGTCGGGGACACCGGACATCGGCGCCGCCCTCGCTGGGGATGCCGCGCTGGCCCGGCTCGCCGCGGACGTGGGCATGCCCGATCCGCCACCAGGCGCCGGGGCCGGGAACGGGCTGGCTCTGGCGATCTTTGCCCTGGGCGGTGTCGTACGCACCGGGCCGCAGGCCATCGGTGACCTCGTCGACATCGAGCGGTCCCTGGAGGCAGCCGATCTGGTCGTGCTCGTCACCGACGTGCTCGACTTCGGCGGCGCCGGCATCGCCGAGACACGCGCGGCCGCCACGTGGGCCGAGCACGGGCTCGTGCCATGCATTGCGATCGCGAGCCGTGTCCAGATCTCGGGTCGCGAGCTGCGCACGTTCGGGGTCGAGTCGGCGTACGAGCTGGGTGACGACGCGGCAGCGGGGGCCGCACGCGTCGCGGTGACGTGGACGTGGTGACCACGGCCTGACGGTGTCGTTTCACCTTCAACTCTTCGCGTAGACTGGCCCGGCAAGCACGCAGACAGTCCTTTTCGGAGGGAACGATATGACCGACACCATCACCACCACCACGACCCAGGGCGTCGTCCTGACCGACGTCGCTGCCGCCAAGGTCAAGTCCCTGATGGCGAACGAGGGTCGCGACGACCTGGTTCTCCGCATCGCCGTACAGCCCGGTGGCTGCTCGGGTCTGCGCTATCAGCTCGAGCTCGACGACCGTTCGTTCGACGGCGACATCGTGAGCGAGTTCAGCGGCGTCAAGGTCGCGGTCGACAAGATGAGCGCCCCGTACTTGAGCGGTGCCGAGATCGACTTCGCCGACACGATCTCTTCTCAGGGCTTCACGATCGACAACCCCAATGCGCAGAGCTCCTGCGCCTGTGGAGACTCTTTCCACTGACCCATCGGGGCCTTGAACCGGCTCTTATACCAAACCGCCTCTCGTGACTCGTCATCGGGGGGCGGTTTTGCGTTAGGCTGCCCACCACATGAGGGTGACGCCGCCGGTGCGTCCGTACGGAAGGACGACGCGTGCATCGTGTTCTGACTCCCCGCAAGGTCATGGCAGGAGCGGCAGTTCTGCTGCTGACTGCCGGCTGCAGCCAGGAGACGTCCGCGCAGTGGACCCGCTGGGGCCTTCCTGTGGGTGCCAGTCAGCAGTCGGGCAACATCGGTTCGCTGTGGAGCGGCGCCTGGACCGCGAGCATGGTCGTCGGTGTCATCGTGTGGGGGCTCATCGGCTACGCGGTCATCCGGTTCCGCCGCAAGCACCGCGACGAGAAGCCGAAACAGAACCGCTACAACGTCCCGCTCGAGATCATGTACACGGTCTTGCCGTTCCTCATCATCGGCGTGCTGTTCCTGTACACGGTCCGCGCCCAGGACGCCGTCATGGCGCACAGCGGCAACCCTGACCGCACGATCATGGCCCTCGGCCAGAAGTGGTCGTGGACGTTCAACTACTACGAGCAGGACAACCCCGCCGTCGGTGCGGTCATCCACAACGCCGGCACCATCGAGAACTATCCGGATCTGTACCTGCCGGTCAACCAGAAGATCCTGTTCAAGATCGAGTCGAACGACGTGGACCACTCGTTCTGGATCCCTGAGTTCTACTTCAAGATGGACGCCATCCCGGGGCGTACGAACACGTTCGAGGTCACGCCGACCAAGCTCGGCACGTACCTCGGAAAGTGCGCGGAGCTGTGCGGTGCGTACCACTCGCAGATGCTGTTCAACGTCCACGTGGTGACGCTCCCGGAGTACTACGCGTACCTCAACGACCTGAAGGCGAAGGGTCAGACCGGCGAGATCCCCGTGAACCCGCAGACGACCGCCGTGCCTGTGCCGAGCGCGAAGGAGACCACGAAGTGAGTGCTGTCGCCGAAAGGGTCGCGCTGGCCGGCACGAAGCCGGTCGCCAGGAACGAGGCATGGGGCCGTCGCTTCTACACGATGATCACCTCGACCGATCACAAGGTGATCGCGAACATGTACTTCGTCACCGCGTTCGCGTTCTTCCTCTTCGGTGGCGTGCTCGCGCTGGCGATCCGTGCGGAGCTGGCGTTCCCGGGCATCCAGTTCCTGCAGTACGAGACGTACAACCAGTTCTTCACGATGCACGGCTCGATCATGCTGCTGCTCTTCGCGACGCCCATGTTCGCGGCGTTCGCGAACGCGATCATGCCCCTGCAGATCGGTGCTCCGGATGTCGCCTTCCCCCGGCTGAACATGTTCTCCTTCTGGCTGTACCTGTTCGGCGGGCTCATCGTCTGTGCGGGCTTCCTCAGCCCCCAGGGCGCGGCAAGCTTCGGCTGGTTCGCGTACGCGCCGCTGTCCGACTCGATCAACTCGCCCGGTGTCGGTGGTGACCTGTGGCTGATGGGCTTCTACCTGACCGGCCTGTCCACGATCTTCGGCTCGGTGAACTTCATCACGACGATCATGACGATGCGCGCGCCGGGCATGACGATGTTCCGGATGCCGATCTTCACCTGGAACATCCTCGTCACCTCGATCCTGGTGTTGATCGCCTTCCCGATCCTCGCGGCAGCGCTGCTGGTGCTGGAGTCGGACCGACGCCTCGGCTCCCACATCTTCGACGCCGCCAACGGGGGACCGCTGCTGTGGCAGAACCTGTTCTGGTTCTTCGGGCACCCCGAGGTGTACATCCTCGCGCTGCCGTTCTTCGGCATCATCACCGAGATCCTGCCCGTGTTCAGCCGCAAGCCGATCTTCGGCTACGTCTCGCTGATCGCCGCGACCCTGACCATCGGGGCGCTGTCGATCGCCGTCTGGGCGCATCACATGTTCGTCACCGGCGCGGTCAGCCTGCCCTTCTTCTCGTTCATGACGTTCCTCATCGCCGTGCCGACGGGCGTGAAGTTCTTCAACTGGATCGGCACGATGTGGGGCGGATCCCTATCGTTCGACACGCCGATGCTGTGGGCCATCGGCTTCCTCACAACGTTCCTGTTCGGTGGCCTGACCGGCATCATCCTCGCGTCACCGCCGTTGGACTTCCAGGTCTCGGACACGTACTTCGTCGTCGCTCACTTCCACTACGTCCTGTTCGGCACGGTCGTGTTCGCGATGTTCGGCGGGTTCTACTTCTGGTGGCCCAAGCTCACGGGCCGGATGCTCAACGAGACCTGGGGCAAGATCCACTTCTGGATCCTGTTCGTCGGGTTCCACACGACGTTCCTCGTCCAGCACTGGCTGGGGGTGGAGGGCATGCAGCGCCGTATCGCCGACTACCTTCCGACCGAAGGCTTCACGTTCCTCAACCAGGTCTCGACGTTCGGTGCCTTCCTGCTCGGTGTCTCGATGCTGCCCTGGTTCTGGAACCTCTGGATCTCGCGCAACGCGCCGCTGGTCAACACCGACGACCCGTGGGGCTGGGGTCGGTCGCTGGAGTGGGCCACGAGCTGCCCCCCGCCGCGGCACAACTTCTCGAAGCTGCCGCGGATCCGCAGTGAGGCGCCGGCGTTCGATCTGCACCATCCCGACATGGCGGCCAGCGCCCAACACATGGAGGCTGATCTGTGAGGACCGAGTGGAAGATCTTCGCTCCCATCGCCGTCTTCTTCCTCGTCGTCGGGGTCATCTACGGATTCTTCACCAAGATGAGCGAACCGATCGGCGTCGTGGCCCTGCTTCTCGCCGGCGCGACCTGCAGCATCATCGCCGTCTACCTCGCCATCACCAGCCGCAAGATCGATCGGCCCGAGGATCGGGCGGACGGGGAGATCGCCGAAGGCGCCGGCGAACTGGGCTTCTTCCCTGCCAGCAGCATCTGGCCCCTGTGGACCGCAGCGACGATGGTTCTCATCGTGCTCGGCCCCGTGTTCGGGTGGTGGATCTCGCTCATCGGTCTCGGCGTGGGGATCTGGTCGCTGACCGGGTGGGTGTACGAGTACTACCGCGGTGACTACAAGCACTGAACTCGACAGACGAAACGCGCTGGGCCACAAGGCCCAGCGCGTTCGTGTGTGATCAGACGGTCAGGATCAGTGGCCGAAGGTCAGCCAGTTGAGGTTGACGTAGTCGCTCGGCTGGCCGCTGGTGAACGTGATGTAGACGTTGTGCACGCCAGTGACCCTTGTCATGTTGGCAGGGACCGTCTGCCAGCTCTGCCAGCCGCCGGTGTTGGCGATGGCGAAGGTGCCGATCGGAGTGCTGTCGAGGGAGTCCAGCCTGACCTCGACGAGACCGCTTGCACCACCACTGGCACCCGATGCGACTCGGGCCACGAACTGGCTTGCCGGCATCGATCCGAAATCCACGCCCTTATAGAGGGCCCAGTCGTTGTTCGCGATCCCCGTGAGGTTCAGGCCGCCGCCGGCATCGGTGGTGGTCTGCGTGAGGGTGCCCGACTGGGAGTCGTACGACTCCGCCTCGATCCGGCCGTACGCATCGCGCCCGGTCGGTGACGTAGTCGTTGTCGTCGCGGTGGGGGTGGGCGTCACCGTCGGCGTGGCGGTGATTGTGGGTGGGTTGGTGCTCGTCGCCGCGCCCCCGAAGGTCAGCCAGTTGAGGGCGACGTAGTCGCTCGGCTGCCCGCTGGTGAACGTGATGTAGACGTTGTGCACGCCTGTGGTCCCTGAGATGTTCGCAGGAATCGTCTGCCAGCTCTGCCAGCCACCGGTGTTGGCGATCGCGAAGGTGCCGATCGGAGCGGCACTGAGGGAGTCCAGCCTCACCTCGACGAGACCGCTTGCGCCACCGGTCGCGCCCGACGCGACTCGGGCCACGAACTGGGTCGCCGGTGCGGAACCGAAGTCCACGCCCTTGTAGAGGGCCCAGTCGTTGTTCGCGATCCCTGCGATGTCCTGGCCCCCGCCGGTATCGGTGGTGGCTTGGGTGAGGACACCCGACTGCGAGTCGTACGACTCCGCCTCGATCCGGCCGTACGCGTCACGCGCGCCGGGTGTCGTCGGTGTCGTGGTAACGGTCGGGGTCGGGGTCACGGTGGGTGTGGTGGTGACCGTGGGTGTCGGGGTCACTGTGGGTGTGGCCGTCCCGGTCGGAGGCGTTGTGCTCCCGCCCTTCTGGGACACCGAGACGTAGTCGATGAGCATCGGCTTGCCGGACGCGGTCTGGGCCGTGGGAACCCACTGGCCGAAGGCCCCCGGGAACTCGCCACCGAGGGCGACGTCGTAGATGACGAAGAAGCCGTGGTGCAGCGCGTTCGCCCACGTGGTGGCGTCCACCTGCGCGGAGGTCACCGTGTGGACGAGGACGTCGTCGGTGTAGAAGCGCAACTGCTCGGGGCTCGTGCTGCGGTCCAGCTCCATCGCGTACGTATGGAAGGCCGAGATGTCGGTGGAGATCACGGGGCCACTGGAGAGGCCCGACTTCTCGTTGCAGGGGCCACCGTCGATGTAGCCGCAGTGGAGCGTCGACCAGATCGCGTCCATGCCGTTGACGTTCTCCATGATGTCGATCTCGCCGACACCCGGCCAGTTCGTCGCCGCGACGGCGCGAGCGGCATCGCCGAGCATCCAGAACGCCGGCCAGTAGCCGGCTGCCGTGGCGCCGGAGACGTCGGGCAGCTTCAGCCGGGACTCGACCCTGAGGACGCCGCCGACAGGAGCTGCGAAGTCCGTCCTGGCCGACTCGACGCGACCCGAGGTCCAGTTCCCCGCGGAGTCACGGACTGCGGTGATCGCGAGGTTGCCGGAGCCATCCAGCCCGACGTTGGCGGGGCTGTCAGTCTCGGCCTCGACCTCGCCGGTGCCCCAGTTCCAGGCACCTCCGGCATAGCTGTGACCGAGGTCGTACTGCCACTGGGAACGGTCGAGCGACGTACCGGCGGCTCCGGTGAAGTCGTCGCGCCACACGGTGGACCAGCCGGCGGGAGTCTCGGCCTTGGCGGGCGCGAGGAAGACCGTCCCCGCTACGGCGAGGGCGAGGCCGACGGCGAAGAATCGCGCCGCTCGGCGATAGGGGGTGCTGGGCATATGGGGGTACCTCCTTGAGGCCCGGGGTGGGGGCCAAACAGACCGACTCATCATTGAGTCGATCCGTTCACAGTACGTGCGGCCCTCGACCCCCTGTCACCGGGGGTGCACGTTCTCCCTAACCACGCCACAGATGGAGCCTCACCAGCTGGCGTGCAGCGGCCTGCCTTCGTCGTACCCGGCAGACGACTGCACACCCACGACGGCCTGCTCGTGGTACTGGTCGAGCGTGCGGGCGCCCGCGTAGGTGCAGGCGGAACGTACGCCGGAGGTGATCCAGTCGAGCAGGTCCTCGACGCCTGGACGATCGGGGTCGAGATACATCCGCGAGCTCGAGATGCCCTCCTCGAACAGCGCTTTGCGGGCGCGGTCGAACGCCGAGTCCTCACGCGTACGGCTCCGTACAGCGCGAGCGCTCGCCATGCCGAACGACTCCTTGTACTGACGGCCCTGGTGGTCGCTCAGCAGGGGACCGGTCGACTCGTACGTGCCGGCGAACCACGAGCCGATCATGACACTCCCCGCGCCGGCCGCGAGTGCCAAGGCCACGTCTCGTGGGTACCTGACGCCGCCGTCCGCCCAGACCGACTTGCCCAGGGCTGCCGCCGCCCGCGCACACTCGAGGACGGCGCTGAACTGGGGCCGGCCGACACCGGTCTGCATCCGCGTCGTGCACATCGCGCCTGGGCCGACGCCGACCTTGAGGACGTCCGCACCGGCTTGGACCAGGTCGTCCACGGCGCGGGCCGTGACGACGTTCCCGGCGACGACGACGACGCGCCTGCCTGTGTCCGCCTCGAAGGCGTCACGGGCCTCCCTGACGGCGCCGATGGCCGTGATCATCCGCTCCTGGTGGCCGTGGGCGGTGTCGACCACGAGGACGTCCGCTCCCGCGTCGAGCAACCGGCGTGCCCGAGCGGCCACATCGCCGTTGATGCCGATGGCCGTTCCGACCATGAGTCGACCGTTCGGGTCGAGTGCTGGGGCGTACATCGACGACCGCAGCGCTCCCTTGCTCGTCATGAGCCCCACCAGCGACCCGTCGTCGTCAGTGACCAGTGCGACTTTCTGGTGGTGTGCGGACAGCCGGTCGAAGACCTCCGCCGGCGTCGCACCTGCCCCGACCATCGTGAGGTCGGTCGTCATGACCTCCTGGACCTGCGTGAACCGGTCGACGCCCTCGAACTCGGCGGGCGAGACGATGCCGACGGGATGGTTGCCCTCGACGACCACCGCCACACCGTGCGCCCGCTTGGGGAGGAGCGCCATCGCGTCGCCGACCGTCGAGCCGACGGCGACGCGGATCGGCGTCTCGACGACCGGGTGCGCGCCCTTGACCTTGGCGATCTGGGCGGCGACCACGTCGGTGGGGATGTCCTGGGGGAGGATCGCGATGCCGCCCCGGCGCGCCATCGTCTCCGCCATGCGGCGCCCGCTGATCGCCGTCATGTTGGCCACGACGATGGGAAGGGGGGTGGCCAGGCCGTCGGTGCTCGTGAGGTCGACCTCGGTCCGCGAGGACACGCTGGACCGGTTCGGCGTCATGAACACGTCGTTGTACGTGAGGTCGTACTCGGGCTTGCCGTCAAGGAATCGCACGGCGGACATCCTGCCACGAGGCGCCCGGTGGGGCACTTACGCCGCGGTCCAACCTCGTTCGGTCCAGACGCTGTCGGGCAGGAGCTCGTCGACACGGTCGACCATGTACGTGGGCCTCCGATGCGCCGGCAGGGCCTCCGCCTCCAGGCTCGTCGAGTCGCCCGTCAGCACGAGGCAGGACGCCATCCCGGCGTCCACGGCCATCGCCACGTCGGTCATGAGGCGATCTCCGACCATCAGGCAGTCGGCCGGGGCCACATCAAGCCCGCGGAGCGCCTCCTCGACCATGATCGGGTCGGGCTTGCCGAAGCTCGCGACCTTCGTCGTGCCCGTGCACGCCTCGATGGCCGCGGTGATCGCCGCGCAGTCCGGCTCACCACGGCCACCAGGGAACGGGCAGTACTTGTCGGGGTTCGTCTCGACGAGCTCCGCCCGCCGGTGGAACCAGATGGCGTCGAAAGCGATCTGGAGCTTCCGGTAGTCGAAGTGCCGGTCGTACGAGCTGATGACGATGTCGATGCGCGACGGGTCGTCGCTGGTCTCGATCCCCGCGGCCTCCAGTGCGCGGCGCAGCGGATCCTCCGCGATGGGGAAGACCACCGCGCCCGGACGGTGGTCCTGGAGCCAGCGCACGGTCGTCACGACCGTGTTGGCGATGTCGTCCACGTCCGTCGGCAGCCCGAGCTTCGTGAGCTTCGCCGCGTACATGTCGGGGTCGCGTGTCGGGTTGTTCGACAGGAACCGTACGGGGATCTCGCGCCGGCGCAACTCGGTGACGAGCCTGGCGGCCCCGGGCAGCAGGTCATCGCCCAGATAGATCGTCCCGTCCATGTCGAACACGTACGCCTCGTACAGGCGGGTCGGGCGAAGCGCCATCAGTGCTGCGAGACCGCCTTGTGCTCGTCGGACGCCTCGACCTCGTGCGCCTCGTCACCGTGGCTGTGGGCCGCGGCGATCTCGTCGGCGCTCGGCTTGGCGAGGTTGGCTCGGAAGAACCAGTCCCGAACTCTAGCGCGACGCTTCGTGACCTGTGCAGGCATCGGAACACCGTTCTCGTCGACGGCGGCCGTCGGCTCGAGCGACGGGTACTCGGCGTGCTGCGTGAGTGTGTACGCCTCGTCTGTCGGGATCGGCATGTGGTCCTCGTAGTACCCCCCGTCCGGGGTCCGCACGATGACGCCCGACTCGGCGCCGTGGAGGACGCGGTCCTGGTCATTGCGCTGGAGCGACATGCACGCCCGCCGGGTGATGATGAACGCCAGGACCGGCGCCACCCAGACGGCGAAGCGCATCGCCCACGTGATCGCGTTGAGGCTCCCCCCGAACGTGTTCGCGAGGATGTCGTTGCCACCGGCGATCCAGAACATCGCGTACCAGGTGATGCCGGCGACGCCGAAGGACGTACGCGTCGGTGCGTTGCGCGGCCGGTCGAGCAGGTGGTGCTCGGACTTGTCGCCGGTGATCCAGGCCTCGATGAACGGGTAAGCCGCCAGTCCGCCGAAGAGCAGGCCGAGCATGCCGACGCCGGGGAGGAAGATCTGCCACGACCACGTCGTGTGGCCCAGATGCCACTCGATCGGCGGGAAGATGCGGATCGCGCCTTCGACGAAGCCCATGTACCAGTCGGGCTGGGAACCGGCGGTGATCTGGTTCGGGGTGTACGGGCCGAACTTCCACACCGGGTTGATCGAGAGGAACGTGCCCATGAGCACGGTCACCCCGAACACGATGAAGAAGAAGCCGCCGGCCTTGGCCATGTACACGGGGAACAGCGGGTAGCCGACGACGTTCTTCTCGGTACGGCCGGGGCCGGGGTACTGGGTGTGCTTGTGGTAGACGACCAGCGCCAAGTGGGCACCGATCAGGGCGAGCAGCAGGCCGGGCACCAAGAGGATGTGCACCATGTAGAGCCGCGGCACGATGATCGTGCCCGGAAACTCCCCGCCGAAGACCAGGAACTCGGCCCACGTACCGATGATCGGGATCGAACGGATGAGGCCGTCGACGAAGCGGAGGCCGGTGCCGGAGAGCAGGTCGTCCGGCAGCGAGTAGCCGGCGAAGCCCTCGATCAGCGCCATCGACAGCAGGCCGATGCCGATGAGCCAGTTGATCTCACGCGGCTTGCGGAACGCGCCGGTGAAGAAGATGCGGAGCATGTGTACGGTCGCCGCGGCGACGAACAGCATGGCGGCCCAGTGGTGGACCTGACGCACAAGCAGGCCGCCACGTACGTCGAACGACAACGTCAGCGTCGACTGGTACGCCTCGGACATCGGCAGCCCGCGCAGCAGCTGGTACGTGCCCTGGTACTCGACCTCGGCCATCGACGGCTTGAACCAGATCGTCAGGAAGACGCCCGTGAGCAGCAGGATGATGAACGAGTAGAGGGCGATCTCACCGAGCAGGAACGACCAGTGGTCGGGGAACACCTTACGGAGGTTGCCCTTGCTGAGCTTCGCGAGGCCGACACGATCGTCGAGCCAGCCCGCCGGGCCGCCGAGTCCGGCAAGGGGCTTCTTGCCCTCTGGTGTCGCGACATCGAGGGCCGGTGAGTCCGAGGAGACCGTGGTGGGCTTCGCCATCAGTTGTCTCCGTTCTGGTAGTCGTGCGTGGAGTCGCGTTCAAAGTAGCTCGGCCCTACAGGAACGGTGAATCCGCTGCGCGCGACCAGGTAGCCCTCGGAATCGGTCGTGATCGGCAGCTGCGGCAGCGAACGAGCCGCCGGGCCGAACACCACGACGCCCGAGTTGCCCAGGTCGAAGGTCGACTGGTGGCACGGGCAGAGCAGGTGGTGGGTCTGGTGCTCCCACAGGCTGATCGGGCAGCCGACGTGGGTGCAGATCTTGGAGTAGCAGAGGATCCCGTCGACCTGCCAGTCCTTGCGGGACTGGGGGATCTTGATGGTGTTCGGGTCCATCCGCACGATGATGATCGCGGCCTTGGCGGTCGCGGCGGCCTTCGCGGCCGGGTCGTTGTTGAGGTCCTGGATGTTCTCCGGCGCCGCGTTGACGAGCTCGCCGACGACCATGTCGACCGCCTTGATCCGGCGGTACGTGACGTCGGTGACCAGGTGCACGCCTTCGGCCCAGATCGTCGTCTCGATCGTCGCGGCGCGCATGCCCGGCCCGGGCCAGGGGCCCATGTCGAGCAGCGTGACCAGCGCCGGTAGCGCGAGCGAGGGGAGGGCGATCTTGAGCGTCGTACTGATCAGCTTGCGCCGCGGCAGGTCGCTCTGGGTGATGCCCTCGTGGACCTCGTCGAGCGCCTGTTCGCGATCCTCGGCGGTGGAGCCGGCGGGGTGACGCTCCTCGCTGATCTCGTGGTCGCCCATGATGAGCCTGGCCCACTGGACCGCGCCGATCCCCACGAGCAGGATCGCGACGCCGCCGAGGAGCCCCAACCAGAAGTTCTGCGCCTGAGCATGAAGCCCCGCGAACTGTATGGCCCAGGTCTTCGGCACGAAGAAGTAGACGACGATGAAGCCCAGGGCGAGCAGCGGTACGGCGCCGAAACAGGCGGCGATCTGACGTTCCGCCCGGCGCGAGGCAGCAGGGTCGACGTCGACCCAGCGCTCGACGTGTTCGGGGATCCCCGGGTCAGGCACGGGGTGGCTGCGTGTGACCTCCACCTCTGAGCTCATCGTGCGCGTGCTCCTCTCGAGGCGATCCAGAGGGCGAAGCCGACGAGCCCGCCGATGCCGATGATCCAGGCGGCCGCACCCTCGGTGACAGGACCGATACCGCCGAGCGTGTACCCGCCGCTGTCAGGCGAGGAGTTCACATCGGACAGGTAGGCGATCATCGTCTGTACGTCCTGGTCGGACAGCTGCGTGGGGGAGAACACCGGCATGTTCTGCGGACCCGTGCGTACCGCCTCCCAGATCTCTTGGTTGGTGACGCCAGTGCCGGTCAGCGGGGGAGCGTAGTTGCCGTTCGACAGCGCCCCGCCCTTGCCCGCGTAGTTGTGACACGCGGAGCAGTTCGTACGGAACAGCTCGCCGCCCTTCGCGATCTGGTCGGCCGTGAGGCCGGAAGTGTCGTACTGAGAGGCCGTCGGCAGGCCCGGTCCGCTGCCCAACGCGCCGACGTACTCGGCGACAGCCTTGATCTCGTCGGCGGAGAACGTGTTCGTGGTGCGGCGCGACTGCTGCTGCTGTCCAGCCATCGGCATCCGGCCGCTCGACATCTGGAACGACACTGCCGCGGCGCCGGCGTTCTGGATGTTCGGGCCGATCGCGGTGCCGTTGACCGTCACGCCCTCGCCGTTCATGCCGTGGCAGGAGGCGCAGTTCTTGATGAAGATCTGGGCCCCGGTTCCCACCTCGGTCGGCAGGGGGGACGCGTTCGAGACTGTGGGCGCCGCGATAGCGGAGACGCCCCCCATGACGACGAGGGCCGCCCCGATGAGGGCGGCGCGGCGGAGCGGCGACCTACGGGTCCGGCGGCGTGGGCGTTCGCTCACGAGATCAGCTCCAGCAGGTAGATGACGAAGAACAAGATGACCCAGATGGCGTCGACGAAGTGCCAGTAGTACGAGACGACGATCGAGTTCACCAGCTGCTCACGCGTGAACTGGCGCGTCATGTACGTGCGGCCGATGAGCAGCAGGAAGGCGATCAGGCCGCCGGTCACGTGCAGGGCGTGGAACCCGGTCGCGAGGAAGAACAGCGAGCCGTAGACGTTCGAGGAGATCGTCAGGCCGTCGTGGAACAGGGTGAAGTACTCGTACACCTGGCCGGAGACGAACACCGCGCCCATGACGAACGTCAGCGTGTACCACTCGCGCATGCCCCAGGAGCTGACCTTCAGCAGGCTTCCGGTTCGCGAGGCGCGCATGTGCTCGGCGGCGTGGACACCCAGCTGGCAGGTGACCGAGCTCAGGACGAGGATCATCGTGTTCACGCCGGCGAACGGAATGTTGAGCAGTCCATGGCCGTACTTCCACAGCGTCATGGCGCCAGGAGCGGCCGCGGAGTTGGTCACGTTGCGGATCGTGAAGTAGGCCGCGAAGAGCGCGGCGAAGAACATCAGCTCGCTCGCCAGCCACACGATGACGCCGACGGCAACGATGTCAGGGCGACCCGGAACACCGCGCAACCTGGGACCCGCGATCGGGTTGAGGGAGTCCGCCGGCAGGGCATCGGCTGTCTGGGTGTTCGCCACGGCACATTATGAGCACAGGTGGGCATGGCGATGCCACCCCGGCGCGACATGTTACGCGCCCGATTCCGGGAGTCTGCAGGCGGGGTACCCCCTGGCATGATGTGGCTATGCCGATCTGGCCCCTCCCGCAGCACGCCTCTGCCACCAGCGATGTCCAGCCGCTGACGCTGCTCGGGCTGCTCACGGACTGGCAGTGGGACTGGTTCGCCGGGCCGATGCTGCTCATCCTCGTGGGCGTGTACCTCTGGGGGGTCTCGGTGCTCCGCCGACGCGGAGATGCATGGAGCCCGAGCCGTACCGCGTTCTGGATGCTCGGCATGGCGCAGCTCGCCTACGCGACGCTCGGCCCGCTCGGCGTGTACGACACCGTGCTGTTCAGCGTCCACATGGTCCAGCACATGATGCTGTCGATGACGATCCCCGTCGCGCTCGCCCAGGGCGCGCCGATCACGCTCGCGTTGAGGTCGCTGAACGGGCGGTTGCGGAGCGGTTTGATGTGGCTGATCCACTCCAAGCTCGCCCGCGTTCTCCTGTTCCCGCCGCTGACGACCGCCGCGATGATCCTCATGCCGTTCGTGCTCTACACGAGCGGGCTGTACGACCTGACGTTGCGCAACCCCGTGTTCCACGACCTGCTCCACCTGTGGATGCTGCTCATGGGCAGTGCGTTCTTCATGCCGCTCGTCGGGCCCGACCCTGCGCCGTGGAAGGTGCCGTACCCGATCCGGATCCTGCTGTTCTTCCTCACGATGCCGTTCCACGCGTTCATCGGCACGATGCTCATGGGGTCGAAGACGCTCGTCTCCGAGGCCTGGTACCTGTCGTTCAACCGCACCTGGGGTCCGAGCCCGATGGCCGACCAGTACCTGGCGGGTGGGATCCTCTGGGCCACGGGTGACTTCACGATGCTGGGCGTGATGTCGGCGCTGTTCATCGGGTGGTACCGCCAGTCGGTGCGGGAGGCCCGCCGAGTCGATCGTCAGCTTGATCGCGAGGAGCGTGCGCTCGCCGGGCACGAGCAAGCGGCTGACGATCAGGTTCAGGAGCACGGTTCCCCGCAGGAGGCCGGCGTCTCCGGCGCTACGATGCAGCCACTGCCAGCCAACACGAGGACTGAAGAATGACCGCGACCGCCAAGGTGCTCCTGTACTCCGACGACCGCACCGTGCGGGACCAGGTGCGACTCGCACTGGGCAAGCGTGTGGCGGCGGATCTGCCCGAGCTCGAGGTGTTCGACACGGCGACACAGCCCGCGGTGCTCAAGGCGCTCGCGGAGGGCTCGTACGACCTGTGCATCCTCGACGGCGAGGCTGTACCGGCTGGTGGGATGGGTGTCGCCAAGCAGCTCAAGGACGAGGTCGCGCACTGCCCGCTGATCCTCCTGCTTGTCGCTCGCCCTCAAGATGCGTGGCTCGCGGCGTGGAGCGGTGCCGAGGCGATCGTCGGCTGCCCGATCGACCCCGTGAAGCTCCCGGAGGTGGTGGCCGACCTGCTGCGCCATGCCGGCGTCGCCGCCAAGGCCTGAGCATGACCACATGGGGCGAGGTCCTCACCACGCTCGTACGGCGCCAGGACCTCCCGATGTCCGACGTCGCCTGGGCGATGGACCAGGTCCTCACCGGCGAGGCCACTCCCGTACAGATCGCCGGCTTCGTCGTGGCTCTCCGCGCCAAGGGGGAGACCGTCGACGAGCTCACGGCGCTGGCGCAGTCGATGCTCGACCACGCGACCCCGATCACCCTCGATCGTGAGGCCGTCGACATCGTCGGCTCCGGTGGCGACCGTGCGCACACCGTGAACGTCTCGACGATGGCTGCCATCGTCGCTGCGGCGGCCGGCGCGAAGGTCGTCAAGCACGGCAACCGGGCGGCGTCGTCGTCGTGCGGCACGGCCGACGTGCTGCAGGCGTTGGGAGTCCGACTCGACGTCCCGCCGGCTGCTCAGGCGGGCGTGCTGGAGCGTACGGGGATCGTGTTCCTGTTCGCCCCCCTGTACCACCAGGCGCTGAGGCATGCCGCCACGACGCGCAGCGAGCTGGGCATCGCGACGGTGTTCAACTTCCTCGGCCCCCTGGCGAACCCCGCGCGTCCGATCGGGCAGGCTGTGGGCGTCGCGGACGAGCGCATGGCCGCGCTGATGGCCGGCGTCCTCGCCGGCCGGGGGAGCCGCGGCATGGTCTTCCATGGCCGTGACGGTCTCGACGAGCTCACGACGACGACCACGTCGCGGGTATGGGTCATCGCGGACGGTGAGATCCACGACGACGTGCTCGATCCGGCGGCCCTCGGCCTGGCGCCGGCCACCCGCGAGGACCTCGTGGGCGGTGATCCGGCGCGCAACGCACACGTCGTACGAGATGTGCTGGGCGGTGCGACGGGACCTGTACGCGACATCGTGCTGCTCAACGCCGCTGCCGCGCTGCTGGCCTACGCAGGCCCCGACACGGGGCGTCCGGTCGGCGACCAGCTGGCCGACCACCTCGCAGCGGCCGCCGATGGGATCGACTCCGGCAAGGCGTCCTCGCTCCTCGCCGATTGGGCTGACGCCACGCAGAGCGTAGGCGCCTGAGCCGCGNNTACGCATAGGGCTCACGGCGATGCCGTACGAGGTTCACCACGCCCCAGAGAGCGCCGATCAGCGAACCCAGCACCAGAGCTGACGTGGCGGTGGGGATCGATCGCCAGCCGGCGACCATGCCCGTCAGCACACCGAGCCGCACGTCGGCGAACCCGAAGAAGCCTCGGTTGGTGAGGACCGAGAAGAGGTACACCAGGCCGTACGCACCACCCACGACCGCGACCCCGATGGCAGCCCTCGCGATGCCGGACCAGTCGCCCACCGACCAGGCCGACCCGATCACGGACAGCCCCGCGAGCAGCCACCCGACGTGCAGCCAGCGGCGTGGGATCCATGTGGTCGCGATGTCCACCACGCTCGCCAGGGCGCCGACGATCGCCACCACGAGCCAGGGACCGACCCGATCGGGCTCCACCCCGATCACGGACGCCGTGGCCAACGCCGCCGCCCAGACCCCCGCGGCGATCGAGAAGCGCCACGTCGCCAGCTCTGCGTAGGAAGTCTTGACCTCGTCCGGTTCCAGCTCAGGCTCGGGCGTGCGCCGCAGCAGCCAGGGTGCGAGCAGGGCGGCAGCGACCCCGCAGACCACCACGAGCAGCGAGGAGGTCACGACCAGGGTCACCAGCGCATCGTAACGAGAGTCAGGCCCGTCACAGCGTCACGCCACCTCACGCGCCTCAGGCTCCGTGAGCAGCCCGCGTTGCACGCAGGCGAGACGCAGCATGATGTCCATCGTCTGGCTGCATCCGCCCACTCCCGAGACGACCTTCTTCGCCGAGTGGAGGTCCAGGTCGAGCCAGTCGGCGATCTCGGTGAGCGACACCCCATCGGCCAGCAACGCCCGGGCGCTGTCCGTGACGAAGTGCACCGGAAGGTCCCGGACCTGTAGCCGCCGCAGCTGCGCCGCGTCGAGGGCCAGCAAGCGACGAGCCGCGTACGGGCTCAGGCGTGAGCGGAGGCGGCCGTCGCGCCCGTACAGCAGCGTCCGTACCTGCTGCTGCGGCAGGTCGGCGGCAACGGCGATGACCTGCCAGGGGACGCCGGTGGCGGCCATCAGGTGGCGTACGTGGTAGCGGAACGGGGCGGCTGACACCCACAGGGTCGGGAGCTGGGCCGTGGCTGGCATGGGAACCTCCTCTTTCGTCACCCCACAAGCCGTTGGCGCCGGCGTTTTGTGAGTGGTCCCGAGAGGATTTCTCGATGGTGATTGAGGAAGGCCGCATCATGGGTCACGTACAGTGGCGAGATCGCCACGGCGGCGGAGCCTTCGGAGGACGACTGATGATCACGCAGCGGGTCGAGCGCCTTGCAGGCGCCGCGCTGCTCGTGACCCTGGGTGTCCAGGGACTGTCCTCGCCTCTGGCCCACGTCGCCTTGATGCGATCGACTCCGGACTGCATCGAGGCAGGCCTCATGGCCGCCTCGGTGGGGATGGAGATCCACCTGCTCTCGGCCGGCCCCGACTGTGTCAAGGGCAGCTATGCCCCGGCCGCCTCGTACCACGTGGTCGCCCAAGCCGCGCTGACCGTCTCTCTGACGGCGCTGGTGCTGGGAGTCCTGGCCATGATCCTGACGGTGGGGGTCGGGCTGCACGCTCGCCAGGTAGTTCGTCAGCTTCGCGGGTGGGTCGCACGCCGCCTCCGCATGGTCGCCGCCGCGACGTCAGCGATCGTGTTCCAGCTCGGGCAGCCCGTCATGCTCCCCGTCGTCGTCCGGCCGGTCCGGATCGCGAGTCGTCCATCAGTTCGCCGCGGTCCACCGTCCTGCTCCTGCTGAGGACCTGACCCCATCGGCTTCGCGCCGTCCTCGATCCCTACCCGCGAGCCGGTCCCAGACAATCGAACCAAGGACGTCACCATGCGGCAAGGCAAGAGGAAGACGCGCACGCTCAGCGGCGCAACAACCGCCAAGTCATCCACCACCGGCTCCGCGGCCGCGAACCAGCGCGAGCTGCTCCGTGAGGCGCGAGAGAAGGAGGAGCAGGAGAAGAGGGTACGAAAGGCGGTCACGCTGAGCACGCTCGGAGTGGTCGTCATCGGACTCGTCGTGCTGCTCATCTGGGTGGTGGTGCCGGCTGTGGCGAAGAAATCCACCACGGCGAATTCGTACGGCCTGACGGTCGGCGCGGCATCAGCCCCGGTGACGGTCGACATCTACCAGGACTTCATGTGCCCGTACTGCGGCCAGTTCGATCGCGCGCAGTCCGCGGACCTGAAGTCCCTTGTCGACGCGGGCACGGTCAAGGTCGTCTTCCACGTCATGAACTTCCTTGACTCGTCGTCCAACGGCGCGAAGTACTCGACGCGTGCGGCCGATGCCTTCGTCACGGTGGCGATGCAGCAGCCCAGCGCAGCGCTCGCCTTTGACACGGCGCTGTACGCCGACCAGCCCGCCGAAGGGTCCAGCGGCCTGACGGACGCTCAGATCGCGGACCGTGCTCGCACCGCCGGCGTCAGCGACTCGGTCATCGCAACGTTCGCGAACCAGCCGAACCTCGACTTCGTGACGAAGTCGAACCAGGCGGCCTTCGACGAGGGGATCCAGAGCACACCGACCGTCAAGATCAACGGCACGGTATTCAAGGGCGACCTCTACACGGCGGGAACGTTGAAGTCGGCCGTGCAGGCCGCGAAGTGAGCGACCTGGTCGACCGGGCTCATCTATTCCGGCAGTCCAATGTGTGGATCTACTCCACGATGCTGGTCTCCGCCTGCCTCAGCCTGCTGGCGTCCTTCGTCCTGTCGGTCGACGCGATCGCGCTGGCCAAGGACCCCGCCGCCAACCTTGCATGCAACATCAACTCGCGGATCAGCTGCGGCACGGTCGGGATCTCCTGGCAGGCGCACCTGCTCGGCTTCCCGAACGCATTCCTCGGCATGCTGGCCGAACCGGTGGTCATCACGAT
>PMLO01000215.1:31285-37822 GCA_003158895.1 Propionibacteriaceae bacterium
CTCACGCACGTGAACATCCGGGACAACAACCTGTTCCTGCCTGCACGGGCCCACGAGGCCGCCAAGGCAGCGTTACGGATGGGTATCGACATCGCCTTCGTCACGCTGTGGCTGGCCGTCGTCGCGGGCCTGGTGTTCTGGAAGTACGGCGCCAGCGTCTTCGGGTGAGCGAACTGACCTGGACGACGACGCGGTGGCCATCCCCAGGGGATGACCACCGCGCGTACATCAGGGACACGTTCAGCGTTGTGCGCGCGTGAACCCTGCAGCCTGAGCTGCGTCCTCGCTGTTGAACCACACATCAGCAATCGTCCGCTCGTACCCGCCGGACTCCGGCACGTGGTACTTCATCGAGCGGTCGTTGCCCTTGATCGTGTAGCCCTCCGGCGGCTCGGTGCCCACGAAGGAGCCCTCACCGAACGGGTTCGAAGGCTCCTCGAGCATGGTCTCCGGCTCCTCGATGGTGTCCTCGGCCTCGTCATCGGCGTCGTCGAGAGGCTCCGGCTCGGGATCCTTGGGGGTCGGCGTATCGGTGTAGGTGTACGCGGGGCTCGGCTCGTGAGGCGCCCATCCCTGGTCCTTGGACCCGAGGAAGGTCTTCACCGCGACGGCAGCGGCTCCGAGGAGCGCTCCGACCACGGCGATCTTGACGAACGTGTTGCCCTTCGACTTCTTCGGCAGCTCCAGCTCGCCCTTCACTGCGGCGACTGTCGCGCGGCCCCGGCTCTCGACCTCGCCCACGGCGTCACGGGCATCCTCGAGGATTCCGGCCACAGCTGGGTGCTCAGCGGCCTCGCGGAGCAGTTCGATCAGCTTGGGGATGAGGTCGTTCTGCACGGCCTTCTGCGCCTTCTCGACAGCGGGACTCACCTTCTCGAGAGCCTCGTTGAGCTGCGGCTGTACCGAGTCGAGCGTGTCGGCGGCGTATTTGGCGGCTACCACTCGGGCATGATCGGCGCGCTTCATCGCGTCGTCGGCGAGGGGACCAACCTTCTCGGCGGCCTGCTCAAGGAGCGGCTGAAGCTTCTCGATGGCTGCATCGAGAGCAGCGGCTCCCCGCTCGGCGGCCGTGTGAGTAGTCTCTGCGGCGGCTTCGCGCAAGGTCTGCTTGCGAAACATCGTTGTCCTTCCGATATCGGAAATGGCTCCTGAACAGGAGACATCTCCCACCGTACCGGGCATCGGGTGGACCTCCCAGGGCTAACGGACCCTGAGAGGTCCCCAATTCCCGGTACGGTTGACGCTGACCCACGAAGAGAGGACACGCGTGAGCACGGCAACACTGCACACCAACCGCGGCGACATCATCATCGATCTGTTCGACACCAAGGCACCCAAGACGGTGGCGAACTTCGTCGGCCTGGCGACGGGCACGAAGGAATACACCGACGCGACGAGCGGCGCGAAGACCACTGGCAACTTCTACGACGGCCTGGTGTTCCACCGCGTCATCGACGGCTTCATGATCCAGGGCGGCTGCCCTCGGGGAGACGGGCGCGGCGGACCTGGCTACACGTTCGCTGACGAGTTCCACCCCGACCTGACGTTCAACCGGCCGTACCTCCTGGCCATGGCCAACTCCGGCCCGGGCACGAACGGCTCGCAGTTCTTCATCACGGCGGGGCCGACCCCGCACCTCAACCGGAAGCACACGATCTTCGGCGAGGTGACGGACGCGGCGAGCAAGAAGGTCGTCGACGCCATCGCGACCACGCCGGTCGACCGCAACGACCGTCCCAAGGACGCCGTCGTCATCACCTCGGTCACCGTGGCCTGACAGCCCCGGACCACATGGGAGCCGTCCTTCGGGGCGGCTTTCGTGCGTTCGGGGATCAGTCGCCGAGGGAGAACGCAGCCTCGAGGTCGTGGCGCGAGTACGCCCTGAACGCGATGTGCGTCTCGGTGCTCTTGACGCCATCGACCTTGTTCAGCCGGTCGGCCACCACGTCGGCGATCTCGTCGTGCGACCGCACGCGCACAAGTGCGATCAGGTCGATGCGGCCAGTCACCGAGTAGACCTCGCTCACGCCATCGATGGCGGCGATCGCCGCGGCGACCTCCGGGATCCGGTCCACGGCGGCTTCGACGAAAACAATCGCAGTGATCATGAGCGCATCCTAAGGAGACATCGCTGCCTCCCGCTGCCGTGACGCGTTGTCGAGCTGTGTCAGCCGGTGGCCGAGGTGCAGCGGCCACGACCAGTCCCCGTCGATCTCGATGATCCGTACGCCGTCGGACTCGAGCCAGTCGGCGATCCGCTCGGTCTCCTCGATGGTGGCGGCGGGCAGGGGCGGGACGGGCGAGACCACCAACTGAGCGCTCGCTGCGGCGGACTCTGCGACCGCGCGGGCATTCTCCCCGCGACCCGACACCGCCGCGGCTGCCAGCCGCCCGTAGCGCACCACGTGGATCTCCCACCCATCCCCACGGGGTCGCGCGGCGACGACCTGGGGGCAGGCGGCCAGGACGTGTACGCGGTGGGACCGGCGGCTGCCGCTCTGGAACGTCTCGAGCCGTCGGTGCACCGTGGCCGCCTCTTCGAACCTCTGCTCGATCACGAGCCTCGAGAGTCGCTTCCCGGCAGCAGCCACCACCGCCCGTACATCCCCGTCGAAGATGACGCGCGCCGCGTCGACCACGGCGCTGTACGTGGTCGCGCCGCCGCTCAGCTCGCACGGCGCGCAACAGTGTCCGAGCTCGGCGACCGCGCACGCCGCACGGGCCGTGCGTACTGACAGGCGGACGGTGCAGCGGCGCATCGCGCACGCGTCGTACAACGCCAGGAGAGCCTCCTCGGCACTCGCGCGCTGCCGGAAGGGCCCGAGGTAGCGGGCGCCGTCGTCGAGCACGCGCGACACCAGCGAGAACCGGGGGAAGGCCTCGGTGGTGAGCTTGATCCACGAGCCGCGCTCGGGGAACTTGCTGCGCCGGTTGTACCGCGGACTGTGGGCAGCGATGAGGCGCAGCTCGAGCACCTGCGCCTCCAGCTGGGTCCTGCACACCGTCGTCTCGCCCCCGGTGGCCACCCGTACCATCTCGTCGATGCGTGGCCTCTTCTCGGCAGCGGTGAAGTATGTACGGACCCGCTGCTTGAGGTTCTTCGACGTGCCGACGTAGAGCACCTCCCGTCGCGGCCCGTCGTCCAGGACGGACTCGGCCACGAAGCAGTACACGCCGGGCTTCTCGGGTATGTCCTGCGCCCATGTGCGACGGGCACGACGCGCCGGGTGGACGCGGCGGGTGCACTCGAGCAGGTCCTCCAGCGTGTGGACGCCCAGGTTGCCCACACGTTCGATGAGCGCGTGGAGCACGTCCACCGTGGCTCGCGCGTCGGCGAGCGCGCGGTGGTTGGGCTCGACGGTCGCGTGGAAGTGGCGGGCCAGGGTGGCGAGCCGGTGGTTCGGCACCTCGTCGCGCATCATGACGCTGCGCGCCAGGCCGACGGTGTCGACGACTGGTGGCGACGGCCACGTGTAGCCGAGCTCCAGGCAACCCCGTTTGAGGAAGCCGACGTCGAAGCGGGCGTTGTGGGCGACGATGACGCAGCCGTGCGCGAACTCGAGGAACGCCGGCAGCACGTCGGCCAGTCTCGGCGCGCTGGCGACCATCGAGTCGGTGATCCCGGTGAGCACCGCGATCGCAGCCGGGATGTGGGTGTGGGGGTTGACGAGCGTGGAGAACTCACCGTTGACCTCGCCGCCGCGGACGCGGACGGCGCCGAACTCGGTGATCCGGCTGTCCTCGGCGCCGCCCGTGGTCTCGAGGTCGACCACGCAGAACGCCACCTCGGAGAGGTGGGTCCCGGCCTCCACGAGGAGGGGCTGGCTCGTCATGGTGGCGACGCTACGGCCGAGCTCGGACAGATTCGTACAAACACGCGATAAACGACGCCGGAAAGAGTGGGAAGAGAACTGTCAGAGGTCGCTGTCAGTGTGAAGGCATGACCAGGTTGAGCATCGATTGTGACCAGTGCGCTGTACGAGGGCTCGCGTGCTCCGACTGCATCGTGTCCGCGCTCCTCGGGGTGCCCGACGACGAGCTGACGTTCGACGACGCCGAACAGGCCGCCATCGGCGCGCTCGCGGCGTCCGGGATGGTGCCGCCTCTGCGGCTCGTACCGAAGCCGACGACGACCGCGGATTCGCGGACCAGCAGGGGGCGCTACCGTCTGTACGGATGAGATCGGCCCAGGTGCGTCTCAGCATCCGGCCGGACCCGCTGCCCCTGTTACCCCTAGCGGGACGGGGATCAGGCCTGGTCAGTGCAGGAATTCCGTGAGGAAACGTGCACGCGGACTTGGCAACTCTGAGGAAGTCGTTTAGATTTTTCTCAGACTTGGGACCGAAAAGCTGGAGGTACGTGCGTGAGTGGACTGCTGCGGAAGGCGGGGCTGAGCGTTGTTGCTCTCGCCCTGGCCGGTGCCTATGTCTTCACCGGCACAGGCGTCGCGCATGCTGATCCCACCACCGTTGACGGCGCGCGCGCCCAGCTGGCCCAGCTGGAGCAGGCGCAGTCCGACCTTGACGCGCAGTACACCGCGGTGCAGGTCAAGCTCACGGACAGCCAGACGGCCCTCGACAATGCTCGCAGCGACGCGCAGGCCCAGCAGGCCAAGGTGGCGACGCTGAAGATCCAGGTCAGCCAGATCGCCCTTCAGCAGTACCGCTCGAGCGGCCTCGACACGACGACCCAGCTCCTCGTCACCGACGACGTACAAAACTTCCTCAACGGCCTGTCGACGATCAAGAAGGCCAACGACAACACCGCGTCGCTTCTTCAGGACTACCAGGGCGCTCAGGCGGACCTCGCCGATCTCCAGCGTTCGACCGAGGCTCAGACGCAGCAGATCGCGGCTGAGCAGGCTTCGCTCGGCGATCTCAAGAAGCAGTCGGACGACAAGGTCGCGGCCGCACAGGCCTTGCTCGACAAGCTGACCACCGCCCAGAAGGCGCAGCTGGCCGCCGCGCAGGCCGCCGCGAACCAGCAGACCGCGGCAGCGACCGACACCTCTCGCAGTGCCAGCCGCACGCCCATCGCGGTTGGACCCGGCGGCAGCGCTCGTGCGATCGCAGCGTTGAACTTCGCCCTCGCCCAGGTCGGCAAGTCCTACGTCCGCGGCGGCACCGGCCCGAACTCGTACGACTGCTCGGGTCTCACGATGACCGCGTTCGCTCAGGCCGGTGTCGGCCTGCCGCGTACATCCCAGGCACAGTTCGGCGTGGGCACCCCCGTGAGCCTGTCCCAGCTGGCGCCCGGCGACCTCGTCTTCTACTACTCCGGCATCAGCCATGTCGGCATCTACATCGGCAACGGCATGATCGTCCACGCGGCCAACCCGCGCAGTGGCGTCCTGACCGCTTCGGTGACCTCGATGCCGTTCATGGGTGGGCGCCGCGTCGCCTGACCTGAGACTGCCGCCCCGATGACGACGCTCGTCGTCACCAACGACTTTCCTCCCCGCCTCGGCGGGATCGAGACGTACCTTCGACAGGTCTGCTCCTTCCTCGATGATCGCGTGGTCGTGCTCACTCGTACCGAGCGCGACGAGTCCGCGACCCGCACGTACGACGCGAGCCTCCCGTTCCCCGTCCATCGCCTGCCGGGGCCGCTCCTGCCCACACCGGCGATCGCACGTCGAGCGGCAGAGTTGCTGCATGTGTACGACGCCGAGCAGGTCGTCTTCGGTGCCGCTGCGCCCCTCGGCCTCCTGGCGTCCGGCCTTCGTCGCGAAGGGGCCAGCAGGGTCCTCGCCCTCAGCCACGGCCACGAGGTCTGGTGGTCTCGAGTGCCGGGTGCGCGAGGCATGCTGCGCCGCATCGGACACGACGTCGATGCGTTCGGCGTCATCTCGGACTACACCGCGGCCCGCATCGCCTCAGCGCTCGCCCCCGAAGATCGCCGGAAGCTCGTGAGGTTGCCGCCCCCGGTCGACCTCGATGTCTTCTCACCGACCAGGAACGCGCCCGTCGCCACCGTCCTGGCCGCCTCGCGTTTCGTACCTCAGAAGGGCCTCGACCGGCTCCTCGACGTATGGCCGCGCGTGGTGAGCGCCGTCCCGGACAGCCGCTTGATCATGGTGGGCGACGGTCCACAGGCGCCTCGCCTGCGCCGTCGTGCGGCCGGCTTGGTCGGTGTCGAGCTCCGCCCGCCGGTCAGCCACGACCTCATGCCGGACCTGCTGCGCACCGCGTCGGTGTTCGTCTCTCCCGTACGGACCATGCTCGGCGGCTTGTACGCGGAGGGGCTCGGGCTCGTCGCGTGCGAGGCAGCGGCCTGCGGCGTCCCGGTGGTGGTGGGGGACTCGGGCGGGGCACCCGAGACCGTGCTCGATCAGGTGACGGGAAGTGTCGTCGACCCTGATGACGAGGCTGCGCTCGCCGACGCCGTGATCCACTGGCTCTCGAGCCCGCTCGAAGCCCGCACCGCTGGAGCTGCAGGTCGGCGCCACGTCGCCGACCTCGTGGGGGCGGAGCACGTACGGGCGCACCTGCGGTCGGCGTTGGAGGCGCTCGTCTAGGTGTACTGACCGGACAGGTT
>PMLO01000207.1 GCA_003158895.1 Propionibacteriaceae bacterium
GAACATCGCGCCGCCGCCGGAGATCCGCCGTACGATCTGCACCCCGTACAGCTCGGCCGCCTCGGCGTCGATCTCGTTGCGCACGGACTGGAACGACCCGATGACGACCGCGGGGTTCTCCCACTCCCAGAACCGGAACGTGGGCCCGCGGCGTCCGGCGGCGAGCTCGCGCCCGAGCACCTCGTCGAGCGCCGCGTGGATCGCAGGGTCGAGGGGCCCGGGGTCCAGGTACGTGATCGTGTGGTCGCCCCAGCCGGTCGAGTGGCCCAGCGCGCGTCGTACGGCCATCGCGACGGCGCGCGCGTCGAATCCGGCCATGGTGACGGGCCTGGTCAGGATCGCCTCCGTACGTGCCAGCGTGAGCGCGGCATCGATCCGCGCCGCGAGCTCCGCTGCCGCCATGCCCACGCTCACGCCCTCGAGCGCTCCGTCGATGACCTCCAGCGCCTCGTCGGGGTCGAGGAAGAAGTCGCCGCTGACACGTACGTCGGCCAGGCGCCCCTCGTCGACGTGCAGATCGACGGCCACGAGCTTGCCGCCAGGAACCTTGTACTCACCGTGCAGGAGTTCAGCCACGGGGCAAGGGTAGAGGGCGGGCGAGCCTCAGAGGTCCTGGGTGAAGTCGATGAGCCGCTCGACCTCGGTGACGAGGCGGCGGTCGAGGTCCTTCCAGCTCGTCACCTTCGCGAGGATCGCGCGCCACACGGCGGCGATGTCCGCCTGCTCGGCGTGCGGCCAACCGAGGCGGGCGCACGTCCCCTTCTTCCAGTCCTCGCCCTTGGGCACGTCGGGCCACGCCGGGATGCCGATCGTGGCCGGCTTCACCGCCTGCCAGATGTCGATGTACGAGTGGCCGGTGACGAGCACGTACTGTCCGTGGCCCCCCGACCGNNGCTTGGGCGGAACTGCTCGACGATCGCGGGCAGGTCGTCGACTCCGCCGAGGTACTCGACCGCGACCCCCACGTGGCGCAGGTCGTCGCCCCAGACCTTCTCGACAAGCTCGGCGTCGTGGCGCCCCTCGACGTAGATGCGCGACGGTACGGCCACCTTCGCCCGGCCCGCTTCGGCCACCCGAGACCCGGACGCCGTGTGGGTCTGCCGGACGGGCGCCTGCCGGGCAGGAGACGTGAGCTCGACCGGTCTCCCGTCGAGGAGGAACCCCTTGCCTATCGGGAACGATCGACGCTTCAGCTTGCGGTCCTCGAGCACGACGATGCCGTTCTCCCAGGCCACCACAGCACCACAGAAGCCGGTCAGCCCTTCCTCGACGACCATGTCCCGCTCGACCGTCACCTTCGGCGGCGGCACCTTGCGCGGCTGGTTCTCCGGTGCGAGGACATCCCGGTGGTAGCGATCGATGGGCACCCCGCGAGGCTAGGCCAGGATGCGGAGGCTCGTGCGGCAGGACGCGCCGCGGGGGCGCGCCTCAGTCCAACAGATCGCGCACGACGGCGTCGGCGAGCAGACGCCCGGCGAGCGTGAGGACGAGGTGGTCGCCGGTCCGTACGAGCAGGTCGCGGGCCACGAGGTCGTCGACCCTGACGCGTTCGCTGGATGTCAGGCGCGACCCGGGCAGACCGTCCGCGAGCCTGATCTCCAGCAGCACTTCCTCGACGCGGCGCTGGTCATCGGTGAGGACCTCGCGGGCCTGCCCCGGGCTGCGTCCCTGGGCCAGCCGCTCGGCATAGGCAGCGGGGTGCTTCACGTTCCACCAACGCACACCGCCGACGTGCGAGTGGGCGCCGGCACCGATCCCCCACCAGTCCGTGGAGCGCCAGTACGCGACGTTGTGGCGGCACGCGTGACCGGGGCGCGCCCAGTTGCTGAGCTCGTACCAGTCGTAGCCAGACGTGCCGAGCAGCTCGTCGGCCAGCACGTACTTGTCGGCCAGGTCGTCGTCGTCGGGCGCCGGCAGCTCGCCACGCCGGATCCGTCGCGCCAGGGGGGTGCCGTCCTCGACGATCAGTGCGTACGCGCTGACGTGGTCGGGCTCGACCGCGAGAGCGGCATCCAGCGACGTGCGCCAGTCGTCGACGGACTCGCCCGGGGTCCCGTAGATGAGGTCCAGCGACACGTCGTCGAAGCCGGCAGCGCGCGCCTCGGCAACCGCCTGCGCCGCACGCCCCGGGGTGTGCACGCGGTCGAGGGTTCGCAGCACGTGCGGTACGGCCGACTGCATCCCGAACGACATCCGGGTGAAGCCACCCACCCGCAGCGCGGTCAACGACTCCGGCGTCACCGACTCCGGGTTCGCCTCCGTGGTCACTTCCGCGCCGTCGGCCAGGCCGAACGTCTCCCGGATCGCCCCGAGCAGCGTCACGAGTGTGTCGCTGGCCAGCAGCGTCGGCGTACCGCCTCCCACGAACACGCTGGTCACGGTGCGCGGACCCAGCACGCGCCGGGCCAGTGCGATCTCCTGCAACGCCGCCGCCACGTACGAGGTCTGGGATGCACCGGGCGCGGCCCCGAGCTCAGCGGCCGTGTACGTGTTGAAGTCGCAGTAACCGCACCGTGTGGCACAGAACGGGACGTGCACGTACATGGCCAGCGAACCGTCCCCGGCCGTCAGGGCGGACGCCGGCAGCGACCCGTTGTCGGGTACGGGATCACCATCGGGAAGCGGACCTGCCACCTGATGAGGCTAGCGGTGTCATCCTTGAGGCATGCAGAGCGCCGCGTTCGACTGGTCCAGGATCCGTAAGGGAGCCATCGTCATGGCGATGGTGCTCGCGGGCCTGTGGCTGATCGAGGGCGTTGACACGATGACGAACCACGCGCTCGACGCGTTCGGCATCCGGCCGTGGAACCTGGTCGGGCTGGACGGCATCATCTTCGCTCCCCTGCTCCACGTGAGCTGGGCCCACTTGGCCGCCAACTCCGTACCGCTGTTCGTGCTCGGCACGGCGTTGTGGACCAGCGGGCTGCGGCAGTGGATCGTCGCCACCGTGACCGGCTGGATCACGTCGGGCATCCTCGCCTGGCTGCTGACGCCGATCCACTACGTCGTCATCGGAGCCTCGGGCGTCATCTTCGGCTGGCTCACGTACCTCATCGTCCGCGGATTCCTGAGCCGCCGCTGGCCGCACATCATCCTCGGACTGGTCATCGCCTTCGTGTACGGGTCCGTGCTGCTGGGCGTGTTCCCGATGAGCACGGGCGTCTCGTGGCAGGGCCACCTCGGCGGCGCGATCGGCGGCGTCCTCGCCGCGTGGCTGCTGTTCCGTCGCGAGCGCAAGCGGCAGGCCAAGCACCCGGTCATCTGAGGCTGGAGCTACCCCTCCTCGTTGTCACCTGTGTCCGCTTCTTCCCACGCTCGGTAGCGGCGGTTGCGGAGTCCCAGGATGACCGCCGCGAGCAGCGACGCGATGAGCGACGCGAGCAGCACCCCGAGTTTCGCGTTGTCGTCGGCCAGGTGGTCCGTCGGGAAGCTCAGCTCGGCGACCAAGAGGGACACGGTGAAGCCGATGCCGGCAAGTACGCCGACACCGATGATGTCCAGCCAAGCCACCGACTCGTCGAGCGAGATCCGCCGGAAGCGGGTGACAAGGAACGACGTCGCGACGATGCCGACGGGCTTGCCGAGGACGAGTCCGGCGATGATCCCGAGCGTCACGGGGTCGCGCAGGGATGCGTCGAGTCCCGACAGGCTCCCCACGGCCACCCCGGCGGAGAACAGGGCGAAGACCGGTACGACGAAACCTGCCGAGATGGGCCGGATCACGTGGTCCAGCGTGTCGGCGAGCGGGGGATGGTTCGAGTCCTCCTGGCGGGTGCGGAGGACCGGTACGCACATACCCATCGCCACGCCGGCGATCGTCGCGTGGATGCCGGACGCGTGCACCAGCGCCCACGCCACCGCCGCGATCGGCAGCAGGATGACAACCAGGCTCCAGCGCCGGGCGGAGAAGAACGTCGGCCAGCGCTGTACGAGGAAGGCGAACGCGCCGATCGGCAGCAGCGCCAGGAGCAACGCGACCACGTTGATCGAGGCCGTGTACGCGACCGCGATGATGATGATCGCGATGAGGTCGTCCACGACCGCCAGCGTCAGCAGGAACGTACGGAGCGCAGCGGGCAGGTGAGACGAGATGATCGCCAGCACGGCAAGGGCGAACGCGATGTCCGTCGCCGCCGGTACAGCCCAGCCGCGCAGGCCGTGGCCACCCGCGTTGAGCGCGAGGTAGATGAGGACCGGTACGAGCACGCCGCCGGCAGCAGCCGCCACCGGCACGATCGCGGTCGACGGTGACCGGAGGTCGCCCGCGACGAACTCGTGCTTCAGCTCCAGCCCGATGAGGAAGAAGAACACCGCCAGCAGGCCGTCCGCCGCCCACTCCCCGACCGTGAGGTGGATGTGGAGCGACTCAGGCCCGAACGCGGTGTCGCGAAGCGCGCTGTACGAGGACGCCCAGGGCGAGTTGGCCCAGACCAGCGCGATGATCGCCGCGCCCACGAGGACGAACCCGCCCACCGTCTCCGTACGCAGCAGGGCCGCGACCCGCCGCAGCTCACGGCGGCTTCCACGAGCGAAGGCTCTCGCAGCGGGAGATGGTGTCAGCATGTGCGGCTCCGGACGTGTACGTACGACTGCCGACCAGACTTCCCGGCGAACCCTGGTCGCAGCCTATCCGAAGCCCTCAGAGGTCCAGTGCTGAGCTCAGATCGGCGCCAGGCCCTAGCCCGGCCACCCGATCAGCCAACTCGCGTGCCTGTCGTCGAGTGCTTACCCGAATCATGGGACGTCCCCAGGAGGTCACGCACTCCATCACACGCGGCCGCATCTGCCGACGGAACGTGAGGATGTAGTAGACGAAACCTCGGTCGAAAAGATCCGCGTGGGTGGGGTCCTCGACACGTCGGCCACGGTGCCGCAGCTGTCGACCAATGACCCCGGCGAGACAAATGACGACCGGCAGGTCGAGAAGGATCACGACGTCTGCCAGAGCCACACGGTCGTCCATCGTGCCGAGATAGTTCCCGTCAGCGACCCAGTCGGAACTGTGCACGAGTCGGTCATGGACCTCGTCGCGGAAGGCCGCCCGCGGCCGGACGTTGCCGGAGGCGTCGTAGCGGTACAGGTCGAGGTGGATCACGGGAACCTCCAGCACGCCAGCCAGGCGGAGAGCCAGCCAGGTCTTGCCCGACCCGCCGTTCCCGACGACAGCGACCCGCGTCACTTCTTGTCGGAGGCTTCCCCGC
>PMLO01000128.1 GCA_003158895.1 Propionibacteriaceae bacterium
GATCACGGCGGCGATGGCTGCGGACCCCGCACCTGCGAGGAGGCTTACCGGGTGGAGCGGGGAGTCAGCCGAGAGCGTCTTACGCGTCGTGGGTGACTCGGGCTCGTCGCTGATCTGTCGGGGGGACGAGGTCGGCATTCGGTAACACACACTCCTGGTTCGAGGTCATCGCGGGCGCCTGTGGGGGCCGGGACGCCTCTTCAACCGTGCCACTCGAAGGCCGCCCAGACAAACGAGGGGTCGATCTGTGCGAAAACTGTCAGAGGTCCCGTGTGTAGTGATGGCAGAGGACGCGACACGCCGAAAAGAACAGATGTTTGATTCGGTCCCGCGGATGGCATAGAACTGTTTCGAACACCTGTTCGATCGAGAGGACCACCAATGAGCACTGTGACAGTAGCTCCCCGGCCGTTGACGACGACACGTCCGGCCGCAGCCCGGAAGCCCAGCGGCCCGAGCGCCGCGCGTCCGGTGGTGTTCGTACGTCATGTGGTGGCTGTACGGCCCGTTGCGTGCCAGGTGGCCGTCGACCAGCCGATGTGGCAGCTCACGCGCCGCGGACTCATCGTGGTGATGGCGTTGCTCGCCACAGTGATGGGCAGCGCGGTCGTGACCTGCCTCGTGGCCTTCCTGTCCGTCAGCAACTCACCGCTCTGAGCCTCACCCCTCCAACAACGACGAAGGCGCCGCCCGAGTGGGCGGCGCCTTCGCGCGTCGTGACGAAGAGCCTTACTGCATCGGCGCCTGGCCCGCGTTCGGGTCTGAGACGACGACGGACTTCATGATCTTGTCGGCGAGCGTCTGGCGCTTGGCGTCCCACAGGGGGAAGAGCCAGCCGACGTAGCAGATCACGCTGTCGACGAAGTGGGCGACCAGGCGAAGAATGCCGGCGCCTGCACCGAGCGGCTGGCCCGTCGCCTCGGAGACGAGCTTCGTCTTCGCGATCTTGCGGCCGAGCGAGTAGCCCGTGATGCCGGCCTGGTAGCCGGAGTTCCACACGACGAACGCGATCTCGGCCGCCCACAGGATGAAGGTGAGGAGGCTGGAGATCCCGCCGCTGCCCAGGTTGCCGATGATCGAGGCGAGGATCGAATAGACGATGGCCGGCGCCAAGTAGTCGATGGCCCATCCGAGGGCGCGATTGCCGAACGTGGCGAGCTCGGGCGTCGGGCTCGCGTAGCCGGCGTCGTAGCCGTACGCCGAGACCGCGCCGGTGTTCGGGTAGCCTGCGCCGTACGTCGGGGCCGGCGGCGTGCCGTACGCGGCGTTCGGGTCCTGGTAGCCCTCTGCTGGCTGGCCGTAGCCGGCCGCACCGTACTGCCCGGGCTGGGACTGGCCGTAGCCGCCGGTGGCGCCGTAGGCCTGGTTCGGGTCGGTGTAGCCGCTGCCGGCCGCCGGATCGGGAGCGCTGCCGTAGCTGCCGGCTGCAGGAGCGGCCCCGTACGACGGCGTCGAGCCGTACGCGGGGGTGCTGGGGTCGGTGCTGCCGTAGGCGGGTGTGCCGTACGACGGGGTGCTCGGCGCGGGGGTCCCGTAGGAAGGAGCCGCACCGTAGGACGGTGTCGAGTCCGGAGCTGTGTAGCCGCCGGGCGCGGGAGTGCTGGGGGCGGGTGTCCCGTATTGGGGAGCCGCACCGTACGACGGCGTCGAGTCCGGCGCCGTGTAGCCGCCGCCGGCCGGTGCACCGTAGGACGGTGCGGGATCCGGGGCGGAGTAACCGGGCGTGCTCGAGGCCGGCGACGCTGCCTGGCCTGCGTCAGGGGTGCCGTATGCAGGGGGCGTATACGACGGCGTGGTGTAGTTGGGGCTCGCGTACGAGCCTGTGCCGGTGCCTTCGGGCGCGGGAGCGGCCGGAGGTGCCTGCGGATCAGGCGCCGAGGGCTGCCCGTAGGGCGGCTGGGGCTGGCTCGGGGTGTTGGCCGGGTCGTTCCAGTTCTCGTTGCTCACGATGATCCTCTCGAGGACGGATATGACACCCCGTTGTCATGGTCGCCCTCACGAACGCCCCCACGGTGCCATTGGCGATTACTGTAGTGCATCGCCATGGTCACGGACTGGAGCATTGACAAGCCAATCTCGGCCCGGGAAGCACTTTTCCGAGCCGGTTCAGTCGGCCTGCTCGGATTCGGGGTGGGTGCCGTACATCTCGTGACGGGGTTCGGACTTCCGTGCCCGTTCCGTGCTGTGACCGGGTGGCTCTGTCCCATCTGTGGGGGCACTCATATGGCCGAGGCGCTCCTGCGTGGTGACGTGGCTGCAGCGTGGGCTGCGAACCCCCTCTTGCTCGTCCTGGCTGTCGCGATCGGAATCCGTGCGATCGGCTGGTCGACCGAGTTCGTACGCAACCCCCGCGGTCCGTCCCGCCGATGGTTGCCGGCCTCATTGACCGAGCACTGGTTCGCGACGTTCGTGGTCGTCTCCATCGTGTACGTCCTGGTCAGGAACCTGTTCCCCCTCGCCTGAGCACACGACACGCCGCGACACCCGCGCAGGCATTGACTTGTGGCCGATCGCGAGGCAAGATCACTACATCTAGTGGTTACACAGATGTAGTTATCCCAGGGGTAGAGGTAGTCATCCACAGGATGTCCGCACCTCATCCACAACCTCATCCACACGCCAGGGAGGAGACAGGCTCATGTTCTGCCCATACTGCAAGCACACGGACTCACGGGTACTGGACTCCCGCGTCTCGGAGGACGGGTCCAGCATCCGGCGTCGGAGGCAGTGCCCGGCCTGCGAAAGGCGGTTCACGACCGTCGAGCAGACACAGCTCGTCGTCGTGAAGCGCTCAGGCGTTGTGGAGCCCTTCGCTCGTGACAAGGTCATCGCCGGCGTCCGGAAGGCCTGCAAGGGTCGTCCGGTCAGCGAGGACGATCTCGCGCGGCTCGGCCAGCAGGTCGAGGACGCGCTGAGGGCATACGGTCAGGCAGAGATCAACGCCGAGGACATCGGGCTGGCGATCCTGGCGCCGCTGAGGCGGCTCGACGCCGTGGCGTACCTCCGGTTCGCCTCCGTCTATCGCCACTACGACACCGTCGACGACTTCGAACACGCCATCGCGGAACTCCGCGGAGGTTTGGCGACCGTCTGACGGAAACTGTCGGACACCAGAGCAAGACTCACCCTACGAACACGATTTTCGGGCCGGCACGGCCAGTCAGAGAGGCGATCATGACCGAGACGACCACCAAGTCGAGGGCTCGCAACAAGGGCAACGGGCTCACGATCGAGCGCGTGTACACGACGCCCGGCGTGCATCCGTACGACGAGGTCACCTGGGAGCGCCGCGATGTGGTGCAGACGAACTGGAAGACCGGGGAGACGGTCTTCGAGCAGCGCGGCGTGGAGTTCCCGTCGACCTGGAGCGTGAACGCGTCGACGATCGTCACGACGAAGTACTTCCGTGGCGCGCTCGGCACCGAGGTGCGCGAGACGAGCCTTCGCCAGCTCATCGATCGCGTGGTGCGGAAGTACCGCGGTGCTGGCGAGGAGAGCGGCTACTTCGCATCTCCGGCCGATGCTGAGACGTTCGAGCACGAGCTCACGTACATGCTGGTGAACCAGGTGTTCTCGTTCAACTCGCCGGTGTGGTTCAACGTCGGCACCGCNNGGGCCTCAACCTGTCGCGGATCCGGTCCAGCAAGGAGCTGCTCTCGAGCGGCGGCACGGCGTCCGGCCCGGTGTCGTTCATGCGTGGCGCGGATGCGTCGGCAGGCACGATCAAGTCCGGTGGTGCGACGCGGCGCGCGGCGAAGATGGTCGTCCTCGACATCGACCACCCCGACATCGAGGAGTTCGTACAGACCAAGGCGCGCGAGGAGGACAAGATCCGCGCGCTGCGTGACGCAGGCTTCGACATGGACCTCGGTGGCGCCGACATCGCGAGCGTGCAGTACCAGAACGCGAACAACTCGGTCCGCGTGTCCGACGAGTTCATGCATGCGGTCGAGGACGGCAGCCCGTTCGGGCTGCGTGCCCGCATGGACGGTCGCGTCATCAAGACCGTCGACGCCCGTGACCTCTTCCACAAGGTCGCCGAGGCAGCCTGGCTGTGCGCCGACCCCGGCATCCAGTACGACGACACGATCAACGACTGGCACACGAACCCGGAGTCCGGCCGGATCACGGCTTCGAACCCCTGCTCGGAGTACATGAGCCTCGACAACAGCTCCTGCAACCTGGCGTCGTTGAACCTCATGAAGTTCTTGCGTGACGACGACACGTTCGACACCGACACGTTCGTCAAGGTCGTCGAGCTGGTCATCACGGCGATGGACATCTCGATCACGTTCGCCGACTTCCCGACCGAGAAGATCACCCAGACGACCAAGGACTTCCGCCAGCTGGGTATCGGCTACGCCAACCTCGGCGCCCTGCTGATGGCGATCGGGCTGGGGTACGACTCCGATGCCGGCCGGGCCCTGGCCGCGTCCATCACGTCGCTCATGACCGGTGCCGCATACCGTCGTTCGGCGGAGCTGGCCGACGTCGTCGGCACGTACAACGGCTACGCCCGCAACGCCGACGCCCACCAGCGCGTGATGCGCAAGCACCAGGCGGCCAACGACGAGCTGCGCACCACCACCTCGGGCATCGATGGCGCGGTCCACAAGGTCGCCACCCGCGAGTGGAACAAGGTCGTCACGCTCGGCGGCAAGTTCGGCTTCCGCAACGCCCAGGCGTCGCTGCTCGCCCCGACCGGCACCATCGGCTTCATGATGGACTGCGACACCACGGGCATCGAGCCCGACTTCTCGCTGGTCAAGTTCAAGAAGCTCGTGGGCGGCGGGTCGATGCAGATCGTGAACAACACGGTGCGTCGGGCGCTGAAGAACCTCGGCTACACCGAGGAGACGTCGGAAGCGGTCGTCGAGTTCATCGCCGAGCACGGCCACGTCGTGGGGGCGCCCGGGCTCAAGGAGTCCGACTACCTGGTGTTCGACTGCGCGATGGGCGAGCGGGCGATCAGGCCGATGGGCCACGTACGGATGATGGCCGCGGTCCAGCCGTTCCTCTCCGGCGCGATCTCGAAGACGGTCAACCTGCCGGAGACGGCGACCGTCGCGGAGATCGAGGACGTGTACCTGCAGGGCTGGAAGCTCGGCCTCAAGGCGCTGGCCGTGTACCGCGACAACTGCAAGGTCGGCCAGCCGCTCTCGGACGGCAAGAAGAAGGCAGAGCCGGAGGCCGTCGCCCAGGCACCCGAGGTGCGGATCGAGTACAAGCCTCGCCGCCAGCGTCTGCCCAAGTCGCGCCGAAGCCAGACGACGTCGTTCTCCGTCGGAGGGGCCGAGGGCTACATGACCGCGTCCCAGTACGAGAACGGCCAGCTCGGCGAGGTCTTCCTCAAGCTCGGCAAGCAAGGATCCACTCTGGCCGGCGTCATGGACGCCTTCTCCATCGCGATCTCGATCGCGCTGCANNTACGGCGTGCCACTGGAGCAGTACGTGCAGAAGTTCACGAACCTCAAGTTCGAGCCGGCCGGGATGACCGACGACCCGGATGTGCGGATCGCGCAGTCGATCATGGACTACATCTTCCGGAGGCTGGCGCTCGACTACCTGCCGTACGAGGAGAGGACCGAGCTCGGGATCTACACCGCGGGCGAGCGTGCGCGGTACGTGGAGACCGGGTCGTACATGTCCGAGGAGGACGAGGCGCAGCTGCTCGAGTCCGAGACGCTCCGCAACGACGACGGCGACAACGTACGAGTGGACGGAGACGGCCCGAGGCAGCCTGCGCTGGTTGACGCCGCGCCGCACACGAGCGCCGAGATGATGGAGCTGACGTTCGGCCACGCGGTCGACGCCCCGCTCTGCCTCACCTGCGGCACGAAGATGCGCCCCTCGGGCAGCTGCTACGTCTGCGAGGGCTGCGGCTCGACGTCCGGCTGCAGCTGAGCCGGTAACGGACAGCGGCGGGGCCCTTCCTTTACCAGGAGGGGCCCCGTTCGTTGGTGGGTGGCAGGACCGCTACGGCGTCTCCGCCGACGCGGCGGCAAGTTCGCTGCTGAAGGGTGTTGCCTCGGCAGTGGGGGAGAAGAACGCTCGCAATCCCATCCGCCTCAGGACGTACCAGACGACGTTGAACACGACGAGCGCGCTCGTGGCGAGGATCGCGATCATCGAGCCCGAGTCCTGGAGCATCACCGCCCAGATCGCCCAGAGCGTCTGGTTCAGGGCTCCCAGGAGGAGGGACGCGGTCGAGATGCCCTTCACGTGGGGCGCCCGGACCAGCTCGACGCTCTGGCCCGCCATGGCGATGGCTCCCGGAATGATCGCGAAGAGCCCGTACGCTGCCGAGCCGAGGAACTGGTCGACGGCGATCATCGCCGCCGCGAGGCCGAGGCCCGGCAGGAACGCCGGCAAGGTGCGACGCCGGAGCTGTCGCGACAGGATGTGGAGGATCGGCACGGTCGCCACCAGCGACAACGCGCTCGCCATGAACTGCGGCGGCTGGTCGATCCTGATCCCGTGAGCGGTCCAGCCGATGTTGATCGCGAGGATCGCCTGCCACCCGACAAGCGACAGACCTTCGATGTTGCGGGTACGAGCGGTACGTATGAGCTGGGGGATGCCGAGGACCGTACCCACGGCAGTCGCGGTCCAGCCGACGAGGACCAGGAGAGACATGAAAAGGCCTTCTGCCCGGGATCTGCCGGCGCGTGAATGGAGACGATGAGCGAAGACACGCTCTGCGCGTTCCTGGCCCGGATCGTGCGCCGAAGACTCCGGCAGTGGCTTCGCGAAGAGACTATCGGAGAGCTATCCGACGCATGGCTGGACCCTCGCCAACAGTTACGACGAATGGGAGTTCCTGGTCAACAACGCTACGGTCAAGAAGTGATCCTCCGCCCCCTCATCGCCCGCACCTTCTGGGCATCGTCTCATTACACGCTGCGGTCCGAGCCGCTCGCCATCGAGGGGTCCGCGCTGCTGGTCGGGGCTCCTCACACCTCCAACTGGGACTTCGTCTTCATGCTGGCCATCTGCTGGCGACACGGGTTCGCTCCGCTGTGGCTGGGCAAGCACACACTGTTCAAGAAGCCCTTCGGGCCGATCATGCGCGCCCTCGGCGGGATCCCGGTGAACCGCGCTCATCCCGGCAGACTGGTCCAGGATGTCGTCTCTCACATGCGCACGGGCAAGCACTTCCTGGTGGTGACGCCGGAAGGCACTCGGGCTCGTCGAAAGATCTGGAAGTCGGGCTTCTACCGGATCGCGACCGATGCAGGTCTGCCCGTGGTCCTCGCGTACGTGGACTCGGCGACCCACACGGCGGGGCTCGGCCCCACGATCTCACTGACCGGGAACGTCATCGCAGACATGGACGTGGTCCGCGCGTTCTACGCCGACAAGCGCGGCATCCGCCCGGACCTCTTCACCCCTCCGATGCTGCGCGAAGAGTCCAGACCAGCCATCGGCTGAACCGCATGGGTAGCCTGCGAGCATGATGCTGGATGACGCGTGCGCCTGGTTCGACCTCGATGCCGAGGACACCGCTGAGGTGATCGTGGCCGCTGCCCAGATCGCGGCCGACGACGCGTTGTCGGCCCGGGTGGCGGAGGTCGTACGACAGCTCGGTGACCACTTCGAAGAGCTGAAGCTATGGAACTTGTTGGAGCTCCCGTCCTTGTTCGACCCCGTGGTCGACCGGGACGCATCGGCCGCCGTGCGCTGGTTGTACGTGGTCGCGTTCGCCGAGTTCCTGCCGACGACGCTGGCCGCCCACGCGAGGCGCGGCATTCCCGAGGCCACCTCGCGCGCGACGATCGCCGACCTCGGCCGCCATGTACGGATCGCTCGGCGACTGTACGGAGTGCGGGCCTGCATCGAGCAGCACTGGCTGCAGGCTCACCTGAGAGGCATCCTGTACGACCTCGGGCGGCTCCAGTTCAACCTCGCCCGGCTGGAGCTCGACCAACGCCAGCTCGACGAAGCAGGGATCGACGCAACGCCCGGGACAGTCGTCGTGGAGACGCACATCCCCGAGGCTGGCCCGCTCGCGGCTGACGCCGTCGACGCATCGTTCGCGCAGGCCCAGAGCTTCTTCGGCGCACATTTCCCGGAACTCGGCACGATCAGGTACGCCACGTGCGACTCCTGGCTGCTGGATCCCCAGCTGTCCGACATCGTCCCTGGATCGAACATCGCCCGGTTCGGTGCGCGCTACCGGCTGTTCCGTACAGCCCGCGAGTCCGATCAGTCGGCCCTCGACTTCGTCTTCCGCGCGCCGACCACGCCGCGCGAACAACTGCCCCGCGACACCCGCCTCCAGAGGGGACTGCTCGACCATCTCGCGGCACGCGGGCACATCGACGCTCGCTACGGATGGCTCGAGGTTCCCGCAGGAGCGTCGGATCGGTGATTCCTCACATCGGATAGTGGAGCATCCAGGCGAGAACGATCAGGTAGAGCACCGCCCCGGACACACCGATGAACCATTGCGCGGGCTTCCGACGCACAGCGCTGAGTGCAGTCGCCAGGCCCGCTGGCACCAGGGTGAGCGCGTAGCGTCCCGGGATCGGGACGTAGATATGGGCCGAGTAGTAGGACATGGCGATGATGAGGGGGGCACCCACCAGACCTACGACGAGGAGCGAGATGCTGAGGAGACGAGCTGTCGAGCGTGTCCGGTCGAGCAGGAACGCGACCGCGAACGTACCGGCGAACACCAGCAACGCCATGGTGCTCTGCAGCAACGGTCCAATGAGTTTCGTCGTGACATAGCTGCCCGGCGGGTAGAAAACTTCCAAGAACGCTCCGACGTGTGACAAGAAGCCCACCGTGGGGAATTTCGATACCAAGGACGTCGCTGTCATAGGAACGGCATCGGTGGAGACCACCGCTGTGAAGCGGATGTACAGCACATAGCCGACGGAACCCGCGAGCGAAAGCAGCGAGACGAGTGCCGCCAGGATGACGGATCGGGTCAGTCCCGGCCGTGGCGGCTCCGTGCCGTCAGGTTCGAGCTGTGTCGGCCAGAGCCGTCCGTGGGCGTAACGCAGCACGATGAAGAGCACCACGAGCACAACAGAGATGACATTGATCGCCTTGAAGAGCACCGTGAGTACACCAAGGAGAATCGGCAGCCACATCCGCCGTCGTGGGGACTCTTCCCACCACAGCACCGACCAGACGAGAGAGGCGCCGGCGAGGAGAGCAATCGAGTCGGGGGTGATCGTCGCCGAGGGCACAAGGAGGTTCGGAGTGGCCGCAGCGGCGAGCAGGACGGCTGCAGTCGGATACGGACGGGCGCCAAGCCTGCGCGCGATGACGAACGTCACGAAGAGGCCGGCGGCCAAGTACCACCCGCCCACCAACCGGCCCGCGGTAACCAGCGAATTCCTTCCCAACACCCAGGTGAGCGGCGTCGCCAGAACCTTCGTCACGGTGTAGTACAACGGCGTGTATACGGCCGCAGTGTTGACCCCATTCTCCTGGAAATTGGAGGGTGAGTAGGTGGCGGTCGTCGAGCAGGGCGGCGACGACCAGTTGGGAAGCACGCGGCAAGCCTCTTCGCGCATGGCATCCTGGCCGACCTTGTCCCCGCTATGGACGATGGAAGGGGCCCGGTACAAATAGTCGATGTGCTGCAATTCATCAACGGGGCTCAACTCCGTGTAATGCGTCACGTGCACGACATTGAGGAGAATCGAACCGAAAATCACGATCAGTGCAGCGAAGGCGAAGGGTCGAGAACGGAGCACACGAACGAGTCGCTCGAACATATGAGAGGTCCCTTCCACCCGTCGACGATGTTCAGCCCCGGGACTGGCGGGAAGGCTACCAGAGTCATCAGGACGCGGGCATGCGGAGTCCTCGCTGGGGTCTCGAGACTCTTTGCTGCCGCTGTCAACCAACTGAGCGCGGCATTCGTCCTTTCAGTGTTCACACGCTGAAAGGACGAACATGCTCACCACGTTGACCCGGACGGTCCTTCCCCTCGCGCTGGCCTGCGCTCTCCTCGGTGGGTGCTCCAGCGCGGCCACCTCCTCCAGCGTTGCCGACGGAGCAGCCGGCAGCAATGGCAAGGTCACGACCGATACCGGTGCGGTGCCGGCCCAGACCACACGGACCACGTCCGGCAGCGTGCTCCCACAGACCCCGGTCATCGACAGCCAGCAGATCATCCGCTCCGCAACGATGACGGTCGTCGTCCCGGACGAGAACCAAGCCGCGACGAGGCTTCGTGCGATCGCGTCGGCCCACGGCGGTGTGGTGACCACGGAGAACGTGGTGAGCGGCGGCGAGAAGTCGTTCTACGCCACCTCGACCATCGTCATCAGCGTCCCGGCTGACCAGCTCGACGTCGCGCTGACGGACATTGCGGCGGTCGGTGAAGTGACGCTGCGCACCATTGAGAGCACCGATGTCACCGCGAAAGTCGCTGACGTCGACTCCCGGATCACGACCATGCGTGCGTCGATCGCCCGGATGCAGGACCTCCTCACCCGAGCAGGTTCGGTGACGGAGATCGCCCAGGTCGAGAACGAGCTGACGACCCGCGAGTCCGACCTTGAGTCTCTCCTGGCCCAGCAGAAGGCGCTCGCCCAGCGCGTGGCCCAGAGCCCCATCACGGTGACGCTGACGCGCGTCGCCGTCGTCGAGCCGACCCCCGTCCCGGAGACGGGGTTCCTCGCCGGGCTCACGGCCGGCTGGCACGCGCTCAAGGCGTTCAGCATCGGACTGTTGACGGTCGTCGGCGCGCTCCTTCCGTTCCTGGCGGTGATCGCTCTCGTCGGTGCCCCCGTGGTCTGGCTGGTACGCCGCAGGCGGACCGCAGCCGCGAAGGCGTCGAAGCCGTGGAGCGGATCTCCCGACGAGACGACCACCCACTGACGTCGTCGACGACTGACGCCGGCTCCAGCCGAGGAGCCGGCGTCCCTCTTACCCTGCGTCGCTAGGGTGGGCGGCATGTCTGCCCGCGCGTACGGTGTCGCCGCTGGCGTCGCCGTCGTCGTGGTCACCCTCGGCATGGGCACCGCCACAGGCGTCGGCAGTCTCGGAACCATGGACCCGCACGGGCCCTTGCTGCAGCTTCCGAGCTCCCAGATGGCCCAGCAGTCGCAGGCGCCGGCCCAGATGACCCCGGTCCCTCAGCCGGGCGTCGGCCTGGTGACACCACAGTGGGTGTACGGCGCCCTCACGGTGCTGGCGATAGGGGTCGCGCTCGTACTGCTCGGCTGGTTCGCCTGGCGCGTGGCGCTGCAGGTGCAGCGCGGACGCCGGATCGCGGCCGCGGCAGCGAGCACCGTGGGTACGGAGATCGACGAGATCCCTATGTCGTCGTTCGCCGAGACCGTCGACGAGTCGCTGGACGACCTGCGCGGCGGCCTCGACACCGATGATGTGGTCCTTGAGTGCTGGCGGCGTCTGGAGGCGCTGGGCGAGCACGCCGGAGCGCCCCGCCGCGACAGCGACACCTCGACGGAGTACGTGGAACGACTGCTCAACGGTGTCCCTCAGGCGGCGACGGATCTCGCGGTCCTGGCCCGCCTGTACAGGTCGGCCATGTTCTCGGGGCTTGCGAGTGATCCGTCCGCCCGCACGACAGCCATCAGCTGCCTCGAGCATCTCTCGGCCGTCCTGAGCGAGGGGGCGAGCCGTGGCGCGTGACCGGCGGCTGAGGGTCGCCGGTCGGCTCATCACGTCCGCGGCGGGCCGCCTGCTCGTCTCGTACGCGATCACAGGGACCGTGCTCACGGTGATCGCTGTCATCGTGGGCGGGCTTCTCGGCGTCAACTTCAACCCGGCCGTCCTGATCCTGGTGACGCTGGGCGCCGCCGTCGTCATCTGGCTGGTCGTCGTCATCGAGGACTGGGCACCGCCGCTGACATGGGAGGACGTCCGCTTCCCGACGTCCAGCCTTCACGTGGGCTCGGACAACCGGACCCGGCGCCTGGCCTCGCTCATCTCGTCGTCCGACGAGGTGCACCAGATGGGCCAGCGATCGCTGCGGGACCTCCTCGGCGAGATCACCGCGTCGCGCCTCGTGAGGCTCCACGAGGCCGACCCGGCGGACCCCTATGCGTCCCCGGTCCTCAGCCGGCAGCTGAGGTCGTACCTGACCCGTCCCCCCCACGCGGTCCCGCCGCTCAACCGGCGGGTCCTGCAGTCCTACCTCGAGGAGATCAGCCGACTATGACCGCACCTTCCCTCACGCTCGCGGAGGCCGCAGCCCTCGCCGCCGAGGTCCTCGACCAGGTCGAACGTGCCGTCATCGGCAAGCGCGATGCCTTGCGACTGGTCCTCGCGGGCGTCCTCGCGGGTGGTCACGTGCTCATCGAGGACCTGCCGGGCCTCGGAAAGACAGTCGCCGCGCACAGCCTGGCGACGGCCCTGGGCCTCACGTACACGCGGGCCCAGTTCACGCCTGACCTGCTGCCCAGCGACCTCACGGGCGGCTACATCTACGACCAGCGTGCCAGCGAGTTCGTCTTCCGCCCCGGACCCGTCTTCACCGGGCTGCTGCTCGCCGACGAGATCAACCGCACGCCACCGAAGACCCAGTCGGCGCTGCTCGAGGCGATGCAGGAGCACCGGGTGTCCGTAGAGGGCCACACGTTCGATCTGCCGCGCCCGTTCCACGTGCTCGCGACGGCGAACCCGATCGAGCACGAAGGCACGTACCCGCTGCCTGAGGCACAGCTCGACCGGTTCCTTTTGCGGCTCTCGTTCGGCTACCCGTCCGCGACCGACGAGGTGGACGTCCTGTCGCGGCGCATCGCGCGGCGTACGGAGGAGGCCACGATCGACGCGGTGCTGGACCCCGAGAGGCTGCTCGCCGTACAGAGCGCTGTCGAGGATATCCATGTGGCGCCGTCGGTCCTGCGCTACGTGGTGGCGCTGGTGACCGCCACCCGTCTGGACAAGTCGGTCCTCGTCGGGGCGTCCCCTAGAGGGTCGCTGGCGCTGGTCGCCTGCTCCCGCGCTGTCGCGCTCCTCGACGGCCGCAGCTTCGTGGCCCCCGAGGACATCAAAGCTGTCGCGCACGGGGCGCTCGACCACCGGATCACGTTGCGCCCGGAGCTCTGGCTGAGCGATGTGACGGCGGCGGCCGTGGTCGACGCGGCGCTCGACGAGACCCCCGTCCCCGACGCGAGCGACGTGCAGCCGCGGTGACCGAGCTCCCGATCCGGCCGACGCCCGCGCTCGTACGGTCCCTGCTGCTGGGACTGCTGCTGGCGCTGGGCGGCATCCTGCTGGGTCAACGCGGGGCCGCGGTGCTGGCTGCACCGTTCATCGTCCACGTGGCGTGGGCGCTGCTGACACGGGCTCGTACAGACGTGGTGCGCGTACGGACCAGGCCGCGGCTCGTCGCCGTCCACGAGGACGACGCCGTGCCTGTACGGATGGTGACCGATCGCCCGGGATGGTGGATCGCGGTGTCGTGGCCGTTGCGGTTCGGGATCCGGCTGGCTCCGCGGTCGGGCGCGGTCATCGACACGACCGACGCCAAGGTCGTGGTCGAACCGCACACCTGGGGCCGGTACCTTGTCGGCCCGCCCGAGGTCGCCGTCATGGACGGGTCCGGCTCCTGGCGCGCTGCGGGAGAGGCCACGCCCGCGTACGTGGTGGTGCGGCCCGCCGCGGCCAGCCTCATCGGTTCGAGCGGGATCACCCGACCGATCGGGATGGCTGGGGCCCACCCGTCGGCGAACCCGGGGGAGGGGAGCCAGCTGGCTGAGCTCCGCGAGTTCCGGCTCGGCGACCGCCTCAAGCGCATCAACTGGCGTGTGACGTCGCGGACCGGGCGGCTTCACGTCGCGACCATGCTCACCGAGCGGGACACCGACGTGCTGCTGGTCATGGACACGCTGCACGACGTACCGGGCTTCAGCGCGACGGATCCGACATCGCTCGACCTGGCGGTACGAGCGGTGGCCGCGCTCTCGCGCCACTATCTGGGCTACGGCGACAGGGTCGCGGTGCACGACATCGGTCGTCGGATGCGCCATGTACGTGCGGGCGCCGGCCCGCGGCAGCTTCTCGTCACGATCGACGCCCTGTCGCGCATCGACCGCGGCACGAACCCCGTGTTCCGCGGCCGCCCGATCCGAGGGATCACGCCGGGCACGCTCGTGTTCTTCTGCTCGCCGCTCATCGACGAGTCGTCGACGACGGAGGTGGGGCGGCTGCGCCAGCTCGGGTGCGAGGTCGTCGTCGTCGACACGCTGCCTGCCGACCTCGGGACGCCGCGGTGGCTGCAGCGGCGCCGCCGGCGCGAGCGCACCTGGCTGGACGAGGCGTGGGTCGTACGCCGCCTCGAGCGTGAGGAGACGTTCGCGAAGCTACGGCAGGCGGGCGTCCCTGTCGTCGCGTGGCGCGGCACCGGATCTTTGGCAGGTGTCCTCGCCACGATGGAGCGGTCGCGTCGGGCACCGCGGCTGGTGAGGAGGGGCTGATGGACGAGCTCGTCGCGGCGCTGATCGACCGCATCCGTACCGTCACCCTCCACCAGTGGCTCACCAAGCTCGTCGTCGCGCTCGCCGGCGCCGCGCTCATCGCGGTGTGCGACAGCGCCACGACTGCTGCTCTCGCCGGTGGGACGCCGGTCATCGCAGCGATCATCCTCGCGTTCCTCGTCATCTGGCCCGAGTCGATCGCCTCGATCATGTTCCTCGGCTTCTGCGCGGTCTGGTGGCTGTTCGCGTGGCACCACTCGATCTGGGCGACCGTACCGGTGGCTGCACTCGTCGGGCTGGTGCACCTGCTCGCGGCGCTTGCGACGGGGCCGCGGCACGCAGTCGTACGGCTCGCAGCCCTGCGGTTCTTCGCCACGCGCATCGGCGCGTACGTGCTCGTCACTGCCGGCGTCGGCAGCGCCGTCGCTGCCCTGACCACGCTGCCCACCTCCCAGTGGGTCGCGTGGCTGGCCGTGGTCGCGATCTGCGTCGCCACCCTGGTCGCCACGTTGGTGGCGGGCAGCATCGACGAGGCCGGTCAGGTCCCTGAGGAGATCCTCGAGGACGAGCCGTTCCTCCCCGCGGACCTCTCGGCGGAGCTCAGCCACGCAGGAGGCGCCAGCGCTCCGGAGGCGCTTCGTGACCAGCGGCGTAAGCCGCGCAGGCACTCCTGGTAGCGGCTCGCGTCAGGATGTCCTCCGCGTCACGAACTGCTGCCGGGTAGCTCCTGCCTGCGTGCACGCAGAAGCCCGACCTGTTGTGGGCCCGTGGCCGCGGCCACCGTCCAGGCCATCGCGATGGCCGCCTGCGTCATGACGTCGTATGCCACGTCAGTGCCCGCCGCCGCGGCGTAGTCCGCCGAGTGGAGCGATGCCGTCACACCTGGAAGCCTGACCCACGGGTGCAGCGACGGGACCACCTGAGACACGTTGCCCATGTCCGTGGAGCCGCCTGCCAGCGGTACGCCGGCGGCCGGATCGAGACCCAGCTCCACGAGCGCGTCGCACCACAGGCCTCCGAGGAGGTCGTTCTGGCGCAGCGGCTGGTACGGACGACCGACCGGCTCGATGCTGAGCCCGCAGTCGGTGGCGAGCGCGCCGGCCTCGAGGCAGCGGAAGACACGGACCCGCAACGCCTCGTACTCGTCGATGGTCCACGCGCGGCACTCGAACTCGATCGTGGCGTGGTCGGGGATGACGTTCGGTACGGAGCCTGACCGTACGACGTTGGCGCTGAGCCGGTGGTCGCTGGGGACCTGCTGACGCAGGAGCGCCAGCGCCACCTCGGCGATGACGACCGCGTCGGTGGTATTGCGGCCGAGGTGCGGTGCGGCTGCCGCGTGGGCCGCCTGGCCGGTGTACGTGGCGACGAACTGGCCGATGGCCTGGCTCGACGTACCGCGGGGGTCGAGGCGGATGCCGTCCGGGACCGTGTGGATCATGATCGCGAGGTCGACGTCGGCGAAGACGCCGTCGGCGATCAGCGGGATCTTGCCGCCGCCGCGCTCCTCGGCCGGGCAGCCGACCGCCAGCACGGTGAGACCGAGGTCGTCGGCGCGTTCGGCGAGGGCGATCGCGGCCAGCGCTCCCGCTCCGGAGATGAGGTTGTGCCCGCAGGCGTGGCCGATCTCGGGCAGCGCGTCGAACTCGAGGCAGACCGCTACCGTCGTGCCGCCCGATCCCGATCGCGCGACGAACGCCGTGGGGTCGCCGGGACCAGGGTCGATGTCGAAGCCGTGGCCCGCGAACAGCTCGATGAGCCGTGCGACCGCGCGGTGCTCCTCGTCGGCAGTCTCCGGATCGGCGTGGATGGCGCGTGCGACGGCCTCCACGGCCGGCCGCAACGCCTCCACGCGAGCCCGGAGATCGTCTCGGACGGTCATGTAGGTCCCCCCATCAGTGGTGGGGCCACGCTAACAACTCGACGACCCTCGTGGTCGCGCGACCGGTGGGAGACGGGACAAGTCCCGGAAACACCGCCTCCGCCGACGGCAGGCACGGCAGGATTCGACGTGTCACCACGCGTGTGCACGCAGCACGCTCAGGAGAGGGAAGAGCCGATGCAGCTACGCGAGGACGCCACCTGGTCAGTCGTCGTTCCGACGTCCATGGGCGTCAGGATCACCCCGGAGAACAGTCAAGCCGTACACGTCTCGAGCCGGTACGTGATGCAGGCCACCTCGGCGGAGACCAACGTCGCGAGCGTCATCAGCTACCTCGGGATGCCGGCGCTGGCGCTGACGAACTTCGTCGCCGGCAGCCCGATCTCGGCGTTCATCAAGGCCGATCTGCGGGCCCGGAATATGTCGTACCGCGGTCCCGATCTGCCACAGGGCGGCCCGTGGGGGTACAGGCATCAGTTCAACATCGCCGACTCCGGCTTCGGCAGCCGCGGGCCCCGCGTGTGGAACGACCGTGCGGGGGAGGTCGGCCTCGACCTCGACGTCGACCAGTTCGATCTCGAGCAGCTGTTCGGCACCGAGGGCGTGAAGATCCTTCATATGTCCGGCCTGGTCGCCGCGCTGTCACCGAAGACGAAGGACTTCTGCCTGGCGCTCGCGCGTGCTGCGAAGGCGCACGGCACGGCGATCTCCATGGACATGAACTACCGCGCGACGTTCTGGAAGGGCCGCGAGGCGGAGCTCCGGGAGGCGTTCACCGAGATCGCGGAGGAGTGCGACATCCTCATCGGCAACGAAGAGGACTTCCAGCTCTGCCTGGGCATCGAAGGCCCCGAAGCGGGAGGCGCCGACCTCACCGACCAGATCGCCTCCTTCACGGAGATGATCGGCCGGATCCGTACCCGTTTCCCCCAGGCCCAGTTCATCGCCACCACGCTCCGCGAAGTCGTCAGCGTCAACGAGCACATCTGGGGCATGGTCGTGTACGGGGACGGCGACTTCCACGTTGCACCACCGCGCTCGATCGGGGTCCTCGACCGCATCGGCGGCGGCGACGGCTCGGTCGGCGGCATGCTGTACGGAATCCTCAAGGGCTGGTCGGCCGAGCAGTGCATGCAGTTCGGCTGGGCCACCGGCGCCCTCGCGGCCGCGTCCACCACCGACTACGGCGCACCCGCCGACGAGGACCAGGTCTGGTCCATCTGGCAGGGCAACGCCCGCGTCCAGCGCTGACCTGCGCTCGGGGAGAGGACCTGTACCACTCGGGGAGAGGACCTGTACCGCTCGGAGAGAGACTCTGTGGCACAGGCCCACCCACTCGCTGCATATACAGTCAGGGTCGACTAGGGTGTCAGTGATCAGTCTCAGGGAGGTGCTCGTACGGTGACGTCGGTGCTGGCGATCGACCAGGGGACCCAGTCCACGAAAGCGTTGCTCGTGGGACGGGACCATCGCGTCACGAGCCGTGGCGCCTCGTCACTGGACCGTACGTTCCCCCAGGCCGGCTGGGTCGAGCAGGATGCCGAGGCGATCTGGAACTCGGTCGTCGCCGCCGCGGACGGCGTCTCCGGACAGGTCGATGGCATCTCCTTGTCCACGCAGCGGGAGACCGTGGTCGCCTGGGACGCATCGACGGGCCGGCCGCTCGGGCCTGCGTTGTCGTGGCAGGACCAGCGGGCCGTCGCCATCTGCGAGAGACTCGCACCGCTCGCCGGCGCCGTTGAGGCCCGGACGGGCCTGCTGCTGGACCCGATGTTCTCCGCAGCGAAGATCTCCTGGCTTCTCGACGCGTACGATCCCGACCGCAGCCTCGCCCGTACAGGTCGGGTGAAGGTGGGGACGATCGACTCGTGGCTGCTGTGGCGCCTCACCGGGAGGCACCTCACGGAGGCGGGAAACGCCAGCCGTACATCGCTGCTGGACATCGCGACCGTGGCGTGGGACCCCGAGCTGTGCGACGGCTTCGGCGTACCCGTCGAATGCCTGCCTGACGTCGTCTCGTCGATGCCGATGGTCCCGACGACGATCGCGCTGGGGCCGGCACCGGTCGGCACCCCCGTGGCGGGCGTTCTCGGTGACTCGCACGCCGCGCTGTTCGCCAACGCCGGGTGGCGGCCAGGCTCGGTGAAGGCGTCGTACGGGACCGGTTCCTCGATCATGGCCGTCTCCGAGGCGACAACCGCCGACGGGCTCTGCCGCACGATCGCCTGGGACGGACCTGCCGGCGTCACACGCGCACTCGAGGGAAACATCCGCTCCAGCGGCGCGACCCTGACGTGGCTGTGCGACCTGCTGGGCGTGTCGGCGCCGGAGCTGTCGACGCTGGCGCTCACCGGCTCACCGGAAGTCCACCTCGTGCCGGCGTTCGGCGGACTGGGAGCTCCGTACTGGGATGCCCGCGCCGTCGGCGTACTGGATGGTCTCGACATGGGCAGCGGACGCCCGGACCTGGCGCGCGCGGCCCTGGAGTCGGTCGCCTTCCAGGTGACCGACGTCCTGGCGGCGGTCACCGCTGCCGGCACACCTGCCACGACCGTCCTTGCCGACGGGGGAGTGACGGCCAGCGACCTGCTCATGCAGTGGCAGGCCGACATCGCGCAAGCAACCGTCGTCGTCTCCGACGAGCCCGAGCTGTCGGCGCTCGGCAGCGCCGACCTCGCCGGCGTGGCGTTGGGTGGTTGGTCCATCGCCGACCTCGAGGCCCTGGACCGGCCTCGTCACGAGTTCAGCCCGGCCGTCTCTGCGGCCGAGTCAGTATCCGCACGAGACGGGTGGGCCCTCGCGGTGGCCCGCGCCCGCCTGACACGAAAGGACCGCTCATGACGGCGAGGTTCGGAGCAGGCATCTGGCACTTCGCCAGCTACGTCGACCGGTACGCGACCGACGGGTACGCCGAGCCCATCGGGATGCTCGAGATGATCGACCGTGCCGGTGAGGTGGGCGACCTGAGCGTCGTCGACCTCAACTACCCCTTCCCCGGCTGCGATGCCCCGCTCAGCGAGGTCCAGGCGCGGCTCGCCAAGAACAACCTGTCGGTCATCGGTATCACGCCCGAGATGTACACGCGGAGGTTCTCGCGCGGGGCGTTCACGAACCCCGACCCGGGTGTGCGCCGTGCGGCCCATGACCTCATCACCGAGGCGGCGGGCGTCGTGCGCGAGCTTGGCGCGTCGTACGTGAAGCTCTGGCCCGGGCAGGACGGCTGGGACTACCCGTTCCAGGTCGACCACCGCAAGCTCTGGCAGATGTCGATGGATGGTGTGGCCAACCTGGCCAGCGAGAACCCCGACCTCAAGTTCGTCATCGAGTACAAGCCGCGCGAGCCCCGCGTCCACATGAGCTACGACTCGGTCTCCCGCACGCTGCTGGCCCTCGAGAAGATCAACCTGCCCAACATCGGCATCCTCCTCGACTTCGGGCATGCGTTGTACGGAGGGGAGTCGCCCGCCGACTCCGCACAGCTCGCGATCGACTACGGCCGTTTGTTCGGCATGGACGTCAACGACAACATGCGCAGCTGGGACGACGACATGATCGCCGGTTCCGTACATCCCATGGAGCTGTTCGAGTTCTTCTACGTCTTGGCCAAGAACAAGTGGGACGGCGTCTGGCAGCTCGACCAGTTCCCGTTCCGCGAGGACACGGTCGGCGCCGCCAAGCAGGCCATCCGTTTCCTGCGCCGGGTGGAGAAGGGCCTCGAGAGGCTCGACTTCGACGCGATGCAGGCGGCTCAGGACGCGCAGGATGCTGTCACGGCCACCCGGCTCGCGTCGGACGCCCTGTTCGGCGACCTGGCGAACTGATCGCCCTCGTCGACGGTTACGGAGCAGCTGTGGCATACGTCCAACCCGCCAGTCGGCTTCGGCTGGTCACTCGCGTCGCTCGCATGTACCACGAGCAGGGTCTCAAGCAGCCTCAGATCGCCGACCTCCTGCACGTGTCCCAGGCGAAGGTGTCACGGCTGCTCAAGCGGGCCGAGGAGCTCGGCATCGTCAGGGTGGTGATCGTGCCGCCGCCCGGCGGTCACTCCGAGCTGGAGGAGGCGCTGGTTGCTCGGTACGGGCTGCTCGACGCGGTCGTTGCTGATGCACCGCCGGGAGACGAGAAGGCGATCACGAGCGCGGTGGGCGCCGCCGCCGCCTCGTACCTGGAGGATGTCCTGCTCGGTCATGAGCGGATCGGCATCTCCTCATGGAGCGAGACGCTGCTCGCGATGGTGATGGTGCTCAGCAAGAGGCCGCAGGCCGTCGCCGACAGCGTCACCCAGGTGATCGGGGGAGTGGGCATCCCGGCGGCGCAGGTACAGGCCACTCGGCTCACCGAGCAGCTCGCCACGCTGACCGGCGGGCAGCCTCACTTCCTCCCGACCCCGGGAGTCGTCTCAGGGCGCGCGCTGCGCGACGCGATGCTGGCCGAGCCGTACGTGACGCACGTCGTCGACGAGTGGAGCCGACTCACCGTGCTGCTGGCCGGCATCGGAAGCCTCGACCCGTCGCCGCTTCTCCGTGAGTCGGGCAACGCGATCGCCGAGTCCGATCAGGACGTGCTGCGGGGGCTTGGCGCTGTCGGCGACATCTGCCTGCGGTTCTTCGACGCGGAGGGCAGTCACGTCGACTCCGACCTCGACGGACGAGTCATCGGCATCGAGCCGGACGTCCTGCTCGCGGTGCCTCGACGGATCGGCGTGGCGGGCGGCCAGCGGAAGCACTCCGCGATCCGCGCGGCGGTGCTCGGCGGCTGGGTGAACGTCCTCGTCACCGACGTCGAGACCGCGGACGCTCTGCTGTCCTGAGCGCATCACGTCGTACGGAGTCGGCTCAGGCCGCTGGGACGTCCTGCGGGGCAGCGGCGTGTGCGGCACGTACTTGGGCGATGATCCACCACGCCAGCAGGAGCGCGGCGACGACCGCGAGGCTGATCGCGAGGAGCGGCGACCTCGCGTACAGCGCCGCGACCGCGGTGAACCCCACGAAGCCGATCGTCGCGTAGACGAGCGCCCACATCACGCTGCCGACGACGACGGCGGGAAGGTAGTGACGCAGCGACATCCGGGTCACGCCCGCGGCGAGGTTGATGAGCGTCTGGAAGCCCACGGTCAGGAAACTCACGGAGACCGCGGGTGCGCCCCACCGATCGATCCAGCCGACGGCACGCAGATAGCCCGGCGCGTGCAGCAACCGACGCATCCGGGTCCGCTCCGTACCGGCGGCAGCCGCGCGTCCCAGCCAGTACGTGCCGTTGGCGCGCGCCATGACGATCACGAACAACGCCGCGAGGACAAGGGGGTACGGAGCTCCCCATTTCGTGGGATCCACGTCGGCTCCTCGTCCGTCGCGCCGCGCACGGAACGTACCGGGCCGTCAGCGGGCCAAGGTTACGCTCCCGGAGGTACGGGCGCGACCGGGCCGACGTGACAACCGCCGACGTGACAACCACTGGCCAGAGACGCCCCCGCACGGACCGCTCCCGTAGCCTGACGAGGTGCAGGCGCTGAGCGGGTATGTGACGATCGGCATCCTCATCCTCGTCGGCGTCGGGTGCGGCCACTTCGGTGTCCTCACCACCCAGCACCAGCAGATGATGTCGAAGCTGGCGCTTCTCGTCGCCTCACCGGCGCTCCTGCTGACCATGATGGAGAAGGCGGACCTGTCCAAGGTCTTCGCCCGCAGCTTCATCGCGAACGCGGGTGCCATCGCGGTCGCAGCCCTCGTGTACACGGTGCTGGCGTTCACGATCTTCCGGCCCCCGCCGGCCGAGCGGACCATGGGGATGCTGCTCTCCTGCTACACCAACGCGGGCAACCTGGGCCTGCCCGTCGCTGCGTACGCGCTGGGCGACCCCACCTGGATCGCGCCGGTCCTCCTCGTCCAGGTCGCCATCCTCCAGCCTCTGGCCCTGGCTCACCTCGACTACCGGCGTTCCCGCGAGAACGGGGGCACCGTACCGGTGGCACGCCTCATCACGCTCCCGATCCGCAACCCCCTGACCGTCGGCTGCCTCATCGGCCTGGCGCTCAACCTTCTGCACATCTCCCTCCCTGGTCTCGTCGAGACCCCGCTCGAGATGCTGGGCGGCGTCGCGGTACCGACGATGCTGCTCGCGTTCGGCATCTCGCTTCGGCTCGACCCGCGACCGAAGCGGGGTGCGGAGAGCACGGAGTCGTACGTCATCACCGTCATCAAGGTCGTCATCCAGCCGTTGACCGCGTTCCTGCTGGCCCGGTACGCGCTGCACCTTCCTGAGCACAGCGTCCGCGCGGTGACGGTCATCGCCGCTTTGCCGCCGGCGCAGAACATCTACGTGTTCGGCATGCGCTACGGCGTGAGGGAACTGTTCGCGCGGGACACGATCTTCCGGACGACCATCGTGTCCGCCGTGGTGATCCTGGTACTCGCTGCCCTGTTGTAGGTTGCCAGGCGGGAGGACCAGTGGACATCGACGACTTCGACATCGACCGCAGCACGCAACAGGCGTGGGACGCGTTCGGCGGGCGCCTGTCCGAGGTGCTGTCGATGATGGACGGCGGGGCGGAGCTCACGCTCGGGATGCTCGCCCCGGACGACGATGCCTCTCCCTTCATCGAGTACGACTGCCCGGCGCTCGGTCGTCTCGTGGCGCAGGCAGCCTCGAACGCCGTGCTGGCCGACGACTACCAGCTGGCGGCGCCGCAGCTCGCGCAGATGGAGGAGCTCGGCTGGGCGTCCCCGAGCGCCGACGCCAGCGAGAACTTCACGTCGTCGTGGTCGCAGGACCAGACCGACGAGCTCGCTGTCCTGTCCGTCACCACCATGCGTGACGTGTACGGAGTCCTGCACCCCGTCTTCCTCACCGCCGACCAGCTCGAGGACGTGCTGCAGCCGCCCGGTCCCAGCGAGCCCCCGTACCGTTCGTCGGCGCAGCCGGCGGGCGGCCCGGACACCCACGCCGTCATGCCCGTCGACGCGGCGGAGCTCGACAGGCTGGTCGGGGTCGAGCTCGCCCGCATCTACGGCTCCTTGCCGTTCCACGACTCAGAGGGTGACTACGCGATCCGTGTGGGATCGACGATGGTGTTCGTGCGGATCCCGTCGGACGCGAGAGAGGTCATCGCGTTCTCGGCGGTCGTCCACGACGTCAGCGGCCGGTCGCGTGCCGCCGAGGTGCTCAACGACCTCAACTCGGAGAGCCGCTGGGTACGGTTCTGGTTGCTGCGCGACAAGGTCTTCGTCTCGATGTCGGCGCTCGCGCAACCGTTCGTACCGGCTCACTTCCAGCAGGTGATCCACGAGGTGGCCTCGGTCGCCGACAGCATCGACGACCACCTGGCGGCGACGCTGCAGGGACGTACGACGTTCTCGACGCCCGAGGAGTAGCGCCGGATTGGGAGCCCGTGCGTCGACTCGGGTAGAATCCAGGCCGCCGTCGCCGTGACGGCGTTCACCCGGCCCTCGTCCGTTTCGGAGACGGTCGTGCGCACAGCGAAGGGACTCTCGTGGCTTCGACCAACGATCTCAAGAACGGTATGGTGCTCGACCTCGACGGCCAGCTGTGGACCGTCATCTGGTTCCAGCACCACAAGCCCGGCAAGGGCAACACGGTCGTCCGGACGAAGCTGAAGCACGTGATGAGCGGCAAGGTCGTCGACCGTACGTTCAACTCCGACACCAAGGTCGACACCGCGACGGTCGACCGCCGCGAGATGCAGTACCTCTACCACGACGGCGACAGCTACGTGTTCATGGACACCGCCGACTACTCGCAGATCCTCATCAGCGAGGAGACGATGGGCGACTCGAAGAACTACCTCCTCGAGAACGGCATGGTCAACGTGGCCCTGCACGAGGGGATCCCGCTGTTCGTCGACATGCCGACCTCCGTGGAGCTCGTCGTGACCTACACCGAGCCCGGCCTCCAGGGCGACCGGTCGACGGGCGGCACGAAGCCGGCGACCGTCGAGACCGGCCTGCAGATCCAGGTTCCGCTGTTCATCGTCACCGGCGAGAAGGTGAAGGTCGACACGCGCGATGGCAGCTACCTCGGCCGCGTCTGAGGTGGGTGCGCCCCAAGAGAGCGCACGCCCCCGTACGTCTGCCCGTCACAAGGCACGCAAGCACGCGCTCGACATCCTCTTCGAGTCGGACATCCGTGAGACCGACCCTTTGGTGACGCTCGAGGAGCACCTGACGATCGACGTGACCGTCCGCGAGTTCACCTCCGAGATCGTCAAGGGTGTCCGTGAGCATTGGGGCTACATCAACGACGCCGTCTCGGAGAGGCTCGCGGAGGGCTGGACGCTGGAGCGGATGCCGAGGGTCGATCGTGTGATCGCGCGCATCGCCGCGTACGAGCTGCTGTTCACCAGCACGGAGCCGAACGTGGTTGTGAGCGAAGCGGTGACCCTGGCCTCGGAGCTGTCGACCGACGAGTCGCCGGCCTTCCTCAACGCGGTGCTCAGCGGTCTCGCGCCGTCGCGCTCGGCGGACTGACACGGTGCGGTGCGCAACCCGGCTGACCGGCGTGCGGGCGTGCGTCCGTCGCGGCTGCGGGTCCTGATAAAGTCGCCCGCGATGAACGCCCAGGACCAACGCAGAGTCCCCGCGATCCTCGTTCTCGAGGACGGACGCGCCTTCATTGGCAAATCCTTCGGCGCGACGGGTGAGACATTCGGCGAGGCGGTCTTCACGACCGGCATGTCGGGCTACCAGGAAACCCTTACGGATCCCAGCTATCACCGCCAGGTCGTCGTCGCCACCGCACCCCACATCGGCAACACGGGCTGGAACGACGAGGACGACGAGTCGAGCCGGATCTGGGTCGCCGGCTATGTCGTACGCGACCCGTCCCGGATTCCCTCGAACTGGCGCTCGGTGCGTTCGTTGGACGACGAGCTCCGCGCACAGCACATCGTCGGCATCAGCGACATCGACACGCGCGCCCTCACCCGCCACCTCCGCGAGCGCGGCGCCATGCGGGTGGGCATCTCCACGGAGACGCTGGATGTCGACCTGCTCCTGGCCAAGGTGCTCGACTCACCACAGATGGAAGGCGCCAACCTCGTCGGCGACGTGACCGTCACCGAGCCGTACACGGTCGCGGCGGAGGGTGATAGCCAGTACACGGTCGTCGCGCTCGACCTCGGCATCAAGTCGATGACACCCAAGCAGATGGCGGCGCACCACATGACGGTGCATGTGGTCCCGGCGGACTCGACGATCGACGAGATCATGGCGTTCGAGCCGGACGGGCTGTTCCTCTCGAACGGCCCCGGCGACCCGGCGACCGCCGAGGTACAGGCCGAGCTGGTTCGCGAGGCGCTCTCGCGCGGCGTGCCGTTCTTCGGCATCTGCTTCGGGAACCAGATCTTCGGACGGGCGCTCGGCTTCGGCACGTACAAGCTCAAGTACGGTCACCGCGGCATCAACCAGCCGGTCCAGGACCGTACGACCGGCAAGGTCGAGATCACCGCCCACAACCACGGATTCGCGGTGGACGCTCCGGCGGACAAGCCCACCACGACCCCGTACGGCACCGCGACCGTCTCCCACGTCTGCCTCAACGACGACGTCGTCGAAGGTCTCGAGCTGATCGGTGACGACGGCGTGGTGAAGGGCTTCTCGGTCCAGTACCACCCGGAGGCCGCCGCCGGACCGCACGACGCCGCCTATCTGTTCCAGCGCTTCGCCGACGTCATGTCCGGTGTCCGGTCCGGGGGAGCTGCCTGATGCCACGTCGCACCGACATCCATTCGATCCTGGTCATCGGCTCCGGCCCGATCGTCATCGGCCAGGCGTGCGAGTTCGACTACTCCGGCACACAGGCGTGCCGCGTGCTGCGCGAGGAGGGCTTCCGGGTCATCCTCGTGAACTCCAACCCCGCGACGATCATGACCGACCCCGAGTTCGCCGACGCGACGTACGTCGAGCCGATCACCCCCGAGTATCTCGAGAAGGTCATCGCCCTCGAACGGCCTGACGCGCTGCTGGCCACGATGGGCGGCCAGACGGCGCTCAACGCAGCCGTCGCGCTGCACGAGAACGGCGTCCTGGAGAAGTACGGGGTCGAGCTGATCGGCGCGAACATCGACGCCATCCAGCGCGGCGAGAACCGCGAGTCGTTCAAGCAGGTCGTCGCCGAGCTCGACCTCCCCGGCGGCAAGGCGGAGACGGCGCGCTCGGTGATCTGTCACACGCTTCCCGAGGTCTTCGCTGCGGCGGAGGAGCTCGGCTACCCCGTGGTCGTGCGCCCCTCGTACACGATGGGCGGCGTCGGCTCCGGCTTCGCGCACTCTTCCGGAGAGCTCAGCCGGATCGCGGGCGTCGGCCTCGACGCGTCGCCGGTCACCGAGGTGCTCATCGAGGAGTCGATCCTCGGCTGGAAGGAGTACGAGCTCGAGGTGATGCGTGACCGCGCCGACAACGTGGTCATCGTCTGCTCGATCGAGAACCTCGACCCGATGGGGGTCCACACCGGCGACTCGATCACGGTCGCGCCGGCCCTGACGCTCACCGACCGCGAGTACCAGTGGATGCGCGACGTCGGCATCGGCATCATCCGGGCGGTCGGTGTCGACACCGGCGGCTGCAACATCCAGTTCGCGATCAACCCCGACGATGGCCGCATGATCGTCNNGAGATGAACCCGCGCGTGTCGCGGTCCTCGGCGCTCGCCTCGAAGGCGACCGGCTTCCCGATCGCGAAGATCGCGGCCAAGGTCGCGGTCGGCTACACGCTCGACGAGATCACCAACGACATCACCGCCGAGACGCCCGCCTCGTTCGAGCCCACCCTGGACTACGTGGTCGTCAAGGTGCCGCGGTTCGCGTTCGAGAAGTTCCCCACCGCCGAGGACACGCTCACCACGCACATGAAGTCGGTCGGCGAGGCCATGGCCATCGGCCGCAACTTCACCGAGGCTCTGGGCAAGGCGCTGCGCAGCCTCGAGGACCCCCGCGCGCCGTTCGTCCTGCACGGTCCGGTCACCACACCGGTCGACGAGCTGCTCGTCGAGTGCGCCCGTCCCCACGACGGCCGCCTCGGCAAGGTCGTCCTGGCGCTGCGTGCGGGCGCGACGCCCGCGCAGGTCTACGACGCGACCAAGATCGACCCCTGGTTCATCGACCAGCTGATGGTGATCATCGTTGTGGCCGACCAGGTGGCCTCGGCCGACGAGCTGACCCCTGAGCTGCTGCTCGAGGCGAAGAAGCACGGGTTGTCCGACGGGCAGATCGGCGCGATCCGCGGCATCCCGGCCACCGACGTGCAGGCGCTGCGCTGGCAGGAGGGGATCCGGCCGGTCTACAAGACCGTCGACACCTGCGCGGCGGAGTTCGCCGCAAGCACCCCGTACCACTACTCGTCCTACGACGAGGAGACCGAGGTCTCGCCTCGGACGAAGCCGGCCGTGATCATCCTCGGCTCCGGCCCGAACCGCATCGGCCAGGGCATNNGACTACGACACCTCCGACCGGCTGTACTTCGAGCCGCTCACGTACGAGGACGTCCTCGAGGTCTACCACGCCGAGCTCGCGGCCGGTCCCGTGGCGGGCGTCATCGTCGCCCTCGGCGGCCAGACGCCGCTGAAGCTCGCGCAGTCGCTCAAGGATGCGGGCCTGCCCATCGCGGGCACCTCTCCGGAGGCGATCCACCTGGCGGAGGATCGAGGCGCGTTCGGGCAGGTGCTCAAGGACGCGGGCCTCATGGCTCCCCGGTACGGCATGGCGACCTCCCGCGACGAGGCGCTGCGGATCGCGCACGAGATCAGCTACCCGGTCCTCGTGCGGCCTTCGTATGTGCTGGGCGGCCGCGGCATGGAGATCGTGTACGACGACGCGACGCTCGACGACTACGTGACCCGCGTGACCGAGGCCAGCCCCGAGAACCCCGTGATGGTCGACAAGTTCCTCGACGACGCGGTCGAGATCGACCTCGACGCGCTGTACGACGGGACCGACCTGTACCTGGGCGGGATCATGGAGCACATCGAGGAGGCCGGCGTGCACTCCGGCGACTCCGCGTGCAGCCTGCCGCCGATCACGCTGGGCAAGGAGATCATCGCCGAGCTCCGCGAGTCGACCCGCAAGATCGCCGAGGGCGTCGGCGTCCGGGGTCTCATCAACATCCAGTACGCGCTGGCGGGGGAGACGCTGTACGTGCTCGAGGCGAACCCTCGCGCGTCGCGTACGGTCCCCTTCGTCTCCAAGGCGACCGGAACCCAGCTCGCCAAGGCCGCCGCCCTCGTGATGATGGGGGAGACGATCGCCGAGCTCCGGGCCTCCGGGATGCTCCGCAAGAACGTCGACGGCGCGGCCACGTGGCAGGGCTCGCCGATCGCGGTCAAGGAAGCGGTCATGCCGTTCAACCGGTTCCGTACCTCCGAAGGGTCCAGCGTCGACACGGTCCTCGGTCCCGAGATGCGCTCGACCGGCGAGGTCATGGGCTTCGACCGGACGTTCGGCAACGCGTTCGCCAAGTCGCAGATCGGCTCGTACGGCCCGTTGCCGAAGAGCGGTCGCGTGTTCGTCTCGGTCAACAACGCGGACAAGCGGCACGCGGTCTTCCCGATCAAGCGGCTCGCGGACCTCGGCTTCGAGATCTATGCCACGGCCGGTACGGCGGAAGTGCTCGCCCACCACGGCATCAAGGTGGTCCCGGTGCGCAAGTTCAGCGAGGGCCGCGGCCCTGACGGCTCACCGACCGTTGTCGAGATGATCCTCGACGGGCAGATCCAGTTCGTCTTCAACACCCCCCATGGTCGCTCGGCCACCGGCTCGCCGCGTCGCGACGGGTACGAGATCCGTACGGCCGCAATCCACCGCGACATCCCGTGCATCACCACCGTCCAGGGCCTGGCGGCAGCCGTCCAGGCCATCGAGGCGGCGCGCGACGGTGACGTGAACGTCCGGTCGCTCCAGGCCTGGGGCGCCGAGGTCACGGCGGCACTGGACACGCTGTGAGCCTGCGGTCAGCGGTGCTCGATGTGGGGTACCGGTCGGTCGTACGCCCCGTGCTGTTCCGGGCACACGGCGGTGACCCTGAGCTCATCCACGAGTCGCTGACCGGCTTCCTGGGCGGGCTGGGTCCCGTCGCTCGCGCCGCCCTTCGCCTGGTCTCGGGCCGTCCCACCTCGCCGGTGACGGTGGCCGGGATCCGGTTCCCGGGACGCGTCGGCGTAGCCGCCGGGCTCGACAAGGACGCGCGCGCCGTCGAGGCCTGGTCGGCGTTGGGCTTCGGTTTCGCCGAGCTCGGGACGGTCACCGCGCTGGCGCAGCCGGGCAACGACAGGCCTCGTCTGTACAGGCTGCGCAGCTCCCACGCGATCATCAATCGGATGGGCTTCAACAACGCTGGCGCGAAGGCGATGGCCGACCGGCTGTACGGCCTCGGCGTACGGCGCGGAGAGCTCACGTGCGGCATCCCGCTGGGGATCTCTCTGGGCAAGTCGAAGGTGACGCCCGTCGCGGACGCAGTGCCCGACTACGTGGCGTCGCTGCGCATGCTGGCCCCGTACGCGGACTACATCGCCATCAACGTGTCCAGCCCCAACACGCCTGGCCTGCGGACGTTGCAGGAAGGCGACCTGCTGCGCGACCTGCTGAGCTCCTTGACGCGCGAGGCGTCACAGATCGTTCACCCGCTCGGACCCGTACCGATCTTCGTCAAGATCGCACCCGACCTGTCGGATGCCCAGCTCGACGAGGTCGTCGGCGTGGTCACGGAGCACGGGGGCCGCGGCATCATCGCGACCAACACGACGTTGGGACGCGACGGGCTCGCTCCTGCGGACCGCATCCACGCGGACCAGGCAGGGGGGCTCTCGGGGGCCCCTCTGACCGCCCGCGCGCTGCAGGTCGTGACGCGCGTCGCGGCCTCGACCACGCTGCCCGTGATCGGGGTGGGCGGCATCATGACCCCGGACGACGCCGAGCGGATGATCGATGCGGGCGCACGGCTCGTACAGGTCTACACGGGCTTCATCTACTCCGGGAACGGCCTGGTGGCCGGCATCAATGCCCTTTCGTTGGGGAGGACGACATGAGCTCGTACGGAGAACGCCTCGCGGCGGTCACGGCCGCGCGGGGACGGTTGTGCGTCGGGATCGACCCGCATCGCTCGGTGATCGAGGCGTGGGGCTACGAGTTCGGCCTGGCCGGACTTGAGGCCGTCGCGCGCGGCATGGTCGACGCGCTGGGCGACGTGGTCGCGGTGTTCAAGCCCCAGTCGGCGTTCTTCGAGGCGCACGGGTCGGCGGGCGTCGCGGTGCTGGAGCGCACGATCGCGGCTGCCAAGGCGGCTGGGGCGCTCGTGATCGTGGACGCCAAGCGTGGCGACATCGGATCGACCATGGCGGCGTACGCCGACGCGTACCTGTCCGACAGCTCGCCACTGGCCGGCGACGCGCTCACGGTGTCGCCGTACCTCGGCTTCGGGTCTCTGCAGCCCGCCCTCGACCTGGCCCACGCGACCGGACGCGGGCTGTACGTGCTGGCACGGACGAGCAATCCCGAGGGCGGCGACGTGCAGTCCGCGGTGAGGGCTGATGGCGTGACGGTCGCGCAGGGGATGGTCGACGCCGCTATCGCCGCGAACGAGGCCTCCGGACAAGGCGCCGTCGGCCTCGTCATCGGCGCCACGCACTCCGATGCCGGATGTGACCTAGATCACTTCAACGGATCGATCCTCGCCCCCGGGATCGGCGCCCAAGGTGGCACGATCCAAAGCCTGGCTGGCATCTTCGGTCCGGCGACGGATCGTGTCCTGCCGTCCGCGAGTCGCGAGGTGCTCCTGTCCGGCCCGAGCGTGGCGGGGCTCCGCGAGGCTGTCGCGCGCCTACAACTGGTCTGACACGCAGCCCCAACCGCGCAAACTCCTATGAGGATTGCTAGATTCTGCCTTGCACGGATGGTGATGATCGGACACGGGGAGCCCCGAGAACTCATTATCCCGCTCGTATGTTGAGGGCCCTCACTCTCTCGAGCGAGGCCGAAGGCGATCGGAGACGCACGTGGCCATACCTCAGTTGTCACCTGAGCAACTTCAGGCAGCGAGACAGGCGGCTGCTACAGCACGCCGTTCGCGTGCCGAGCTCAAGGCGAAGGTGCGGGGTTCCGCGGTGACACTCGGGGACGCCCTTGACCTGGCGGCTTCCGACGACATCCTTGCTCATGTGAAAGTCGTCGATCTGCTCAAGTGTCTGCCGCGCGTCGGGGACAAGCGTGCCGCAGAGGTGATGGAACGGCTCGACATCGCGCCGAACCGTCGACTGCGCGGGCTGGGGCGACATCAGGTGGCAGGGCTCAAGGCAGAATTCTCGTGACGGTCACGGTCCTCACCGGGCCCTCCGGGGTCGGGAAGGGGACCGTGGTCACCAGGCTGATCCAGCAGCACCCCGAAATCTGGTTGTCGGTCTCAGTGACCACGCGGCCCCCGAGACCTGCTGAGAAGCACGGAGTCAACTACTGGTTCATCAGTGACGACGAGTTCGACGCGCTGGTCGCGTCGGACAACCTGCTCGAATGGGCGCTCGTTCACGGAGTCCATCGGTACGGGACACCGCGGCAGCCTGTCCTGAAGGCGCTCGCGGAAGGTCGAGCATGCCTGCTTGAGCTCGACCTCGCCGGCGCCCGAAGGGTACGGCAGAAGATGCCTCAGGCTCGGACGGTGTTCCTCATGCCTCCGAACAGGGAAGAGCTGGAACGACGGCTCAGGGGGCGCGGTACGGAGGGCGAGGCGGAGCTCAGGCGCCGATTCCGTACCACGGAGCTCGAGCTCGCGGCAGCGTCGGAATTCGACGGAATCATCGTCAATCGGGATGTCGCGCAGACCTGCGAAGAGTTGGTAGGCTTCATGGGTCTGAGCCCTGGCATTGCTGGGCGCGAAAACCAACTCGAATGAAGGTACTTGTGACGGTTCACGCTGAAGGCATCACCAATCCGCCGATCGACGAGCTGTTGGAGAAGGTGGACAGCAAGTACCGCCTCGTCCTGTTCGCTGCCAAGCGGGCCCGTCAGATCAATGCCTACTACTCGCAGCTGGCCGAGGGCCTGCTCGAGAATGTCGGGCCTCTGGTCGACACGTCCCCGCAGGAGAAGCCGCTGTCGATCGCGCTGCGTGAGGTCAACGCCAACGTGCTCGAGTGCACTCAGATCGATCCCGAGGCCGAGGCTGCCGCCCGCGCCGAGGCTGTTGCCGATCCGGACTTCGTCTTCGGAGACCCCTTCGGCGACGCCGAGCTCTGAGACGCCCCGGCACATCATGAGCCGGATCGTCTTGGGCGTGTCCGGCGGCATTGCCGCGTACAAGGCGTGTGAGGTCCTCCGGCAGCTGCGTGAGGACGGACACGATGTCACGGTCGTGCCCACCGAGAACGCGCTGCGCTTCGTCGGGGAGACGACGTTCGCGGCGCTGTCCGGGAAGCCGGTGGCGACCGACGTGTTCAGCGGCGCTGCCGCTATCCCACACGTACGACTGGGCCGTGAAGCTGATCTCGTCCTCGTCGTCCCGGCCACGGCGGATCTCATCGCCCGGCAGGCGGCGGGGAGAGCCGATGACCTGCTCACCAACGTGCTGCTGACCGCGACGTGCCCCGTGCTCGTCTGCCCGGCGATGCACACCGAGATGTGGCTGCACCCCGCGACCACGCACAATGTCGAGACGCTGCGCTCTCGCGGCGTCGTCGTGCTCGACCCGGCGTCCGGCAGACTCGCTGGAGCTGACTCAGGTGTCGGGCGCCTCCCAGAGCCCGCGGAGATCGTGGGCATCGCGCAGTTGTTGCTGGACGGCGACCTGTCCAGCCGGGCCTCGACCCGCGACCTTGTCGGCCTGTCCGTCGTGGTGAGCGCCGGTGGCACGCACGAGGCCATCGACCCCGTGAGGTTCCTCGGGAACGCCTCGTCGGGGCGGATGGGCGTTGAGATCGCCCGTGCCGCGGCGCTGCGAGGAGCACGCGTCACGTTGGTCGCCGCACACCTGGCCGTACCGGCGCCCTCGTCGGTCGAGGTTCACACCGTCGTGTCGACAGCCGATCTGGCCATCGCGATGGAGAGCGCGGCCGCGGATGCGGACGTGGTGGTGATGGCCGCGGCTCCCGCCGATTTCACCCCGACATCACCGTCGTTGGCGAAGGTCAAGAAGTCGGGCGGGCTTGGGCTGACACTGGAACTCTCCCAGACGACCGATGTGCTCGCCGGTCTGACAAGGACACGTCGCGAGGGCCAGACGATCGTGGGCTTCGCTGCTGAGACGATCCCCGACGAGGCCGCGTTGGCCGACGCCGGACGCGCGAAGCTCCGGAGCAAGGGCGCTGACCTGCTCGTCGTGAACGACGTGTCAGACCATAAGGTGTTCGGGATGGCCGACACCATTGTCATGATCGTGGATGCCGCCGGTGTCCGCGACCGCGTGGCGGCCAGCAAGGCCGTCGTCGCACATCGGATACTCGACGCGGTGGTTGACCACCGTGCCCTGGCTACCTAAGGAGCGTCTGTGTCTCGTCTGTTCACGTCGGAGTCCGTCACCGAAGGCCACCCCGACAAGGTCGCCGACTCGATCGCCGACTCAGTGCTCGACGCACTGCTCACCCAGGACTCGTTGAGCCGGGTGGCCGTTGAGACCCTGGTCACCACCGGACTCGTCGTCGTGGCGGGAGAGGTGACCACGGAGGCCTACGTGGACATCGCGAAGATCGCTCGCCAGCGGGTCCTCGACATCGGCTACACCTCCAGCGACGTCGGCTTCGACGGTGAGTCGTGCGGCGTCGTCGTCGCCCTGGGCAGCCAGTCACCTGACATCGCGCAGGGCGTGAACTCGGCCGAGGAGCACCGCGCCGAGGGGTCGGCCGACGACAACGACTCCCAGGGTGCCGGCGACCAGGGCCTGATGTTCGGCTACGCGTGCTCGGACACCCCCACCCTGATGCCGCTCCCGATCGACATCGCCCATCGCCTCAGCGAACGGCTCACCGCCGTACGTCGCGCCGGTGAGCTCGACTACCTCCGCCCGGACGGCAAGACGCAGGTCACGATCGCGTACGACGGCGACACTCCGGTCGCGATCGACACGGTGGTGGTCTCGACCCAGCACCGGGCCGACGTGACGCAGTCGAGGATCAAGGCCGACGTGGAGCGGCTCATCATCGACCCGGTGCTTGCCACGTACGAGCTGGCCCGGCCCCACCTCAAGGTGTACGTGAACCCGACCGGCTCATTCGTCGTGGGCGGCCCCATGGGAGACGCCGGCGTCACCGGACGCAAGATCATCGTCGANNCGGGCCTCGCGAGCCGCTGCGAGGTGCAGGTTGCGTACGCGATCGGTCGCGCGCACCCGGTGGGCCTGTACGTGGACTGTTTCGGCACGGAGACGGTTCCGCTCGACCAGGTCACCGCGGCGGTCGAGGGTGTCTTCGACCTTCGTCCCGGAGTCATCATTCGCCAGCTCGACCTGCTGCGCCCGATCTACTCGCTCACCACCAACTACGGCCATTTCGGTCGTGAGCTGAGTGAGTTCACGTGGGAGCGGACCGACAAGGCCGACGCGCTGGCGAAGGCTGTCCGGGGGTAGACGTTGGACCTGCCCGTCGCGCGAGTCCATGTGGACGTCGGGCTGCCACATCTCGACAGGCTGTTCGACTACGCGGTGCCTGAGGCGCTCGAGCATGCCGCCCTGCCTGGCTCCCGTGTACGCGTGAAGTTCGCCGGGCGGTTGGTCGACGGGTACGTCATCGAGCGGGTCGCCGAGAGCGATCAGCCTCGTTTGGCGCCCCTGTCCAAGAGCCTCTCCGACGAGGTCGTGCTCCCGGTCGAGACGATCGAGCTGGTACGGGCGGTGGCCGATCACTACGCGGGCACGTTCTCCGACGTGGTGCGGCTTGCGGTTCCTTCGCGGCACGCGGCGACGGAGAAGGCGGAGACCAAGCCGGTGGCGCCGCAGCCTGAGCCGGATGCGACGCCTGGTCCGCTGGCGGACTACCCGGACGGCGCGGGCTACCTCAGCGCGCTCGCATCGGGGGCATCGCCTCGGGCGGCCTGGACCGTCGTACCGGTCGCGGCAACCATCGGCGACTGGGCGGAGGGGTTCGCGGCCGCGGCCGCAGCCTGCGTCGCGTCAGGTCGCTCGGCGGTCATCGTCGTGCCCGACCTGAAGGACGTGGCCCGCGTGCTGCCGGCCGTCGAGCGGCGGGTGGGCAGGGCCCTGGTGGCTCGCCAGTCGGCGGACCTGGGACCCTCGGCCCGCTATCGGGCGTTCCTGCGTGGGCTGAGAGGCCAGGCACAGGTCGTCGTCGGCACGCGCTCCGCCGTGTTCGCGCCGGTGGCCGACCTGGGACTCATCTGCGTCTGGGACGACGGGGACGACCTGCTCAGCGACCCGCACGCTCCGTACCCACATGCCCGCGACGTGGCCGCGATCCGCGTCACGGAGCGCGGGGCCGGGATGCTCCTCGGCGCCTACGCGCGCACTGCGGAGGTCCAGTCGTGGGTGGCCCGAGGCTGGATCCATCCGATCGCGATGACCGCTGACCGGGCCCGTACGGAGGCCCCGGCGGTACGGGTGGTGGCCGATGACGACGTCGCGCTGGAGCGGGATCCGGCTGCGCGCGCGGCGCGGCTGCCTCACCAGGCGTTCAGCACGGTACGGACGGGACTGGCGCAGGGTCCGGTTCTCGTCCAGGTGCCGCGAGCCGGGTACGTGGTGAGCCTGAGCTGCCAGACCTGCCGGGAGCCGGTCAGGTGTCCATGCTGCCGCGGCCGGTTGCGTACAGACCTCGTCGCCGGTTCCAGTGAACCCGTCACGAGCTGTACGTGGTGCGGGCGGGCCGTCCTGGCGTGGAGCTGTCCGCAGTGCGGAGGTACGCGCTGGCGGTCCACGCGGGTCGGGTCCGAGAGGACGGCCGAAGAGCTCGGCAAAGCGTTCCCGGGTGTCACGGTGAGGCAGTCGTCGATGGGCACGGTGCTCGCGGAGGTCGGCTCCGAGCCCTGTCTCGTCATCGCCACGCCGGGCGCGGAACCGGTGGCCGAGGGAGGGTACGCGGCCGCGCTGCTGCTCGACGCGGGCGTGCTGCTGAACAGACCCGATCTTCGGGCGGGCGAGGAGGCGTTGAGGCGCTGGCTCCAGGCGACGGCGCTCGTGAGACCTGCCACCGACGGGGGCACCGTGCTCGCGGTCGGCCCGTCCCGGTCGCGCGCGCTTCAGGCGTTGACCCGGGTCGATCCGGTCGGGTTCGCCGAGCGAGAGCTCGCCGAACGGACCGAGGCGGAGCTTCCGCCCGTGGTGCGCCTGGCCGTCGCACAGGGGGACTGGGGAGCACTCACCGAGCTGGCGGAGACCCTCGCGGCGGTGCCCCACGCGGTCGCTCTCGGTCCGGCGCTCGTGGACCCCATGGACGACGGTGAGGAGCAGCTGGCGCGGCTGGTGGTCAAGGCGCCGCTCGCATCCGGACCGGCGCTGGTCGACGGCTTGCGAGTGTTCATGGCTGGGCGTTCGGCACGGAAAGACCAACGCCCGTTGAGGATCAAGGTCGATCCGGTCGACGTGGGCTGAGTCACCCCGGCGCGTCTTCCGAGTTGTTCATCTTGACCCCGTAATGTCCAGACGAAAGTGAACACTACGTGACAGGAGAGTGACCAGATGGCAAAGGACGACAAGGGCAAGAAGGCCGCTGAGAAGAAGGCCGCTGAGAAGAAGCTCAAGGCCAAGGCTGCCAAGAAGGCCAAGGAGCTGGCCGCCGCGAAGAAGGCCAAGGAGAAGGCGGCCGCCAAGAAGCTAGCGGCCAAGGCTGCCGCGGCGAAGAAGGCGACGGCGAAGGCCGACGCCAAGAAGGCCGCCGCGAAGAAGGCCGCGCAGAAGCTGACCGCCGCGAAGAAGGCGACAGTGAAGGCCGACGCGAAGGCGGCTGTCGTCGAGGCACTGCCGGTCGCATCGACCCCGGCGCTGACGACGCTCGCCGCGGAGCCCGACGCCGTCGATGCCGTGGTCGCCCCCGACGGGCCGACCCGTCGTCAGCTGCTCGTCACCGCTGGTGAGCTCGGGATCGTGGGCCGTCACCGGATGTCCAAGGAGCAGCTCGAGGCGGCCGTCGCCGCTCACTGAGCGGGGGCGCAGAACACGATCGGTACGCTTCGGCATATGCGCCTCGTGTTCGCGGGTACTCCCGTCACCGCCCTGCCGAGCCTGGACGCGATCGCGGCGAGCGCGCACGAGCTTGTGGGCGTCGTGACGCGACCTGCGTCGCCGCAGGGGCGCAGCGCCCGCCTCGTACCGAGTCCGGTCGCGAGCTGGGCGCACGAGCACGGCGTCGAGGTGCTGGCGCCGGAGCACCCGAAGGACCGAGACTTCCGCGAGCGGCTGGCCGTGCTCGCTCCCGACTGCTGCCCGGTCGTCGCGTACGGAGCCCTTCTCCCGCAGCGCACCCTCGACATCCCGGCACATGGCTGGGTGAACCTCCACTTCTCACTGCTGCCTGCGTACCGCGGCGCAGCACCCGTGCAGCGCGCGATCATGGACGGCGTCCGCGAGACGGGCGCGACGACGTTCCAGATCGTGCGGGAGCTCGACGCGGGACCCGTGTACGGATCGATCACCGAGTCGGTGGCGCGGCTCGACACCGCAGGAGAGCTGCTCGACCGCCTCGCCGTCCGTGGCGCCCAGCTGCTCGTCGAGACCCTGGACAGGATCGCGGAGGGTGCCGAGGCGGCGCCCCAGCCGAGCGATGGGCTGTCGTACGCCGCCAAGCTCGAGCTCGACGACGTACGCATCGACTGGACCCGTCCATCACAGGAGCTGGCAGACCTGGTCCGCGGGGCGAACCCCGAGCCGGGAGCGTGGACCATGTTCCACGGGGAGCGGTTCAGAGTCCTGCTGGCCGAGCCGTGTGATGAGCGCGTAGCTACCGGAGTGATCGAGGCGCGCCGCCGCGAGGTGCTCGTCGGTACGGGCTCGGCGGCGCTGCGCCTGCTCACCGTGCAGCCGGTCGGCAAGAAGCCAATGGCCGGCGCGGACTGGGGCCGAGGCGCCCGACTCTCCGGCGGCGAGGCGTTCGAGTGAGCCCGACAGCTGGCAGGCGACGTCCCGATCCGGCCCGCAGGGTCGCATACGACACGGTGCGGACCGTCCATGCCGCAGACGGGTACGCGAACCTGGTGCTCTCGGACCTGCTGTCCGAGCGACGGCTCTCGCCCCGCGACGCGGCGTTCGCGACGGAGCTGGCCTACGGGATGCTGAAGCGCGAGGGCACGTACGACAAGATCCTGGTCCGCGCGTCGGGCCGTCGGCTCGACACGCTCCAGCCGGCCGTCGTCGACGTGCTCCGGCTCGGTACGCACCAGCTGCTCGGCATGCGCGTACCCACGCACGCCGCCGTCGGCGCCACGGTCGATCTGGCCGCGGGGGCGATCGGCGAGCGCGTCGCGGGCGTCGTCAACGCGGTGCTGCGCAGGGTGGCCCAGCGCGACATCGACGGCTGGCTGGACGAGCTGGTCGGCGATGCGGGCGGCCTCGACGCCGTGGCGCTGCGCAACCACCACCCCGTATGGATCGCCCGCGAGTTCGAGGCCCTGCTGGGCGACGAGACGGAGGCTGCACTCGAGGCGGACAACGCGTCACCGCGGACGACGCTGGTCGTGCGGCCGGGTCTGTACGAACGGGCTGAGCTCGTGGCAGCCGGCGCCGAGCCGACCCCCTACTCGCCGTACGGTGCGGTCTGGGCCGGGAACCCCACGGAGCTGGCGGCTGTACGGGATGGGCGTGTGGGCGTCCAGGATGAGGGCAGCCAGCTGGTCGCCCTCGCGTTGTCCCGGGCGGAAGCACCGCTCGGACCGTGGCTGGACCTCTGCGCCGGACCTGGCGGAAAGGCGGCGCTGCTCGTCGGGCTGGCCGCCTCCGTCGGTGTACCGGTGCTCGCCGCGGAGCGTCTACCGCACAGGGCCCGGCTCGTCGCGTCGGCCCTGCGGGCGTTCGATCCGGACCAGCGGTGGGTCATCGCAGCCGACGGGACGAAACCGGCATGGCGTCCCGGAACGTTCGCGCGGGTGCTGGCCGATGTCCCGTGCACGGGTCTGGGCGCGTTGCGGCGCCGGCCCGAGGCTCGCTGGCGTCGCCGGGAGAGCGATCTCGACGACCTCGTACCGCTGCAGCTTGCGCTCCTGAGGACGGCGGTCGAGTCGCTGGTTCCCGGGGGAGTGGTCGCGTACGTCACGTGCTCTCCCCACCGTGCCGAGACCGACGACGTGGTGGCGGCGGTCCTCGCCGACGGTGACGTCGAGGTTGTCGACGCCCCGGCCCTGCTTGCGGAAGTGCCCGATGCGGCCCGCGGCCCGTACCTGCAGCTCTGGCCCCAGCGCCACGGTACGGACGCGATGTTCTGCGCGGTATTGCGGCGGAAGCCCCCGGGTGACGCTCGATAGGGTGTTCCCGTGACCGTGCGCATCACTCCCAGCATCCTCAACGCCGACCTCGCCAACCTGGCGACGGAGGTGGGTCGGATCCCGAGCGCCGACTTCATCCACATCGACGTGATGGACAACCACTTCGTACCGAACCTGACGATCGGCCTGCCGGTCGTCGAGTCGCTGCGGAAGGCCACGACGACCCCGCTGGACATCCACCTCATGATCGCCGACCCCGACCGCTGGGCCCCAGGGTTCGCAGAGGCTGGTGCCGAGTCGGTGACGTTCCACATGGAGGCCGCGCACGCGCCCGTACGGCTCGCTCGTGAGCTGCGCGCCAAGGGCGCCCGCGCCGGTGTGGCCCTGAACCCGGCGACGCCCATCGAGGCCTGCGCGACGATGCTCGGCGAGGTCGACATGGTGCTCCTCATGACCGTTGAGCCCGGTTTCGGCGGCCAGACGTTCCTCGACCTCGTGCTGCCGAAGATCACGGCGATCCGGAAGCTGGTCTCGGCCGCGAATCTCGACGTGTGGATCCAGGTCGACGGGGGAGTGTCAGTCGAGACGATCGAACGCACCGCCGAAGCAGGAGCGGACACGTTCGTGGCGGGCTCGGCCGTGTACCGGGCGACGGATCCCGACGCGATGGTGAAGCAGCTGGCCGGCCTGGCGGCGGCGGGCTTTGCGAGATGCGGGCACTGATGCGGTACGTGTCGACGCGGGGCGCCGCTGATGCGCCTGGTCTGCCGTTCTGCGACGTTCTTCTGGCCGGGCTCGCGCCCGACGGCGGGTTGTACGTGCCGGAGTCGTACCCGCCCCTCGATCTGCCGCGACTGCGGCGTGTGCTCGCCGCCGAGGGCTACGCGGCGGTGGCGTACGAGGTGCTGAGACTGTACGTGGACGACATCCCGGCCGGGGACCTGAGGCGACTGTGCGAGCGCGCCTACACCGCCGAGGCGTTCGGTGACGACGACATCGTCCCGGTCTCTGAGCTCGGCGGCGGCCTATGGCTCGCCCACCTGTCGAACGGTCCGACGGCCGCGTTCAAGGACCTGGCCATGCAGCTGCTGGGGCAGCTGTTCGAGTACGAGCTCGAGCGCCGGCAGCAGACGCTCACGATCCTCGGTGCGACGTCCGGCGACACGGGGTCGGCAGCCGAGTACGCGATGCTCGGCAAGCCGTCCGTACGGGTGTTCATGCTGAGCCCACAAGGTCGGATGTCGGCGTTCCAGCAGGCGCAGATGTTCAGCATCCTCGACCCGCGCATCACCAACATCGCCGTGCCGGGCGTCTTCGATGACAGCCAGGACCTCGTCAAGGAGGTCTTCGCCGATGCCGACTTCAAGGCGCGCTACTCGATCGGCGCCGTGAACTCGATCAACGTGGCGCGGCTGCTGGCGCAGGTCGTCTACTACGTGGTCGCATGGCTGCGGACCACCACGGCCGACAACCAGCGGGTCTCGTTCTGCGTACCCAGCGGCAACTTCGGAAACATCTGCGCCGGGCACATCGCCCGGGAGATGGGCCTCCCCATTGACCGGCTCGTCCTCGCGACCAACGAGAACACCGTCCTGCACGAGTTCTTCTCGACCGGCGTGTACCGGGTGCGCGCCTCGGCGGAGACGTACGAGACGTCCAGCCCGTCCATGGACATCAGCAAGGCGTCCAACTTCGAGCGGTTCGCGTTCGACCTGATCGGCCGCGACGAGGCCGCGTTGCGCGAACTGTTCGAGGCTCAACTGCGCGACGCGGGGGAGTTCGACCTGTCGGGGACGGCGGAGTTCGCGTCGATCCGCGAGCGGTACGGGTTCGTGTCCGGGGCGTCGTCCCACGACGACAGGATCCGTACGATCAGGTCAGTCTCGCAGGCGTACGGCGTCGTCATCGACCCGCACACCGCCGATGGCGTCGCGGTAGCTCAGGGCCTGATCGGCGACGAGCCGATGATCGTGCTCGAGACCGCGCTGCCCGTCAAGTTCGCGTCCACGATCGTCGAGGCCATCGGCGTCGAGCCTGACCGACCGGCGAGGTTCGACGGGCTNNGAGGGCCTGCCGCGCCGGGTGACCGTACTGACCGGTGGCGTCGAGCAGCTCAAAGGGATCATCGAGAGCGCGTCCTGAGCGGGTGGGGGTCAGGGGCGGCGGTGTGTCCAGCCGTAGACGAAGTTGAGCAGCACGATGCCGACCCAGACGAGGACCAGNNGGGCTACAGGCAGGGGTGCCGGTGCGGCGGGTGTGTACGGAGCGACCACCTGACCGGGCTGAACGGGCGCCGCATCCGCCGGCGGTTGGGCCCAGAGCTGGTCGTTGGTCGGCTCGCGGTGCTGGGAAGTACTCACGGCATGCAGCCTAGCCAGGGCCGATAGGACCGGCTACTGGTCCCTGCGGCGCAAGTAGCGCTGGAACTCTGCTGCGATGGCGTCGCCGGACGGCTCGGGCTCGCGGGCGTCGCTGGCCGTCTCGAGGTTGGAGATGTACTCGGCGACGTCCGGGTCGTCGGCAGCGAGGTCGTCGACGCTGCGCTCCCACAGCTCGGCCCGTGCGGCGAGGTCACCGAGATCGATCGGGCCACCGAGGAGGTCTTCGAGACGGCTGAGGATGGCCAGGGTCGCCTTCGGGTTGGGCGGGCTGGCGACGTAGTGGGGGCACGCTGCCCACACGCTGACCGTGGGGATCCCGGCGACCTGGCAGGCCTGGACCATGATGCCGTGGATGCCGGTGGGGCCTTCGTACGTGGATCGCTCGGCTCCGTACTTCTCACGGATGGCGACGTCGCCGCTGCTGAGCGAGATCGGTACGGGCCGTGAGTGCGGGCTCTCCGAGAGCAGGGCACCCAGCACGATGACGAGCTCAGGGTCGGCGATGACCACCAGGGCGGACAGCGCGGCGGCGAACGACGGCCAGCGGAAGTTCGGCTCCGGGCCACGGATGACCACGACATCCCGCATCGGCAGGTTGCAGACCACGATCTCCGTGCTCGGCCACGAGATGACCCGCTCCCCGTCGCTGTCGAGGCTGACCAGAGGGCGCGACGACTGGAAGTCGTAGTACTCGTTCGGGTCGATCGACGCGACCACGCGCCCGTCGTACTGGCTGACGATGTGGTCCGCCGCCTCACTGGCCGCTTGGGCAGCATCGCTCCACCCGCTGAACGCCATGACCAGCATCGGGTCGCGAAGGTTGCGGAGATCGGCTTCGGACATAACAACCAGGCTACCGGGTGCTTCAGGCGCCCACTCGTTCCTGCCCATCCGCGTGTGGGGAGAGTAGGTATCCGCGTGGGGAGAGGAGGTGTGCGTGTGGGGAGAGGAGGTATTCGCGCGGGGAGAGGGGGTGTGCGTGTGGGGAGAGGAGGTTTCCTCTGGTGACGGGGGCACAGGTGCACTCCTTGAGCGCACAGGTCCTCTCCTCGACGGGATATCTCCTCTCCTCAACGCAGAAGGACCCCCCAGCATCAGCTGGAGGGTCCTTCTGCTCTGAGTGACGAGCTTCTGGGTGGGTTACGAGTTCCAGCCTGACTGCTGGCCGCCGATGCGCTCGGCCTCGATGCCTGCCTGGTACCCGCTCGCGATGAACGTGGCGATCGGGTCGCGGGGGAGACCGCGGGACTCGCGCCAGTCGGCGAGATCGGCGCGGACGTCGGTGTAGAAGGCGTCCATGAAGACGCCGTTGGCGCCAAGAACGTCGCCGGCCTTCTGGGCCTGCGCCAATGCCTCGGTGTCGACGAGCAGGACCTTGGCCAGCATCTCCTGCACATTCAGTACGGAGCGGAGCTGGCCCTGGATGTGGGGCTCGATGTTGTGGCACTGGTCGAGCATGAGCACGACGTCGGGGTTCTCGAGACCGCCGCCGCGCACCACTTCGTACAGGATCCTGAACAGCTGGAACGGATCGGCTGCACCGACGATGAGGTCGTCGTCGGCGTAGAAGCGCGAGTTGAAGTCGAACGATCCGAGCCGGTTCTGGCGCAGCAGCTGGGCGACGATGAACTCGATGTTCGTGCCGGGCGCGTGGTGGCCCGTGTCGAGGCAGACCGAAGCCTTCGGGCCGAGGGCCAGGCAGTGGAGCAGCGAGGTGCCCCAGTCGGGGACGTCGGTCGAGTAGAAGGACGGCTCGAAGAACTTGTACTCGAGCACGATGCGCTGGTCCGGTCCGAGACCCGCGTAGATCTCTTCAAGGCCTTCCGCGAGTCGCTCCTGCCGGTCACGGATGTCGTCCTGGCCGGGGTAGTTCGTCCCGTCGGCGAGCCAGATCTTGAGGTCGCGCGATCCCGTCGCAGTCATGACGTCGATGCACTCGAGGTTGTGCTTCACGGCCTTCGCACGGACGGACGCCTTGGAGTTGCATAGGCTGCCGAGCTTGAAGTCCTCGTCCTGGAACGTGTTCGAGTTGACCGTGCCGATGCGCACACCATGGTCGGCCGCGAAGGCGTTCAGCGCGTCGTAGTCATCGACCTTGTCCCACGGGATGTGGAGCGCCACTGCCGGAGCAAGTCCGCTCGCCTTGTGCACCTGCGCGGCGTCGGCGATCTTCTCCTGGATCGTACGCGGCGTGCCAGCCTGAGCGAACACCTTGAAGCGGGTGCCGGAGTTGCCGTACGCCCACGAGGGGACTTCGATCTGGAGGCCGGCAAGGCGGTCGGTGATCTCGCTGAACTGGGGCATCTTTGCTCCTCAAGGACGATTATGAATCGATTCAGTGTATGCTCGGCGTCGTGTTCTCGTCAAGGACTCCGGACATGCTGTCGCAGCCATTCGACCGCCCAGAGCGAATCGATTCGCGCTTCGGTGCTGTGACGCTGTACGGTCCCGAGGCAGGAGGGTGCAACGTGCTCGAGGAGGAGCGATGACGCACACCGGACCGGCAGCCTTTGCTGCCGCTGACCTGGGCGCAAGCAGTGGGCGGGTGATTCTCGGCGTCCTCTCCGACGGCCGTATCGAGCTGAGTCAGACCGCACGTTTCGTGACGCCTTCGACAACCATCGCGTACGACGGCGTCGAGGAGCTCCACTGGGACTTCGAGACGCTCATCGCCTCGGTCGCGCACGGTGTCGACGTGGCCCAGAACTCGGGCATCGAGCTCAGAAGCATCGGCATCGACACCTGGGGCGTCGATTACGGACGCGTACGGGCCGACCGGACGCTGCTCGAGGATCCGTACAACTACCGCGACTCCCGTACAGACGGCATCCCCGACAAACTCTTCGCGGACATCCCGGCGGCGACCATGTACAGCCGGTGCGGTCTGCAGGTGATGCCGTTCAACACCGTGTTCCAGCTCGTGGCGGCGGCCGGCCAGGCCGGCTGGGACGTCACGGACCAGGTACTGCTGCTTCCCGACCTCATCGGCCATTGGTTCACGGGCGTCGGCGTCGCCGAGATGACCATCGCATCGACGACCGGTCTCCTGGACGTGGCCAACCGTCGCTGGAGCGCCGAGACGCTCGCGGACGTGAACCGCCTGTACGGACTGCCTCTGGAGCGCGTCCTGCCGACGCTGGTCGAGCCCGGCACGGTCGGAGCCCCGGCGATCCGCCTGGCCAAGCCTGTACCGGTCGTGTCCGTCGGTGGCCACGACACGGCCTCGGCAGTCGTCACGGTGCCGACGACGACCGACAACTTCGCGTACATCTCGAGCGGTACGTGGTCGCTCGTCGGTCTCGAGCTCGACGCGCCCGTCCTGACTCCAGCGAGCCGGCAACTCAACTTCACCAACGAACTGGGGCTCGACGGCACCGTTCGCTACCTCAAGAACGTCATGGGCCTGTGGGTGTTCTCGGAGTCGATCCGGACCTGGGAGAAAACGACTCCGGCCGTCCCGCTGCCAGATCGCCTGGCGGCCGCTGCGAAGCTGCCGCCACTGGCCGCAGTGGTCGACATGAACGACGAGCGTCTGCTGCCCCCGGGCGACATGCCGGGCCGGCTCGCGGCCATGGCATCCGAGACCGGCCAGGCGGCGCCCAGGACCCAGGACGAGTTCGCGCGCTGCATCATCGACTCGCTCGCGCTGACCTACCGCGTCGCCATCCGCGACGCATGTGAGATGGCCGGCCGCGACATCGAGGTGGTCCACATCGTCGGCGGCGGGTCCCAGAACGCCCTGCTGTGCCAGCTCACGGCGGAGGCGACGGGACTGCCTGTGGTCGCCGGGCCGACGGAGGGTACGGCGATGGGCAACCTGCTCGTACAGGCTCGCGCGATGGGCGCACTGTCGGGCGGTCTCGGGGAGCTGCGTGCCATCGCTCGCGCCAGCTCCGAGCTCACGCGCTACACGCCGGGCGTGCTCGGGATCAGTCAGCAGCAATGGGCCGACGCGGAACGTCGCGCGTTCGCCCGGTAGGAGGAGCCATGACTCAGAAGATCGTCAACACCCACGTCCACGTACCGCCGAACTTCTCGGCGTTCGCCAGCCCCGAGGACGTCGTCGAGACTGCGCGCGCCGAAGGGGTCCGCGCCATCGGGATCTCGAACTTCTACGACCAGCAGGTGTACGGGCGGTTCGCCGAACTGTGCCGCGCCGCCGGGATCGTGCCGCTGTTCGGCCTGGAGTTCATCACGCTGGTGCCCGACCTCGAGGCTGCCGGCATCCGCGTCAACGATCCCGCGAACCCCGGCCGCATGTACGTGTGCGGCAAGGGCATCGACCCGTTCCGCGAGAAGTCGCCGGCGGCGGCAGCCACGGCGGCGGAGATCCGTGAGGGCAACGACTCACGCGCGGCCGAGATGGTGCGGCGCCTCGACGTACACCTCCAAGCCGCCGGTCTTGGTTCGCGGTTGACCGCCGAGGCGATCGCGGCCGACGTTGCCGCGCGCTCCTGTGTACCGGTCGAGTGGGTCTCGCTCCAGGAGCGCCACATCGCGCGCGCCGTCGAGGAGGCCGTCTCGGCCCTCGCCGAAGGCGACCGCGCGGCCGTGCTCGAGAAGGCGTACGGAGCGCCGGCGAAGGCGTCGCTCGACGACGCCGTGGGCATGCAGGGCGAAGTGCGGTCCAAGCTGCTCAAGGCCGGCACCGCGGGCTTCGCCCCTGAGGTCCCGCTGTCGTTCGAGGCCGCCTACGCGTACGTGCTCGCGATGGGCGGCATTCCTTGCTACCCGACGCTCGCCGACGGCGTCGCCCCCGTCTGCCCGTTCGAGGAGCCGCCGGCCGCACTGGCCGCACGCCTCGTCGAGCGCGGCATCCACCTCGCCGAACTCATCCCGATCCGCAACAAGACCGCGGTCGTCGACGTGTACGTCGAGGCGTTCGTCGCGGCCGGCATCGAGGTCGTCGCCGGTACGGAGCACAACACGGCGGACCGCATCCCGTTCGACCCGGCATGTACGGACGGGGCCATGTCGGGCGCTGCCCGCGCCGCGTTCTGGCGGGGCACCTGCATCGTGGCCGCCCACCAGGCCCGGATCGCCGCCGGGCGACCCGGTTACGTGGACGCCGCCGGCCGGCTGGCCGCACCAGCCGAAGAGCTTGTCACTGAAGGAGCCGCCATCATCGGCGGCGTGGAGGAGTAGGAATGTCAGAGCAGCTGTTCGCGGACCTCATCAAGGTCGCCAACCGGTACGGGGAGTCGGAGTACTCCCGAGCGGGTGGCGGCAACGCATCGGTCAAGATCGACGGCGTCCTCCACATCAAGCCCAGTGGTGTCCCGCTGCTGTCGTTGACGACGGCCGACCTCGTACCTCTCGCCCTCACGCCGCTGCTCGACGCCCTCGTGAGCGACGATGCGGTCGAGGGCGACCCGGTCGTAGCAGCCGCCACGGCGGCCCTCCTTCCGAGCTACACCGGTGGCCGCCGCCCGAGCGTCGAGATCCTCTTCCACGCGCTCATCGACGACCCGCTCGTCCTCCACCTGCACCCGCTCACCGCCAATGCCCTGACCTGCAACGCCGACGCGGTGGCGCTCGCCGAGATGCTGCTCGGTGACGACGCGATCGTCGTCGACTACATCGATCCCGGTGTCCCGCTGGCGCGCGAGATCGCTGCCGTCCGTGACGCGTACACCGCTCGTACCGGCAAGCCCGCACCGAAGATCACGCTGCTGCGCAACCACGGCATCATCGTCTCCGGCGACACGGCCGATGAGATCAGCGCCCATGTCGCCACGGTGACCGACGCGGTCCGTGCGGCAATCGACGCCGTCCCCGCGCCCACCGCCCCCGCAGCCGACGAACCAGGCACGCGCCGGCTCATCGACGCGATCGCACCGACGCTTCGAGGCCTGCTCGGCGGAGAGCATCACCTGGCCGTCGTCACGAGCGCCGCCACCGAGCTGATCCGCGCCGAGACCGGGCCGGACTCCGCGATGCTCGCCGGAGGACCGCTCATCCCCGACCAGATCGTGTACGCGGGCTCGCTGCCGTGCGTGGTCACGGTCGATGATCTGGCCGAGGCCGGGGACACGGCTGCTGCCGCCGTCGCCGACTACAAGGCCGCGTACGGGAAGGCGCCGGTCATCGTCGTCGTACCGCACACCGTCGTGTTCGCCGCGGGCAAGGACAAGGCCGCTGCCGACAACGCGCTGGCGGTGTTCACCGACTCGCTCCGCGTCACGCGCGATGCCAACCGGCTGGGTACCGTCCAGGTCATGACGCCCGCCCAGCGCGGCTTCATCGAGACCTGGGAAGCCGAGGCGTACCGGCAGAAGGTTGCGGCAGGCGGCGCGGCCGGGCGGCTCACGGGCAAGATCGCCTATGTCACCGGCGCAGCCCAGGGCTTCGGGCTCGGCATCACCGAATCGCTGCTCGCTGAGGGCGCCACCGTGGTGCTTGCCGACCTCAACCTCGACGGCGCGTCCGCTCAGGCCGAGCGGCTGTCTGCCCAGCATGGCGCCGGCAGGGCGATCGCCGTCGGAGTCGACGTCTCAAACCCCGACTCGCAGGTCGACGCGATCCACGAGGTCGTTCGGCGGCTCGGCGGCCTCGACGTGTTCATCTCCAACGCCGGTGTGCTCCGCGCGGACGGGGTGATGACGCAGTCGGTGGCCGACTTCGACTTCGTGACGAACATCAACTACCGCGGCTACTTCCTCGGCGTACGCGCGGTGGCCCCGGTCCTCGCCGCCCAGCACGCGGCCCGCCCGGATAGGCTCTTCGACATCATCGAGATCAACTCGAAGTCCGGACTCGAAGGCTCGAAGCGGAACTTCGCCTACTCCGGTTCGAAGTTCGGCGGCATCGGGCTCACCCAGTCGTTCGCCCTCGAGCTCATCGAGTACGGCATCAAGGTCAACGCCGTGTGCCCCGGCAACTTCCTCGACGGGCCGCTGTGGTCCGACCCGGAGCGCGGCCTGTTCGTGCAGTACCTGCGCGCAGGCAAGGTGGAGGGCGCCACGACAGTCGACGACGTGCGCCACTTCTACGAGGCCAAGGTGCCGATCGGCCGCGGCTGCCTGCCCAGCGACGTGGCTCGTGCCGTGACGTACGTCATCGAGCAGCAGTACGAGACCGGGCAGGCCCTTCCGGTCACCGGCGGCCAGAACATGCTCAGCTGAGAAGGAGATACGACCATGACCGAGTTCCCCACCACGCAGAACGCCATCGAGATCTACGGCGTCGACCAGGTGCGTCTCAACCGCGGGAAGCCTGTACCTCCGGTCGGCCCGACGCAGATCCTGCTCAAGATGGAGGCGAGCGGCATCTGCTTCAGCGACACCAAGCTCATGCACGCCTTCGACCACCACCCTCGCAAGAGCGAGGTGCTCGGGGGTCTCACACCCGCCGAGCTCGCCGAGATCCCCACGTACCGCCCGGGCAGCCAGCCCGTCGTGCCGGGTCACGAGCCGGTAGCCCGCATCGTGGCCGTGGGCGACGAGGTGAAGCACCACATGGTCGGCGAGCGCGTGCTCGTACAGACCGACTACCGTCACCTGCCGACGGCCTCGTCGAACGGATCCTTCGGCTACAACTTCGACGGCGCGCTCGAGGAGTACGCCCTCGTGGACGAGCGGGTCGTGCTCGACCCGGCGACGGGGGACAGGTTCCTCATCCCTGTCACCGATGCACCGTCCGCGTCCGCTGTCGCCCTCATCGAGCCCTGGGCCTGCGTCCAGGCGTCGTACGCGTGGCCAGAGCGTCAGACGCCGAAGTCAGGTGGCAAGGCGCTCGTCGTCGGCGGGGCCACTGGGACCGAGGAGCTGTTCGCGGTATCCGGTTCGGTGGACCGAGTTGCAGCCGTCGCCGACGCGGGGGAGGGCTACGACGACATCGTCTACGCCGGATCCGACCCCGACGACGTCGAGGCTCTCGGTACGAAGCTCGCCGGCCGCGGCGTCATGGCGATCGTCACCCACGGTGGCTCATTCGGACGTCGGGTGAAGATCGACGTGGGCCGCGTCCACTACGACCTCATCCGCTACGTCGGGACGACCGGTGACGACGCGCGCGACGCGTACGCCAAGATCCCCGCCACGTGCGAGCTGCGGGCCGGTGACAAAGTCGCCGTGATCGGAGCCGCGGGCCCGATGGGGCTCATGCACACCGTCCGTACCGCTGTGTCCGGGATCGAGGGTCTCACCCTCGACGCCGTGGACGTCGACGACGACCGGCTCGCCCGTCTGGCGAAGGTCCTCGGACCGATCGCCGAACAGCACGGTCTGCCGATCCGGGTCATCAACTCGAAGAACCAGCCACTCGACGGCGGCTACACGTACGTGGCGGTCATGGTGCCGGTGCCCGTGCTGCTCGCACAGGCGATCGATCTGACCGGGGCGAACTCGATCGTCAACGCCTTCGCCGGCTTCGCGATCGGCACCATGGCCGAGCTCGACCTCGACGGCATCGTCTCGCGTGGCGTCTACCTGGTGGGAACGTCCGGGTCCCGGATCGTCGACATGCACACCGTCCTGCACCTGGTGGAACAGGGCATCGTCGACACGAACATCTCGCTCGACGCGGTGAGCGGCATGGTGGGTGTTCCGGAGGCCATCGAGGCGGTCAACAACCGCACGTCGGGCGGCAAGATCATGGTCTACCCGACGCTGCCCGACCTGGGGTACGTCCGCGTCGCCGAGATGGCCGAAAGGCTCCCGCACGTCGCAGCGAAGCTCAAGGACGGTATGTGGACCAAGGAGGCGGAGGACGCGCTGCTTGGTCGTTGAGTGTCTGGTTCCGTAGCGACTGGCATGATCGACGCGTGACGACGACAATCCGCCGGGGCCGAACTCTCGCCCGAGCAGTCGCGGCGGGGTTCGGCCTCGGCGCGCTGCCGGTTGTGGCCCTCGACGTCTTTCCGGAGCTCCAGCCCACGTCGCCGGTGGCCACCGTTGTGGCCTGTGGCATCCCGTACGTGCCGATACCCCTGGCTGCGATGTGCGCGGGACTGGCCGTGGCGAGCGTGTCACGGGGTCGGAGGATGCTCTGGGCGACGGCAGCCGGCGCGGTGCTGGTGGGTGGCCTTCGAGACCGGTTTGTGGCGCCGGCGAGCGTGGAGCCGCCGCCGCGAGACCGGAGGCTCACGGTCCTGTCTGCGAACGTTCTCTTCGGTCGGGCCGACCCTCGGCACATCGTGGATCTCGCGCAGGGTGTGGACGTGGTCGCGATCCAGGAGAACACCCCCCGCTTCGACGAGGCCCTGCACGCCATCCTCGCGGCCGACTTCCCCTACCAGCTGGGGACGAGTACGGAGGATGCCAGCGGGACGATGCTGTGGTCCCGCACACCGCTGGAGCACGGCGGCACCGGTGACACACGCTTCACATCGGTGGTTGCGACCACGACTGTGCGCGGCGTCCAGTGGACCGTTGCGAACGTGCACCCATCGCCTCCGCAGATGGGGAGCAGACAGTGGGCGAGGGACGCCCAGCGGGTTCTCGACCTCGTCCGAAGCCACCTCGGCGAGAAGCTCGTGGTCGTCGGCGACTTCAACGCCATCGAGGAGCACCTGACGATGCGTCGATTCGCCGCCGCCGGGTTTTCGAACGCGATGTCGGGCTCGCCGTCTGCTGGGGCCGCCGCGTGGCAGCCCTCGTGGCCGGCCAAGCATGCGTGGGCACTTCCGCTGATCCGCATCGACCACGCGCTCCACTCCGGCCCGGTGCAGGCGTGGCGTCCGCGCTACACCAGGGTGCGCGGATCGGACCACAAGGCCCTCGTCGCCGTGTTCAGGGCGCTATGACAGCGCCTCACCGCGAGAAGAAGAGACCCCGCAGCAGGTCGCGGGCGCGCCGACGGGTGCGTGCGCTAGGCCTTCTCCTGACAGTGATCAGCGGGCTCGCTGCGTTGCCGCTTGTCGTCCTGGACCTGTTCCCGACCCTCCAGCCGTACGGCCGACAACTGCTGGCGTTCCTCGCGAGCGCGATCCCGTACCTGCCGATTCCGCTCGTCGGCGTCGCGCTGGGCCTCATGCTCCTGCTTGGCGGTCGGCTGCGGCTCATCGGCGTGGGGCTGCTCGTCGTCGTGATCGTCCTCGGGAGCCAGCCCTGGTGGAGCTTCCCCACGGCGTCCACCCCGAGGCCGCCGTCGACCGCGCTGCGGGTCCTGTCGCTCAACACGGAGTTCGGGCAGGCGAACCAGGACCAGATCCTCCAGCTGGCCAAGTCCGCGGACATCCTCGCCTTCCAGGAGAACACGCCCGAGTTCATGGCTTCTCTCGGCGCCAAGGGCTTGTCGGCTGACTTCCCGTACCGAGCAGGCAGCGCCGAATTGGATTCGTACGGGACGATGCTGTGGTCACGGACTCCGGTGACCGTGGTCGCCCTGGGCAACACGCTCTACATGTCATTGGTCGTCCGCACGAGCGTGCGAGGCACCGAATGGACGGTGTCGACGGTGCACGCCGTGTCACCGAAGGACGGCACCGGCATCTGGCAGACGGACGCCGCGGCGATCGCCGATCTGCTCCGGCCGTACGTCGGGGAGCACCTCGTCGTCGTCGGCGACTTCAACGCGATCGACGAGCACCTCACGATGCGGCGGATACGAGCGGTGGGTCTTCAGGACTCCATGGCCGGATGGCCGCTCACGGCTGGGGACGGCTTCCAGAACAGCTGGCCCAACGATCCACGCGTACCTTTTCTGATCCGTATCGACCATGCTCTTCACTCCGCATCGGTCGATGCTTGGAGACCCCGCTACGTGACCGTCTCGGGCTCGGACCACCGTGCACTGATCGCGTCGTTCGCGCCTCGCTGAGGTTGCAGTTCTGTAGTACCTCTACCATCTCGCGAGGCGCGCGCTTAGCCTCGGACACGTACCGAGTCCGTAGGAGCGCTCAATGGGAACGCTGTCGCAGGCACTGTTGGCGATCGCCGACGCCCTGGGACTCCGCGACACCGCCGTAGAGGCCCGGCCCAGGCAGCGCCGTCCCGACGAGCCTCCGATCCTGCTGGTGAAGGCAAAGGTTCACGACGTGCTGCGCCGAGGGGTTCCGGTGAACCGGCTGGAACCGGGGCCGGCCATGCAGACGGCACGAGCCGTGTTCGCTGACGGATCAGTCGCGCTTGTACGGTCCGTACCCCCGGGGCATCTCATGGAGGCCGCCGTCGCCTGCCTCCGTACGCGCGTCACGGCTCGGCCGGCCGATCCGTCGGACGAGGGGGACATCGTGTTCACGTGGCGCCGCGGTCAGGTCCTCGTCGAGCTCATCGGGCCGGATCAGCCTGACTGATCGAGCCTGCTTCGAGAGCCGCACCCGACGTGCGGCGACGTCCGACGTAGACGACACCGGCCCCGAAGGCCGCGAGGGCCGCGGCGATCCCCAGCACGTACGGGACGACGCCGGTATAGCCGCTCACGACGTGGGGATCGAGGAACGGGTACGGGTACCACCAGGCGGCCCCGGTTGTCGGATTCGTCACACGTGGTCCTCGGATTAGCGTGTAGGCGACCCAGAGAAGCGGGAAGACCAGGATTCCGAGGACGGCACGCCACGGCAGCCGGGCTGGCGACGAGCCGAAGAGCACATCGAGGAGCAGGAAGATGGGCCCGATGACGTGGAGCACCTCGTTCGACCAGGGCACGGTCGTTCCCTGCGGCAGTTCGATGCCGCGCAGGAGCGTGTTGTAGACGACGCCGGTGACGATCATGTACGTCGTGACGCAGGCCAGCGCGGTCGCCGGGCCGAACGGAAGGGGTCGTCCTTCGCGCCAGTGGCGGAGCCCCCACATGCCCACGATCGACAGCACGACGACCGAACCGGCGTTGGAGAGCACAGTGAAGAAGCTGAAGAAGTTGACTCCCGTCGTGGCGACGTCGCCGTTACGGGAGATGGCGCCGCCGATCGAGCGCATTGCCTGAGCGACAATCGCCGCGAGGATCAGCAGAGCAGCGATCAGGCGAACCGTGCTCCACCCGATGGACCACCTAGGGGCCGTTCTCATGGGCACAACGTAGCCACAGAGACCGAATCGGTCGCCGGTCACACGTCCTCCGCCGAAAGGCCCCCCCGGGTCTTGCACAGCGAATTGCTTCGGTATACCGTTTCAAACAAGTAAACGAAACCCCAAGCGAAACCATCCAAAGGCGGGTGAGAACGTGACCGTAGGTCGCGCAAGCCGCGAGACGTACATCCTCGACCTGTTGGCGAAGGACGGATCGCTGTCGGTCTCTGCTTTGTCCCGCGACCTGGGCGTTTCCGAGGTCACGGTTCGTACCAACCTCCGCGACCTGGAGAGCAAGGGCCTGCTGACCCGTACGCACGGGGGAGCCCAGCGCACCTCCGTGGTCGATGTCCTGGACCGGCAGCGGTCCCGCATCGACGAGAAGGACCGCATCGCCGCGGCAGCCGCCGACCTCGTCGTCGACGGTGACGCGATCATGATCGAAGCCGGTACGACGACCGCGCTCGTCGCCCGTTACCTCACCCACCGCCGTGGCGTACAGATCGTCACCAACTCGACGCTCGTCTTCGCCTACGCCCGCCAGAACCCGCAGCTCAAGGTGATCCTCACCGGCGGCGAGTTCCACCACGAGTCCGAGTCCCTCGTCGGCCCGGTCGCGTTGAGGACGATCCATGACTTCAACGTACGGCTGGCTTTCGTCGGTACGGACGGGTTCACGTCCGTTCGCGGCATGACCACGCAGTTCCCGCAGGGCGCCGAGGTCCTGGCCGCCATGCGAGACCGCGCCGAGGAGACGTGGCTGCTCGCCGACTCGTCGAAGTATGGACGCGCAGGCTTTGTCTCCGTCCTTCCTCTGTCCGGCCTCGCCGGCATCATCACCGACTCAGGCCTTGCACCCGAGGCCGCTGAGCAACTCACCGTCACCGTTCCGGACATCCGGATCGTCTGAGAGAGGTCCCATGGCCACCACAGTCGTCATGCCCGCCCTGGGCAACACCGTCGAGTCGTGCTTGATCACGGCCTGGCACATCAAGGTCGGAGACACCGTCGAGGCGAGCACCGTGCTGTGCGACATCGAGACGGACAAGTCGACCATGGACGTGCCGGCGGGCGTCGCCGGTACCGTACTGGCGCTGCTCGTCGCGGAGGGCGACGACGTACCGGTCAAGAGCCCCATCGTGATCATCGGTGCGCCCGGCGAGACCGTGGACGCGCCTGCTGCCCCGGCGGCTGCTGCTGCGCCGGCATCCGCCGAGGAGGCCGCACCTGCCGCGCCGGTCGCACCTTCCGCTGGTACGGCACAGGCCGCGGCACCTGTCGTACCGGCAGCCGACGACGCTCCCGCATCGCCTCGGGCGAAGGCTGCGGCCCAGGCTGCGGGCATCCCCGTACAGGCGGCTGGAGTCGGCACCGGACCTCACGGTCGCATCATCGAGCGCGACGTACAGGCGGCTCTCGCCGCCGGCCCCCGCCTGACGGCCGGCGCCCGCGGCTCGGAGGCGTACACGCCTGGCCAGACCGGCACCGGCATCGGCGGTCGCGTGACGACCGCCGACCTCGCCGTTCCGGCGACGCCAGCAACCGCCGCGCCCGTAGCCGTAGCCCCCGCAGCTCTCGCCGCAGGCACGGTCACCGAGACCCCGCTCAAGGGCATCCGCAAGCTCATCGCGGACCGCATGCGGGAGTCGCTCGCGACCTCCGCCCAGCTCTCCTACGACATGTCGGCCTCTGCGGAGGCGATGCTCACATTGCGGGCCCGTCTCAAGGCCACCGACCCGTCGCTCGGGCTCAACGTCGTGACGATCGGCGACCTCATCGGCCTCGTGACCGCCAAGGTCGTGCGCAACCACCCGAACCTCAACGCGCACCTCGTCAACGGTGTGCTGCGGAGCTTCGGCGAGGTGCACCTCGGCATGGCCGTCGACACCCCGCGCGGGCTCATGGTCCCGACGATCCGCAACGCCGCCGCCATGGGGCTTCGTGAGTTCGCGGCCACGACCAAGGACCTCGCCGCGCAGTGCCAGGAGGGCCGGATCAGCCCCGACCTGCTCACGGGCGCGACGTTCACGGTGTCGAATCTCGGATCGTTCGGGATCACGAGCTTCACACCGATCGTCAACCTTCCGCAGACGGGCATCCTCGGCATCAATGCCATCGTGCCCGCCGCGACGGTCGACAAGGACGGCAACCTCGGTGTCGAGCGACGCATCTCGTTCTCGCTGACCGCCGACCACCAGGTCGTCGATGGCGCGGACGCTGCCCGCTTCCTTCGTGACCTCACGACCGCGATCGCTTCCGTCGACCTGTTCCTGATGGCCTGACATGAGCGACTACGACGTCATCATCATCGGCGGCGGCCCCGGTGGGTACCTCGCCGCCGAACGCCTCGGCCATGCGGGCAGGAAGGTGCTGCTCGCCGAGAAGGAGTTCGTCGGCGGCACCTGCCTCAACGTGGGCTGCATCCCGACGAAGAGCCTGCTGAACTCGGCGAAGCTGTACGAGCATGCGCTGCACTCGGCGCAGTACGGCGTCACGGCCACAGGAGTCTCGTACGACTGGGGGCAGGTCCAGTCGTGGAAGGCCGAGGTCGTCAAGACTCTCGTCGGTGGCGTGACGCAGATGCTCAAGCGTCTCAAGGTCGAGATCGTGCCGGAGTTCGCGACGCTCATCGCGCCTGGTGTCGTCGAGATCGGCGGTGCCCGCAAGACGGCGGACCACGTCATCGTGGCGACCGGGTCCGTACCTGTCATGCCACCGATCCCCGGCGCCAAGGGCAACCCCAAGGTCGTCGACTCGACAGGTCTGCTCGCCGTGCCGGAGGTCCCGAAGCGGCTCATCGTGATCGGCGGCGGCGTGATCGGCATCGAGTTCGCCAGCCTGTTCGCGGCGCTCGGCACCGAGGTGACGGTCGTCGAGATGATGCCCGAGATCCTTCCGTTCATGGACGCCGACCTGGCCAAGACCGCGCGCCAGTCGATGCCGGGCATCACGTTCAAGCTGACGTGCAAGGTCGAAGCCATCGAATCCAGCACGGTCGTTTTCACCCCCGAGGGTGGCGCCCAGGAGCGTGTGGAGGGTGACCTCATCCTCATGGCGGTCGGCCGGCGCGCGCTGGTCGACGGCTGGGGTGCCCGCGAGGCCGGCCTGGAGATCGACCGTCGCGGCATCGTCGTCGACGACCGGATGCGGACGAACCTGCCGAACGTCTGGGCGGTCGGCGACGTCACCGGACGCAGCCTGCTCGCGCACGCCGCGTACCGGATGGGAGAGATCGCCACCGCGAACATCCTCGATCCCGAGGCCCGCGTGCACGGCGAGGTCATGCGCTGGGACACGATCCCATGGGCGGTCTACGCGATGCCCGAGTCGGCAGGCGTCGGCCTCACCGAGGCCGAGGCGAAGCGCCGCGGACTCGACGTCGCGATCGTGACCGTACCGCTCGTGCTCAGCGGCCGGTTCGTCGCCGAGAACGGTTTGTCCAAGGCAGGGGCGGTCAAGCTGATCGCCGAGAAGGGCACCGGCATCGTGAAGGGCATCCACATGCTCGGCACGTACGCTCCCGAGACCATCTGGGGCGCCGCTGTGGCGCTCGAGACCGAGCTCACCGTCAGCGACCTGCGTCAGGTCGTCTTCCCCCATCCCACAGTTTCCGAAGGTATCCGCGAAGCCGTCTGGGCCATTCGCGTCTAGTCAGAAGGACGAACCCACCATGCCCAAGTCCCTTACGGTCAACCCGGCCACAGTCCGCGCTCGCGGATCGGTGACGGTCCCCGAGATCCCCATCAACGCCTACACGATGGACTTCGCCGCCGAGAAGAAGCGCTTCGGCGCCGACGGTCTCGTCGCGATGCTCCACGACATGCTCGCCATCCGCGAGTTCGAGACGATGCTCAACTCCATCAAGATCACCGGCGGGTGGCAGGGCGTCGAGTACAACCACATGGGCCCCGCCCACCTCTCGATGGGCCAGGAAGCCGCATCCGTCGGCCAGGCCGCCGAGCTCGGCGTCGACGACTTCATCTTCGGCTCGCACCGCAGCCACGGCGAAATCCTGGCCAAGTCGTTCTCCGCGGCCCGCAAGCTCGAGCCGGGCACGCTGAGCGGCATCATGTCGGGGTTCCTCGACGGCGAGACGCTGCGTTACGCCGAGAGGATCCCGCACGGGACCGAGGCTGAGCTCGCCGAGAACTTCATCCTGTTCGGCTCGATGCCCAACAACGCGATCGTCGGCGGTTCCGCGCCGATCGCCCAGGGCGCCGCACTGTACAAGCGGATCAACCACGAGCCCGGCATCGTCGTCGCCAACATCGGCGACGCGTCCATGGGTTGTGGTCCGGTCTGGGAGTCGATGATGTTCGCGGCCATGGACCAGTTCCGCAACCTGTGGCGCCCCGAGGACGGCGGCAACCCGCCGATCCTGTTCAACTTCTTCAACAACTTCTACGGCATGGGCGGCCAGACCGACGGCGAGACGATGGGCTACGACGTGCTCGCGCGCGTCGGTGCCGGCGTCAACCCCGAGGCGATGCACGCCGAGCGCGTCGACGGGTACGACCCGTTGGCCGTGGCCGATGCCGTACGCCGCAAGAAGGAGCTGCTGCTGGCCGGCCAGGGCCCGGTCCTGCTCGACACGATCACGTACCGCATCTCCGGTCACTCTCCGTCCGACGCCTCCTCGTACCGCACGAAGGAGGAGATGGAGCTGTGGGAGCAGGCCGACTCGATCGAGGCATTCACGAACCTGTTGGTGAGCAAGAAGGTCGTCGGCAAGACCGAGGTCGAGGATCTGCATGCCGGGATCATCGAGCGCCTCACCAAGGTGCTGACGCTCGCGACCAACGACGAGGAGTGCCCGCGCGTCGACGCGGCGTTCGTCGAGTCGGTCATGCTGTCGAACTCGCACGTCGAGTCGTTCGGCTCCGGTGAGCCGGAGCTGCTGCAGCCGCTCGCCGAGAACGCTCGGGTCAAGGCGATCGCGAACAAGATCCGTACCGCCACGGATGAGAACGGCAAGCCCGTCTCGAAGGTGAAGATGTACCAGTTCCGCGACGGCCTGTTCGAGGCCATGGCGCACCGGTTCGCCATCGATCCGACGATGGCGGCGTGGGGTGAGGAGAACCGTGACTGGGGCGGCGCGTTCGCCGTCTACCGCGGCCTGACCGAGCTTCTCCCGTACCGTCGCCTGTTCAACTCGCCGATCTCGGAGGCGGCCATCATCGGCGCCGGTGTCGGGTACGCGCTGTGCGGCGGCCGCGCGGTCGTCGAGCTCATGTACTGCGACTTCCTCGGCCGCGCGGGCGACGAGGTCTTCAACCAGGCCGCGAAGTGGCAGTCGATGTCAGCGGGCCTGCTGAAGATGCCGCTGACCATGCGGGTGTCGGTGGGCAACAAGTACGGCGCCCAGCACAGCCAGGACTGGTCGGCGCTGGTCCACCACATCCCCGGCCTCAAGGTCTACTTCCCGACGACCCCGACCGACGCGAAGGGCATGCTCAACCTGGCCCTGGCCGGTACGGACCCGGTGGTGTTCCTCGAGTCACAGCTTCTGTACGACATGGGCGAGCAGTTCGAGCCCGGTGGCGTGCCGGAGGGCTACTACGAGACGCCGGAAGGCACCTCGGTCGTACGGCGTGAGGGCACCGACCTGACGATCGCCACGTACGGCGCCACCCTGTACCGGGCCCTCAAGGCCGCTGACGAGCTGCAGGAGAAGTACGGCGTCTCGGCCGAGGTCGTCGACCTCCGGTTCGTGTGCCCGCTGGACTACTCGGTGTTGCTGGAGTCGGTCAAGAAGACCGGTCGTCTCGTCGTGTCCTCGGACGCGGTCGAGCGTGGTTCAGTGATGCAGACGATCGCGGCGAACGTGTCCCAGGTTGCCTTTGACTCCCTCGACGCGCCCGTCGTCATCGTGGGCTCGCGGAACCACGTCACACCCGCCCCGGAGCTGGAGTCGCTGTACTTCCCGCAGCCGGAGTGGATCATCGACGCGATCCACGAGCGGATCCTGCCGTTGCCCGGCCACGTGCCGAGCTCCAATCAGACCGAGGGCGAGCTGCTGCGGCGCGCGCGTCTCGGCGTCTAGCCACAACACGTCAAGCCCAGACCTGCATCGCGGCTCCCGCAGCGCAGGTCTGGGCTCGTGACGGTGCCACGCGGCCCGGTGCCGTGCATACGCTCCAGGTGCGGACGGCTGGAAGGCGCCCGCACCCGGCGTCACGACGCGAGTCCGTCACGCTACGTGGGGACGACGCTTCCCAGGACGTTGCCCGATGCGTCGAGGGCCTGGACCTGCACGAAGGCTCCGGGATGCGTCAGCGGGATCGCCGTTTCGAACCCGGTACGGGCGACCGTCGTGGCCGGTACCGCGACCACCGCGTCGGCGCCGGTCAGCACCCGCCACGACGCCACCTGCGTCGCGCCGTTCCAGCTCGCGTACACCGTCGCGGTGGAGCCGCTGGGCGTGAGCACGGCCGCGGGGGGAGTCGTCGGCAGACCGACCCAGGGATCCAGGAACGCGCGGTAGCTCGTTCCGGCGGTGAAGGTGTCGTCGTCGAGCAGTGCACCGCTGCTCGTGTACTCGGAGTAGAAGGGCTCCTGACCCCACCCGACGAACACGTTGCCGTTCGAGAGAACCTGGACGTCCCCCTGGGTGGCCGCGTCCCGTGGGGTCGGGGGGAGGTACGCAGCGGCTACGGTCGCGGTCATCGTGGCCATGTCCAGCGACAGCCGAAGACCGCGTGAGGTGGTCGGAGATGCCTCGTTGTCGAACATCGTGATCGTCCCGTCGGCCTGGCGGCGTGCGTCGTGCTGCCAGGCGAACGCTGCCCCTGAACCGAACGTGAAGCTGCTCTGCCGGCCTCCGAGCTGCCAGGTGAGTGAGCCGGTCTGGCGGGCGACCTCGTAGATCGCGTGGGTGTGGCGGGCGGAGATGAGCACCTGGTCAGGACCGTCGTCCTGTACGGAGTTGATGTGGAAGTAGTCGAATGGGTTCGCCCGGGTCCCCTCGCCCGCGGTCAGGGGCTGATAGGTGTCGGAGATCGGGATGTGGTCGAGCGACTTCCACTCGAACACGACGGCGCCGGTTGTGATGTCGACCTCCTGGGCGACACCTTCGAGCACCCAGCCGTTCGTCGGGCCGCCGATGCTGCTGAGGTCGGCCTGAACCTCTGGGTAGGAGGTCAGCAGCATCGTTCCCTGCGGTGTGATGTCGCTCTCGTGCAGGTCGGCCTGGTGAGGGCCGAGATCGCCACCGGTGGTCACCGTGGCGATCTGGGTGTACGTGTCGTCGAGGATGACGACATCGCCGTGCCCGTACGACGTCGAGTTCCCGTCCCAGTAGGTCAGGACCGGCTTGCCCTGGTAGGTCTGCTCGCGGAAGTTGAACGTGCCCACGGCCGAGTTGTTGACCCAGACCGGGTTGCCCTGCGGGTCGACGATCACCTCGCCCTGCATCGTCACGCCCGTGTCGGTGTCCTTCGGGCCGAGGAAGACGTACTGACCTTCGGCCGCTGCCAGCGAGGCTGAATCTTCCGCACCGATCGTCGACGTGATCAGGGGCGGTGTCAGGTCCGGGCGGCTGAGGAACCGCCAGGCCTGGGGGCGCGGGGTCGCGGACGGCGCCATTGCTGCGGGGGTCACGCGTGCCCCACGGGGAGTCACGACGGCGAAGGCGGACAGGGTCATCACCAGAGCAACCACGGACAAGACACGTGCCCTCGACGTGACGCCAGCCTGCATCCCCGGAGTCTCGTACCGGATCCTGTGCACCTCCTGTGACGGGGGTCGGTGGAACCTGTGCCGCGGAGGTGGCATCCCCTCGGTCTTGGGGTCGATCAAAGCAGGCCCGCACACCTGCGCAGGCGCCGGTCAATACATCTAGAGGATCTCGGCGAGCCATTCGACGAGGGGTCGCGTCGCGGTCCAGTCGCTCCGTACGGCGTCGAGCAGCTGGGGCGTATGGATGACCGGCTCGAACCCGTACGACCGGCCGACGTGGATCGCCTTGTGGCGCAGCAGCGCGATCCGCGGGTGGCCCTTGTCATAGCCGCGGGGGACCGTCGCCACCGTCTCGCCGCCCAGCTCGAAGCCCGCGGCGGTCAGGGGAGCGAGGATGGTCTCGAGCTCGGTGCCGCGCGGTCCCGCGATCACCTCGCGCAGCTCCCTGAGCTTGTCGGCGGGTGCGTCGTAGAAGCCGGCGCCGACGATGACGCCGGGAGCCGAGATCCGCATGTACCAGCCGAGCGCCGGACCGACCGGGATGAACATGTCCTGGTACGTCTTGTACGGGCTCTTGTCCTTCGAGAACCGCACGTCTCGGTGCGGCCGGAACAGCTTCGCATCGCCGAAGTCCTCGGCCAGCGCATCCGCGAGCTCCTTCATGGGAGCGCGGACGCACGACTCGTACACGTCCGCGTGAGCCGTCCAGAACGACCTCGTGTTGTCGGTCTCGAGGTCGTCGTAGAAGTCCAGTGCCGCTTCGGGGAACCCGGTGAACATGCGGCCAAATCTACGGGGTGACAAGCGTCAGAGGATCTCGGCGAACCACTCGACGAGCGGACGCCCGGCGCGCCAGTCGGCACGGACCGCGTCGGCGAAGTCCTGTGTGTGGATGACCGGTTCGAAGCCGTACATGTGCCTGACGTTCAGCGTCTTGTGGCGAAGCAAGGCGATGCGCGGATGGTCCTTGTCGTAGCCCCGCGGGGCAGTGGCCAGCGTGTCGCCACCCACCTCCCAGCCGGCGGCCCGCAACCGCTCGAGCAGCTTCTCGAGCTCGCTGCCGCGCGGTCCGGCGATGATCTCGCGGACCTTCCGCAGCTGCTCAGGTGTGGACTGGTAGAAGCCCGCCCCCGTCATCAGCCCGGCGGCCGAGACCTGGACGTACCAGCCGAGCGCCGGACCGGCCGGCACGTACGCGCCTTGCGCTGTCTTGTACGGCGACTTGTCGGCCGAGAACCGTACGTCGCGGTTCGGCCGGAACATCTTCGCGTCCCCGAACTCCTCGGCCAGCGCCTCGCACAGGGCGATCATGGGCTCCTTCACGCACGTCGCGTACGCGTCCGCATGAGCCGTCCAGAACGACCTCGTGTTGTCGGTCTCAAGGTCGTCGTAGAAGTCCAGCGCCGCTTCGGGGAATCCGGTGAATGTCACAGGCACATTCTGCCGTGGGCCGGGGCGACGGGCGCCTGGCCGGACGGTTCAGCTCAGGGCCGGTTCGGCATCTCCTGCAGCGGCCGGATCGCGACGATCGCCGTGGCGAAGAGGAGGAAGCCGCCGAGCACGTACGTCCACGGGAGGCCGATCGCGTGGGTGCCGAGGCCGGCCAGGAGAGCGCCCAGCGGCATCGTGATGAAGGCGACCATCCGGAAGACCGAGGTGACGCGGCCGAGCAGCGTGAGGGGGACGACGCGTTGCCGGTAGCTGTTGACGGTGATGTTCCACACCATCGAGAAGAAGCCCATGAGGACCATGGCCGCGATCGACACGACGACCTGCCGGATGGCCCCCAGGACCACCATCGAGACGCCGAAGGCGCCCAGTGCGACGAGCACGGCGGTACGTTCGCCGAGCCAGCGGGTCAGACGTACGGTCATCACACCTCCGCCGATGGCTCCGATGGCGAATGACGCCATCACCAACCCGTAGGTGGAACGGGGCAGGTGCAGCTCGTACAGGACGTACAGGACGGCCACGGCGATGGCCCCGGACGTGACGAGGTTCACGATGGCGACGGCCCCGGCGAGGGTGCGGAGGACGCGATGCCTGGCCAGGTAGTGCAGCCCTTCGGCCAGCAGCTTCAGGGGTGCGGCCCTGCCTTCGACCGGTACGGGCCTCGGCGAGCGGCGGGACAGCCACACCGTGATCGCGGTGCCGCCGGCGTAGGCCACCCCTGCCAGTGCGAACGGAACGCCTGGCCACAGGACGAACAGGGCCGTACCGACGACCGGTCCGACCAGGTTGCCGGCGACCGCGAGCGCGACCTGGGTCAGGGAGTTGGCGCGTTGGAACTCAGCCGCCGGTACGAGC